>NZ_JBVHVX010000012.1:0-145816 GCF_055564615.1 Agromyces sp. NPDC029043 | reverse complement strand
GGTCCGGCCTTAGCCCTCCGTCTTCCCTCCTCATCACATCGGTCGCTGCGCTCCCTCGTTCTTCGTCAGTCCAGACAGAGGTCGGCCGGACCAACCTGGGTCCACAACGGGTTGGGCCGGGCAACCGTGTGGTTGCCCGGCCCGGATTCCCTGTGAGAGTAGGGGCTGGTGTCGACCTCGGTGCTGGGATCAGCAGTTCGTCTCGCTCAGCGTGACGATCTGCTGATCTGGCCGCGGGGCCGAGGTCGCATCTATTCTGACGTGTAGCCCATCGGCATGAGGATGGACTTGTGCTCGAGATAGCTCTCGAGTCCCTCGCGGCCGTTCTCGCGGCCGATGCCGGAGTTCTTGTAGCCGCCGAAGGGGGACGCGGGATCGATGGCGTACCAGTTAATTCCCAGTGTGCCGGTGCGGATCTGCTTCGCGATCTCGACGCCGCGCTCGACGTCGGAGGTCCAGATGGAACCGGCGAGGCCGTAGTCGGAGTCGTTGGCGATGGCGATGGCCTCGTCGACGTCGTCGTAGGAGATGACACTGATGACGGGTCCGAAGATCTCCTCGCGGGCGATCGTCATGTCGTTGGTGACACCGGTGAAAATCGTTGGGGTGACATAGAACCCGTCATCGAGACCCGGGGGACGTCCGCCCTCGAGGGCTGCGGTGGCGCCCTCTTCCTTGCCCTTGGCGACGTAACCCTCGACCTTGTCGCGCTGCTTCGCCGTGATCAGCGGGCCGAGCATGGTGCCCTCGGCGGTGGGCAGGCCCGGGGTGAAGGACTTGGCCGTCTCGACCATGGCTGCGACGATCTCGTCATGGCGTGAGGCCGGGACCAACACACGTGTCTGCGCGACGCATGCCTGACCGGCGTTGATCAGGCCCGCCGAGAACACCAACATGTAGATGTTCGCCGCCAGGTCGACGTCGTCGAGGACGATGGCTGCCGATTTACCACCCAACTCCAGCGAACAACGCTTGAGGCTCTCGCCGCACTTCGCTGCGATCACGCGACCCGCGGCGGTGGAGCCGGTGAAGGTGATCTTGTCGACGTCGGGATGGTCGACGAGTGCCTGTCCGGCGTCCACGCCACCGGGAACGACGGAGATGACACCCTCGGGGACACCGGCATCGACGAACAGCTGTGCCAACAGATTCGCGTTGAGCGGGGTTTCCGGTGCGGGCTTGAGGACGATGGAACATCCGGCGGCCAGTGCCGGTCCGAACTTGTTGCACAGCAGGAACAGCGGAACGTTCCAGGCGACGATTGCACCCACGACACCCACGGCCTCACGGGTCACCAGCGTCTCACCGAACAGGCCGGTACGACGCTCCTCCCACGGGAAATCGGTTGCGGCAGCGGCATATCCCTGCAGGACGCCGGTCGCGGGCAGTCCCTGGAGGGTGGCGACGTCGGTGGGAGTGGACCCCATCTCGGCGGAGACAAGTGCGGAGATATCGCCCATGCGCTCATTGATCAGGTCGGCGGCGCGGTTGAGGACCGCGGCGCGCTCGGCGGGGGCCTTGTCCCGCCAGACCCCACTCTCAAAGGCGGCGCGGGCAGTGGCGACAGCGGTATCGACATCGGTCGCATCGGCCAGCGGCACCGAACCGACGCGCTCGCCGGTCGCCGGGGAGAAGACCTCGAGGGTCTCGGTGGAATGGGGGTCGACCCACTGGCCGCCGATGTAGAGCTGGGGCTGATCCCCGGCGCCCACCAGAGCGGTGGTCGGTCGGGATTCGACGGTCTCCGTCATGGTCGATGTGCTCCTCGCCAGTTGTGATGTAGGTGTGAACCACTACACATCCGATACTAGAACACGTTCTAAATTTGGACCAGGGTCAGGGGCCGAACTCGACGATCGCGGTGAAGCCCTCCACCGCGTCGGTCAGCGCGGCGATCTGGGTGTCGGCGTCGTCGGCCTCCAGGATTCGCTGCCGGTCGGCGGGGCCGATCGGTACCCGCGCCGCCCAGCCGGCGATGCCGTGCACCTCGAGGAGCGCGTCGTCGAGAGCGTCGTCGTCGAATACCGGGAGTCGTTCCCGCGGGATGCCGCGCGCGGTGGCGAGGGTGTCGAGAGCGGTGCGCACCTGACCTGCGAGTGCGGAGATCGCGGCCCGATGCCGGTCCGAGAGCGGCGGCGTCGGGAGCAGTTCGATCTCACCGTGTGGATAGGGCGAATCCGGCAGCCACCGGCCGACGCGGAAACGCTGCCCCCCGACACACGTCAGCGCCGCGCGGCCGTCGGGCTCACGGACGAGGTGTTCGATACGTGCCAGTGTTCCGACGTCGGTGCGGGCGTCGCCGCCACCGACCTCGGAACCACGGGTGATGAGTACGACGCCGAACGACGCCGCGTCGTCGTCGGGTTGCGCGGCAAGACAATCCGACAACATCTGGCGGTACCGCGGCTCGAAGATCCGCAGCGAGATCGACTCACCCGGCATCAACACCGAGCCGAGCGGGAAGAGGGGAACCGAGTCGTTCAGGAGCTCGGCTTGGCGTCGAGGACCACCTCGAACTCGAGGAGATCCGCGCCCGAGGCGACCGGCTTGGCACGCTCGCCGGCATGCGCCTCGCGGGCCGGACCCGACGCCCACGCCTGGAAGGCCTCCTCGCTCTCCCACTGCGTCACGACGAAGTAGCGGTCATCGCCCTTCACGGGACGCAGGAGCTGGAAACCGAGGAAACCCGGCGAGCCGTCGACGGCGTGCGCACGATGTGCGAACCGCTTCTCCAACTCGGGGCCTGCGCCCTCGGGGACCGAAATCGCGTTGATCTTCACCACTGCCATGTCGCCAGCCTAGTCCTCCCGGTCGGTGAAATAGCCTCCATGTGTGACGGAAAGCGGGCTGCGCGACCACGGCGGGGAGGATGGACCCCTCGGTCCCATCGTGTTGCTGCACGGACTGATGGGGCGGGGGCGTACGTGGCGGCGGCAGGTGCCGTGGCTGCGTCGTTACGGTCGCGTCTTCACCTACGACGCCGCGTTCCACACCGGCGCGGACGTGACGATGCCCGACGACCCGGCAGAGCTCGCCACGGAGCGTTTTGTCGGGGACCTGGCCGAGATCCTCACCTGGATCGATCGGGGGCCGGCCGTCCTCGTCGGTCACTCGATGGGGGCGCTGCACGGATGGTGCGCCGCCGCGGAGTACCCGGAGATGGTGTCGGCGTTGGTCGTCGAGGACATGGCTCCGGACTTCCGCGGACGCACCACCCGCAACTGGACGCCGTGGTTCGAGTCCTGGCCCGACCGATTCGCCACTCCCGACGACGCCGTCGCGATGTTCGGTCCCGTCGCGGGCCGCTACTTCTACGAGGCCTTCGACGACGGGCGGCTGCACGGTGACCTGACCATCTGGTCCGAGGTCGCCGAGGAGTGGGGCGGCCGCGACTTCTGGGACCAGTGGTCGCAGGTGGCGGTGCCGAGCCTGCTGATCGAGGCGGAGTTCACCGTCACGCCGGCCGGGCAGATGCGAAAGATGTTGTCACTCAACGACAAAGCCCGGTACGTGCGGGCCCCGGGTGCTGGCCACCTCGTGCACGACGATGCGCCGGATCTGTATCGCGGCGCCGTGGAGGCGTTCCTGTCCGGTGTGGTGGTGGGCAAATGACGACCGCCGCGCGGTGATCAGCGGTAGGGGTCGTACGGTCCCGCGGGAGGCGTCGGCGGGGCGGGTGAGGTTTGCGATGCCGCGACCGGGACGATCGTCCCGCCGATCAGTTGGCGGTAGCAGTGCGCGAAGAACAGCTGGCCCAGCGGCGCGGAGATCACCACGCCGAGGAAGCAGACCGCAGCGCCGAGCATGTTGATCACGTACAGGCACAGGAAGGTCAGCAGAGAGTCGCCGGTACGGGTCTTCGCCACGTCGAAGGACGTCCGTATCGCCTCTGTCGCCGAGGAGTTCCGGTCGATGCAGGCGATGATCGCGAACTGCAGGAAGAATGCCGCGATCAGGCCGGGGACGATGCACAGCACGCTTCCCACCGTGACGATGATGCCCACGAGGAGTGCGGTCACCACGACCCGGCCGAGATTGCGGGGCACCAGGAACATCGACACGGTCGGCTGTTCGCCGTCGGCGACGCGAAGGGCTCCGGAGGTCATCGAGGCCTGCACATAGAACGCCGCGATGATCGCCACGAGATAGAGAACGCCCACCACGACCAGTGACCCGACATCGACGCCGTTCCCCACGTCGCTCGTCGCGTACGGATCCGCAGCGGCCTCGGTGAACGCGTCGATCGCCGGGAACAGGAGCACGAAGTACGCGATCAGCGGGACGATCGTCGCGAGCACCATGAGCACGCCGGGCACGACGAGCGCCCGCCAGTGCGCCGTGAACGTCGACCACGCCCACGAAAAGGCCACGCCGGCATCCATTTTGGGCCGGGCGGGTGGCATGACAGGCGGATACTGTTGCCCGGGCTGGAATTGTTGCCCGGGCTGCTAGTGGGCGCCGGAAGGATACTGCGGGTTCGCCGGATGCTTTGGGCCGGCGGGGTTCTGGGGAGGGTAATACCCCTGCTGCCACGGATCAGGCTGATTCGGCGGTGTCGTCATGGGGGCGAACCCTAGCGGCTGATGCGGATACTCGGGAAGCGGACCGGGGGCGCCGTGTCATTCGATCGTTCGTCGTCAGTCCGATTCGCCTGCCAGGCAGTAGCGGCCCGTCGACGTGAGCTCCACCAGTCCGTCGGTGAGCAGTGAGTCCAGGGCCCGGTCGCGTTGTGCCGCATCGGTCCACACGGCATCGAGGAGGTGCCGATCGACGGCGGAGTCGGTGGCGCGCAGCACGTCGAGGAGGAGTCCACGGACCTGTCGGTCGGTTCCGGCGAACTTCTGTACCTTCTTCGGCGGTCCGGTGTGGGCGGGCCGCCCGATGCGGACCCAGGTGCAATCCGGGAGCGGGCAGGCGTCGCAGTGCGGATTGCGGGCGGTGCACACCAGTGCGCCCAATTCCATGAGTGCCGCCGAAAAGCGTGGAGCCGCAGGTGAATACGTGTCGTCGCCGAGGCGGGGGAGGAGTCGCTCGGCGTCGGCGAGATCGGTGCGCGACGGGTTGCCGGGCTCGGCACGTCCGTGTTCGGCTCGGGCGATGACGCGTCGAACATTGGTGTCGACGACGGGCACCGGCTGTCCGTAGGCGAAACAGGCGACGGCGCGGGCGGTGTAATCGCCGATGCCGGGCAGCGTGAGCATCATCGTGACGTCGCGCGGCACCTCGTCGTCGAAATCCCGGGCCAATACCTGCGCGCACTCATGCAGTCGCAGGGCACGTCGTGGGTAGCCGAGTTTGCCCCACGCGCGCAGCACCTCCCCGGGCGACGCCGACGCCATAGCCGACGGGACCGGCCAGCGGGTCACCCACTCCCGCCACGGGCCCACGACGCGGTTGACCGGCGTCTGCTGCAGCATGATCTCGCTGATCAGGATCTGCCATCCGGACAATCCGGGCTCTCGCCACGGAAGATCCCTTTCGTGGACGTCGAACCAGCCGAGTACGGCGGCCGGTGGCAGACTAGTGCCCATGACGCGAATGACCCCGAGAGCAGCCTGGGCCGTACTCAAAGAGGGGAACGAGCGGTTTATCTCCGGCGAATCGCAACATCCCAGCCAGGGTATCGAGGATCGGGCGCGCCTCGTCGGCGGGCAGCACCCGCATGTGGTGCTCTTCGGCTGCGCCGACTCCCGCCTCGCCGCCGAGATCATCTTCGATCAAGGTCTCGGGGACATGTTCGTGGTGCGCACGGCGGGCCACGTCATCGATTCCGCGGTGCTCGGTTCGCTGGAGTACGCGGCCGAGGTGCTCGAGGTGCCGTTGATCGTGATCCTCGGGCATGACAGCTGCGGTGCCGTCGCAGCGACCCTCGAGGCGCTCGATCATCTGCAGATCCCCGGCGGCTACATCCGGGACCTCGTCGAGCGCGTGACGCCGAGCATCCTCGCCGGCCGCGCCGAAGGGCTGACCCGCGTCGACGAGTTCGAGGCGCACCATGTCGTGGAGACCGGGCGCCTGCTGATGCAGCGCAGCCGCATCATCGCCGATCGGGTCAACGCCGGGACGCTCGCCATCGTGGGGCTCACCTATGAACTCGGGGAGGGTTTCACCCGCCTGCGGGGTGTTTACGGCGATATCGGGACGGTCACCATCGAGCCTGTGTGAGGCCTGTGGATGTGACGCATCTTCCCTGAACCAGAACTTGAGACTTTCCGCCGGTCAGGGGCGTTTTTCTTGCGACACGCCGCATCTGGTCGGCGGGGGTTCTGACCAGACGGCGATAGTTTGGTGACGTGATCGATCCGCAGGGGCCGCTGCCGCCCGAAATCTATTGGCGACGCCGCGTCGTCGCAGGTGTCGGTGCGCTGGCAGTGGTGGGTCTGATCATCGGCTTGATCATCTGGACCACCGGAAGCAATGACGACGACTCGACCCCGGCTGCGGTGGCGTCGTCGACGACCTCGGCAGGTCTGACGGGAACCCCCGCCGAATCGAGCGAGGTCGCCTATGGCGGCAGCGGTGGCACGGGTGGCTCCGCAGAGTCGTCGGGTGTTGCCGGGGCGCCGGGTCAGGTACCGGCCGCGGGCAGCGCCACGGCGAGTGACGCACCGGCGGCGGTTCCGGCGTCGGGACTGTGCCCGGATCAGAACATCTCGGTCGTCCTCTACACCGACAAGCCGACATACACCGTCGGTAGCCAGCCGGTGTTCACCATCGTGACCACCAACGCCGGACTCACCGAATGCACCCGGGATGTCGGCAAGGCGGCGCAGAACGTGATCGTGCGGACGCTCGACGGCGCGCGGACTCTGTGGAGCGCGCGGGACTGCTCGCCCATCGACACGGTCAACAATCAGCTGCTGCAGCCCGCGCAGCAGGTGCGCGACACGATCACCTGGTCGGGTACGACGTCGACGCCGGGTTGCCGGACGCCGCGTGAGCCGGTGCCGGTCGGGTCGTACCAGGCGATCGGGAAGATCGGCGAGAAGGAATCCGCGCCGATCACCTTCAACGTCGTCGCGCCTGCCGAGCCCTGATCTGTCGGGCCCCGACCTCGATATCAGTCGTAGCGTTCGATGCTCGACTCGGCGAGGCGGGACAGTCCTTCACGGATGTGGCGCGCCCACACCGTGCCGATACCCTCCACGGCCTGCAGGTCGGCGGAACTGCTCGCCAGCAGGGTCTGCAGACTGCCGAAGCTGCGCACCAGCCGGTCGATGTGAGCGAACTGGAGCCGCGAGATCCGCGCGAGCAAGCGGTAACCACGCGGGCGCATTGACGTGTCCTGCGCCTCGATGGTCGTCGGATAGCCGAACGCCTCGGCGAGCTGGGTGAGGTCGAGCAGATCGGTGTCGGAGAGCCGCTCGATGGTCTCCAGCGACTGCCGCACCTCCTCGGTGGTGGCCGGTTCGGGACTGGCATAGTAATCGCGGACGAGGAGTTCACGCATCGTGTCGTTGTCCCGGATGAGCTCTTCGAGTTGCAGGCTCACCTGGCGGCCGTTGACGCCGAGCTCCAGCACGTACTCGTCGATCTCCTCGGCGACGCGACGCACCATCTCCATCCGCTGGGCTGTCGACATGGCGTCGCGCAGCAGGACGTAGTCCTCGATCTCGGCCCGGGACAGTGCGGCGATGACCTCATCGAGGCGCATCTTGTAGCGCTCGAGTGTGGCCAGCGCGACGTTCGCGCGCGACAGGATCGGGTCGGGACTCTCCACGACGCGACGGATACCGGCGACATACACACTGACGATCGACATCGACGCGCTCACCGAGATCACCGGATGGCCGGTTTGGATCGCGGTGCGCTCCGCGGCGCGGTGCCGTGTGCCGGACTCCTCGGTGGGGATCGCGGGATCCGGGACGAGCTGCACATTGGCGCGGACGATCCGTTTGCCGTCGGTGGACAGGACCACGGCCCCGTCCATCTTCGCCAGCTCGCGCAGGCGGGTGGGGGCGAACTCGACGTCGAGATGGAATCCGCCGTCGCAGATCTTCTCGACGTCGGAGTCGTGGCCGAGCACGATCAGCGCGCCGGTGCCGCCGCGCAGGATGCGTTCGAGACCGTCGCGCAGACCCGTGCCGGGTGCCACGCGGGCCAGGGTCTCGGGGATGAGATCGGATCGCTCGGTCTCCGCCATGTGCCCACCTCCCTCTCTGTTTCGTCTGGCCACTAGGGTATCGGGACGTGAAGACCAACTTCGTCGTGCCCGCCGACCTCGACCCCATCGAGCGTCACCCGAAGGCCGCACCACCCGGCGAGCGCATCCGTATGCATAACCCGATGTGTTACGGCTGCGGGGAGCAATCGCCGCACGGGCTCCACATCGCCGCGATCGCGGGTGAGGGTTTTACCGTCGACGCGTCGATGGAAGTCCTGCCGTGGATGGAAGGTGGCCCCGGCGTCATCCACGGTGGGATCCTCTCGACGGCCTTCGACGAGGTCATGGGGACCGTGCCCCTGCTGATCGTCGGCGGTGACCGTGCACCTCGAGGTGGACTTCATCGCCCCGATCCCCGTCGGGGAGACGCTGAGGTTCCGCGGGGACATCCTGGGCGTGCAGCGACGCAAGGTCTACACCGAGGCCATCGGCTACATCGACGACATCGAGTCGCCGGCGGCGGTTGCGCACGCGATCTTCGTGACCATCAACGCCCGCGAACACTTCGCTGATCACGTCGGGAACAGTCAGCTCTCCGACGAGGACAAGCAGCGGTTGCAGCGGCCCTGACGGCATCACGCACCCCGGAGTTCACTTCGGTCGGTGGGACATCGCTCTGACCGGCGTGCTCCTCGGCGGTGTCGGCCTCAGAACGGTGCCTCGCCGACCGAATGGAGCTTCGTCTTCTGGGTGCGTGGCGTGCCGTTGTTGGCGACGTCGATCGCCTGAGCCAGATTGGCGACCATCACCGTCTCGATGCCGCGTGGGAGCTTTTCCTCGGTGCCTGCCGGGATGATCGCGACGGTGAAACCGAGGCGCTTGGCCTCGGCGAGGCGTCGGGCGAGACCCGTCACCCGGCGCACCTCGCCGGCGAGCCCGACCTCCCCGATCGCGACGAGGCTCTGCGGGACCGGACGATTGGTGATGTTCGACGACACGGCGAGCGCGATGGCGAGATCGGCGGCCGGCTCGGTGACCTTCATCCCACCGACCGTCGACACGTAGATCTCCTTGTCGCCCAGTTTGATTCCGGCGCGGGCCTGCAGGACGGCAGCGATCATCGCGACCCGTGCGGAGTCCAGGCCGGACACGGCACGGCGCGGAATCGCCATCTGTGTCGTGTTGGCGAGCGCCTGGATCTCGCCGACGAGCGCACGTTTGCCGTCCATGGTGACCATGGTGACCGAACCGCTGACATCCGAACTGCGTTCGTGCAGAAAGATTCCCGACGGATCGGGAACCTCGTGGATGCCGTCGTCGCGTTGCTCGAAGCAGCCGACCTCGTCGGCGGCGCCGAAGCGATTCTTCACGCCGCGCACCATGCGCAGGGTGGAGTGCCGGTCGCCCTCGAAACTCAACACGACGTCCACGAGGTGCTCGAGGGATCGTGGCCCGGCGACGGCGCCCTCCTTGGTGACGTGACCGACGAGGACGACCGCGATACCGCGGTTCTTCGCCAGTGATACGAGAGCTGTTGTGACCGTGCGGATCTGGGTGACACCGCCGGTGACGCCGTCGGTTCCGGTGGCGACGACGGTCTGCACCGAGTCCACCACCAGGAGACTGGGCACCACCTCGTCGACATGGCCGAGGATGGTGGCGAGATCGGTTTCGGCTGCGAGATAGACGTTTTCATGGACGGCGTCGGTTCGCTCGGCGCGCATACGTACCTGCCCGGCCGACTCCTCACCGGTGATGTAGAGCGCCGTCCGACCCGAGCGTGCCCAGTGCTTGACCGCCTCGAGGAGCAGCGTCGACTTGCCGACGCCGGGCTCGCCGGCGAGCAGGATGACCGAACCGGGCACCACGCCCTTGCCCAGGACACGGTCGAGTTCACCGATGCCGGTGGGGACGGCCACCGACGATGTCGCGTTCACCTCGGTGATGCGTTGGGCCGGGCTCGACGGCGCGACCGCGCCGATCCCGGTGCGCGCGGCGCCAGCCGAGGCAGCGGGGGCGGCCTCGTCGATGGTGCCCCACTCACCGCATTCCGGGCAGCGACCAACCCATTTCGGGGTTTGATGACCGCAGGATGCGCAGCGGAACGT
Organism: Agromyces sp. NPDC029043; assembly: GCF_055564615.1. Taxonomy (NCBI): domain Bacteria; kingdom Bacillati; phylum Actinomycetota; class Actinomycetes; order Micrococcales; family Microbacteriaceae; genus Agromyces; species Agromyces sp. NPDC029043. The sequence continues at coordinate 135,604 of NZ_JBVHVX010000012.1, read as the reverse complement.
CGACTTCGGTTTTGCCACGTCCCTCAGCCTAGGTGGTGACACCGACAGGCCCGGGAACGCCGTGCCGACGTGCGACGATCAGACGTATGGACCCACGGATCTCCTTCGTCACCCTCGCCGTCCGCGACCTCGACGCCTCACGACGGTTCTACGTCGACGGCCTCGGCTGGCACCCCGAACTCGACATCGAGGGCGAGGTGATCATGATCCGCGTCGGCGAAAATCTGGTCCTGTCGCTGTGGGATCGCGGCGCGTTCATCGACGAGGTCGGAGCGATCGCCGAGGGGGCGGGCGTCGCGCCGTTCACGTTGGCGCACAACGTCGTCGAACCCGGGCAGGTCGACGAGGTGCTGGCCGCCGCGCGTGCCGCCGGAGCGGATCCCGTATCCGAACCGGTGACGCGTGATTGGGGTGGATACACCGGATACTTCGGCGATCCGGACGGATTCCGCTGGGAGATCGCCTACAACCCCGGACCGATCGGGGAGATCGTGTTACCGGGGTAGGCGATAGGTCGGCGAGCCGGCCGAGGCCGACTCCGGATCAGTGGCCCTGCTCGTAGGCGGGCGGCTCGGCCTGACGCGGGGTGTCCTGACGAACCAGGTAGGTTCCCGAGTCGACCGGGGTCTGCACGGTCACCTCGCCGGCCTTCTCGAACCGGAACACGAGCTTGGTGGTCAGGCCGGAGGCGACGGTGTCGCCGGCGTCGGTGAGGGTGGCGGTGGCGCGTTCTTCTCCGTCGACGGTCTCGACGGTGCTCGGCTCGAGCAGACCGGCGGGAGATCCGGCGCGCAGGGCCTTGCCGGCGATGATCTCGGTGTTGCCCTCGATGCTCACCTTGCCCTTCTCCGGGGTGATGGAGAGCAGCTTGTCGTTGTCGATCGGGCTCTCGTTCGCGATGACGAAGGAGACCTCGAAGGGGCCGCCGTCGCCGAAGACCTCATCGGCCTTTTCCGCCGGGTAGATGATCTGCACGTCGCGCAGCTTCATGGAGCCGAGTGTGGCGCTTGCGCCGTTGACGGCGGGCAACTGGTTCGCGGTCTGCGACACCTGCCCGGCTCCGCAGCCGGAGGTTCCGAGTGCGACGGCAAGACCGATCGCCGCGATCGCGGTGGCCGACGCCATCCGCCGTGCGGTATTCCGAGGCTGTGACACCCGTTCCTCCCAGGTCATCGGTGGTAATCCCCTGTGCGGGCATGCACACAGGTGGGTTTCGCGAACCCTGCACTACGCAGCGTAGTGGGCGGGCGTCGCAAAAGTCCGATCGGGTGGCAGATTCGTTGCGAAACAATGTCGCCGGCGCGGCCGCACGGCGGTGATCGAGGCGTTGGCGATCGGACTATGCGACGTGATTCTTCTCCGATGTGCACGGTGCTCTTGCGCAGGTTGCGATCGGCTGTTATGGCCGATCGTCGAACCAGGCTTTTGTCGTGTTCAGTGCCGTGACCTGCACCGTTGGGAGCGGCCCAGTTTTAGCGCGTGCTAAACTGGTCACACTCGAAAGGGGCATGGAACATTGAATTTCAAAGTTGGTGACACCGTTGTTTACCCCCATCACGGTGCTGCTCGGGTCGAAGACATCGTGACCCGGACCATCAAGGGTGAGCAGATCGAATACCTGGTTCTCAAGGTTGCCGACGGTGACATGACCGTCCAGATCCCGTCGACCAAGCTCGAATACGTCGGCGTCCGTGACGTTGTCGGTGAAGAGGGCCTCGATCAGGTCTTCCAGGTGCTTCGCGCCCCGCACACCGAGGAGCCCACCAACTGGGCCCGTCGTTTCAAGGCCAACCAGGAGAAGCTGATCTCCGGCGACATCATCAAGGTTGCCGAAATCGTGCGTGACCTGTGGCGGCGTGAGCAGGATCGTGGCCTGTCGGCCGGCGAGAAGCGGATGCTGACGCGCGCACGTCGTGTGCTCGTCGACGAGCTCTCCCTGGCCCAGAACACCGACGACGAGAAGGCGACCAGCATTCTCGACGAGGTCCTGGCCGCCGCGTCCTGATCCGGAACGGGTAGTGGGCTCGCCGATGGCGACCGGCTCCGATTCGCGGATATGTGTCGTCATCCCCGCAGCGGGATCCGGCACGCGGCTCGGTGAGCCGACTCCCAAGGCATTCGTCGATCTCGGTGGACGCAGCATCATCGAGCGTTGCGTGGACAACATCCCGCAGTCGCTCGGGGCATCGATCGTCGTGGTCGTTCCCGCCGATCTGGTGGCTCATGCGCGTGTTCTGCTGCCCGACACCGTCACCGTCGTCGTCGGCGGAGCGCACCGGTCGGAGTCCGTCCGGGCGGGCATAGCGGCATCCGGTGACGCCGACATCGTCCTCGTGCACGACGCCGCGCGTCCCTTGACGCCTGCGTCGGTTTTTGCCCGGGTCGTCGACGCTGTTCGTTCGGGACGTCGCGCCGTGGTTCCCGGTGTACCGGTGGCCGACACGCTCAAGGAGATCGCGCCGATATCCGGTCCCACCGGCGGCGCTGATTCCGTCGGTGCCGAATCCGGCCTCGATTTCGCAGTGGAGCCCGTGACGCGCACCGTCGACCGCGAGTTGCTGCGAGCCGTGCAGACGCCGCAGGGATTCACGCGCGAGGCGCTGGTGGCAGCGCACGCCGACGATCAGGGCCTGGCCACCGACGACGCCGGGCTCGCCGAGCGCATCGGCATCGAGGTGCACGTCGTTCCCGGTGATCCACTCGCCCTCAAGATCACCACACCCTGGGACCTGCGGATCGTTCGAGACATCGTCGCAGAGCAAGGTGTCGCAGAGGAAAGTCACGCACAGGAGACTCACGCAGAGGAGGGTCGAGGATGAGAGTCGGGATCGGCACAGACGCGCATCGCGTCGACCCGGACGCCGAATGCTGGATGGTCGGGCTGTACTTTCCGGGCGAGGCCGGGTGTGAGGGGCATTCCGACGGCGATGTGGGCGCGCACGCACTCTGCGACGCGGTCCTCTCGGCGGCGGGCCTGGGAGATGTGGGATCGGTATTCGGTACCGGCAGACCCGAGGTCGCCGGGATCTCCGGTGCGGCGATGCTGACGCATGTCGCGCGACTTGTCGTCGACGCCGGACTCGTCGTCGTGAACGGCTCGGTTCAGGTGATCGGGAATCGGCCGAAGATCGGTCCGCGTCGTGCCGAGGCACAGCAGGCACTCTCCGCGGCCCTCGGCGCGCCGGTGTCGGTCTCCGCGACGACCACCGACGGACTCGGCATGACCGGGCGTGGCGAGGGAATCGCGGCGGTCGCCACCGCGCTTGTGACAAGCGGACCGCAGTGAGCCGGTAAGATCGCACGTCGTGACCTTGCGCCTGTTTGACACCGCTTCCCGAGAGGTACGTGACTTCGTCCCGTACCGCGACGGTCAGGCGTCGATCTACCTCTGTGGCGCGACGGTCCAGGGCATCCCGCACATCGGTCATGTCCGCAGCGGCATCGCCTTCGACGTCCTGCGCCGGTGGCTCGAGTACAAGGGCCTCGACGTTCTCTTCGTCCGCAACGTGACCGACATCGACGACAAGATCCTGCGTAAGGCCGCCGAGGCCGGACGGCCGTGGTGGGAATGGGCGACGACGCATGAGCGCGCCTTCACCGCGGCGTACGACGCGCTCGGCGTCCAGCCCCCGTCGGGTGAGCCGCGTGCCACCGCGTACGTGACGCAGATGGTCGAGTACATGGAACGGCTCATCGGGCGTGGCCACGCCTACGCCGCACACGGGAACGTCTACTTCGACGTGCGGAGTCTCCCTGATTACGGGGCACTCTCCGGACACAGACTCGACGATGTGCATCAGGGCGAGAGCGCGGGGACCGGCAAACGTGATCCCCGGGATTTCACGCTGTGGAAGGCCGCGAAACCCGACGAACCGTCGTGGCCGACGCCGTGGGGCCGCGGCCGCCCGGGCTGGCACCTCGAGTGCTCGGCGATGGCGACGTCGCTTCTTGGCGCCGAATTCGATATCCACTGCGGTGGAATGGACTTGATCTTCCCGCATCACGAGAACGAGATCGCTCAGGCGCATGGCGCCGGTGACCCGTTCGCGCGGTACTGGCTGCACAACGGCTGGGTCACCATGGGTGGCGAGAAGATGAGCAAGTCGCTCGGCAACGTCGTCGCGATCCCCGCGATGCTGCACAAGGTGCGGGCCGCGGAGCTGCGGTATTACCTTGGTAGCGCGCATTACCGGTCGATGCTCGAGTACTCCGATGGTGCCCTGGCCGAGGCTGCCGCCGGCTACCGGCGCGTGGAATCCTTTGTGGAGCGGGTTGTTTCACGTGTGGGCGATGTGGCTGTCGGTGAGGTGACCGACGAGTTCGCCGCCGCCCTCGACGACGATCTGGGGGTGCCCGCCGCGCTGGCGGTCATCCACAACGTGGTGCGCCAGGGCAACACCGCCCTGGAATCCGGCGACGGTGCCGGTGCGCTGGCCGCGGCGTCGGCGGTGCGCGCGATGATGGGCGTGCTGGGCGTCGACCCGCTCGATGCGCACTGGGCAGCTGCGGCCGCCGACGACTCCGCTGCGACGTCGGCGCTTGATGTGTTGGTGCAAGCGGAACTGGTGCGACGCGCCGACGCGCGTGCGGCGAAGGATTGGCCGACCGCCGACGCGGTGCGGGATCGGTTGTCGGAAGCGGGAATCGAGGTCACCGACACTGCGGACGGTGCCGAATGGACACTCAAGGGACGTGGGTAGATGGCCGGGAATTCCAAGCGCAGGGGAGCGGTCCGCAAGGACGGCAGCAAGAAGGGGCAGGTAGCCGGTTCCGGCGGCCAGCGTCGACGGGGCCTCGAGGGGCGCGGGGCCACCCCCAAGGCCGTCGACCGTCCCTATCACCCCGCACACAAGCGGGCCAAAGCCGCGGCCAAGCAGACCGCCGGCCGAAAGCCGCAGCGGCACAATGACGATGGTCCGGAGTACGTGCTCGGCCGCAATCCGGTGGTCGAGTGTCTGCGCGCCGGTGTACCCGCCACCGCGTTGTACATCATGGCCACCGCCGAACCCGATGAACGGTTGTCGGAGGCCGTCAAGATGGCCGGCGACAAGGCCATCGCGATTCTCGAGGTGACCAAACCCGAACTCGACCGCCTGTCCACCAACGGGATGCATCAGGGTGTCGCGCTGCAGGTCCCCGAGTACACCTATGCGCATCCGGCCGATCTGATGGCCGAGGCGAAGTCCAGTGGGACGCCGCCGCTGCTCGTTGCGCTCGACAACATCACCGATCCGCGAAATCTCGGCGCGGTGATCCGGTCGGTGGCCGCCTTTGGCGGACACGGTGTGGTGATCCCGCAGCGTCGCAGTGCGAGCGTCACCGCCGTGGCCTGGCGGACCAGTGCGGGTGCCGCCGCACGGCTGCCTGTCGCGCAGGCCCCGAATCTGACTCGGACGCTGAAGGATTGGGCAGCCGAGGGTGCTCAGATCGTCGGACTCGACGCCGACGGTGATGTCACACTCGACGAATACGACGGCACCGGACCGACGGTCATCGTCGTCGGATCCGAGGGCAAGGGACTCTCCCGGCTCGTGCGTGAGACATGCGATTCGATTCTGTCGATCCCCATGGCCGGGGACGTCGAGAGTCTCAACGCATCCGTCGCGGCGGGCGTCGTCCTCGCCGAATTCGCCCGCCAGCGCCGCGACGCCTGACCCGGCGTCGGGCCGTCGGGTGTCGGGTCGGGCGGCGCTGCGATCAGTTCGTGGATGCCGCAGCTGCCGCGTGTGCCCGCGCCCACGCTGACCGGCGGGAGCCGTCGGGATCGTCGGCGATGCGTTCCGGGTCGTCGAGGATGAGCACCTTGCGGTCCTCGGTGTTGTATACGGGCCAGCCGAATCCCGGAACACCCTTGCGGGCGAACTCGCCCCACCGTTGCTGCACGGTACGGGTGATCCGCGCCGTCGACCGCCAGTCGCCCACGGCGAGGCCGGCGGCCAGCGGTGTGCGATACGCGCCGAACACGGAGAAGAGCTCGGTGGCGTGGGTGGCTCCGAATCCGCTGGCGCGCAACAGCTTTGTCGCGTAGTCGTATCGGTAGAGGTAGGTCGGGGCGACTGCGCTGTGGTCTGCTGCGAATGCGGCCGTCGGTGCCCAGAAGGTCGCGTCGGCGGTGAGTTTGACCTCGTCTCGGGGACCGCCGGTGTAGAGCGAGGCGATCTCGGTACGGATCTCCTCGTCCTCGACCGCGATGAGTGCCCGCTCGGCCGACGGCAGCACGCTCCACAGCTTGGTGAACAGCTGTCCCTCGTGCTTGTTGGTGCCGATGATCAGTGGTACCGGATGTGTCTCGCCGTCGGCGGCGGTCTGCAGCGAGGACTTGGGTAGGTAGCTGCCGTCGACGACAGGTCCGAACGGGACCGGTTCGCCGATGCTCGAGTGCCGCGCGAAGCTCATCAGACGACGGCCCGCCACGTGCAGTTCGCGTGCGGAGGCCGAATCGAGCAGTGCTGCGGCAGTGTCCGCGGGGATCGGCTCGTCGGTTCGTTCGGCAGTACCGCGACGGTCGGGGTCCTGCAGGATGCGGAGGAATTCGTCGGCGAAGATGTCCGCGCTGCGCTTGCCGATGACCAGCGCGGGAGCGGGGCTCTCCGCGATCGCCTTGGTGAACAAGCCCTTCGCCGACGGCGCCGAGAGCAGCGACAGGACCGCGGAGCCGCCGGCGCTCTCACCGAAGACGGTGACGTTGTCCGGATCGCCGCCGAATGCCGCGATGTTGCGCTGCACCCAGGTGAGTGCCGCAACCTGGTCCCGGAGCCCCAGATTCGAGTCGAACGTGCGCTCGTCGGTGGAGTACTGCGTGAAGTCGAGGTACCCGAACGGGCCGAAGCGGTACTGCGCGGTGACGACGATGACGTCCTGCGATCGGGCGAGGAACGTGCCGTCGTAGAGGGGGGTGGCGGTGGTGCCCAGGATGTATGCGCCGCCGTGGATGAAGACCATCACCGGACGCGGCGTCGACGATGTCGTCTCCGCGGAGAAGACATTGAGGGTCAGGCAGTCCTCCCCGAGCGGGTGATACCTACCCGGACCGGTCGCTGCGAATCGCTTGTCCTGGATGGCCGCCTTGCCGAAGGCGAAGCAGTCCCGCACGCCCGGCCACGGGTTGGTGGGGGCGGGGGCCTGGAATCGACGGCCGGCGACCGGTGGAGCCGCGAACGGGATGCCGCGCCAGCTGATGGTGCCACGACGTGCACGCTTCCCCCGCAGACCGCGGACGTCGCCATCGGTGGTGGAAACCTTGCTGTCGATCAATGTCATGCCGACCACCATAGTGGACGGCCGACCGGCCCAATGTGGCGCCCGACACACCGTCGGGCGCCCGGCGCCGCCGATAGACTCGCCGCATGGCCGCCCGGCACGTCATCGATCTCAACGCCGACCTCGGCGAGGGCGTCGGCGACGACGACGCCATGCTGGAGATCGTGACCAGCGCAAACGTCGCCTGCGGCTTTCACGCGGGCACTCCCGCCGAACTGCTCGCGACGTGCCGCGCCGCGGCGCGGGTGGGTGCGCGGATCGGAGCCCAGGTCTCGTATCCCGATCGGGAGAACTTCGGCCGCCGCTTCATGGACCTCCCGCCCGATGCGCTGGCCGCCGATGTCATCTACCAGATCGGGGCGCTCGAGGCGGTGGCGCGCGCGGCCGGCGTGCGCCTGACCTACGTCAAACCGCACGGCGCCCTCTACAACGCCATCGTCACGCACGAGGCCCAGGCGGACGCGGTGGTGTCCGCCGTCGCCGAGTACGGAGGCGGACTCGCGTTGATGGGATTACCGGGCTCGGAGGCGTTGCGGCGCGGCGAGCGGGCCGGACTCGCGACGATCACCGAGGCATTCGCCGACCGTGCCTATCGGCCCGACGGTTCGCTGGTGCCGAGATCGGAGGACGGAGCGGTACTCACCGACAGTGCGGCCATCGCGGCGCGGGTCGTCGGCCTCGTCGTCGACCATCGGGTGACCGCCATCGACGGAACGGTCATCGAGGTCGAGACCGAATCGGTGTGTCTGCACGGCGACACACCCGGGGCCGTCGACCATGCCCGGCATGTCTCCCGTGCCCTGGCGGAGGCCGGGGTGGAGATCTCCGCACCTCGGTGAGACGGTTCAGGGCACCCAGATCCTCGGCGGATCCGCGGCGAGAAAACTGATCACCAACGGGTTGAACAGCTCGGGCGATTCGACGGGGACGATATGGGTGCCCGGCAGGACGGCGAGCCTGGCGTCGGGCAGTGTCCTGGTCAGTTGGAGGCTGTGCTCGATCCGGACGACGCCGCGGTCGGCCGCGACGATCAGCGTAGGGGCGTCGACCTCGGCGAAATCGGCCATCTCGAATTGCGGGCCGGTGCGGATCAACGCCATCGACTTGTCGAGGACGTCGTCGAAGTGCTCGGGCGGGTCCGGCGAGAAATCCGTCCACGCGCCGCGCAGATAGTCGATGGTGTCCGGATCCCGGCTGTCGACCTTGGCGAAGAAGTCATCGGCCCGCGCGCCGTCGACGTTGATGTAGTGGCAGGCGAGCACGAGGCGGTTCACCAGATCGGGGCGGGCCGCGGCTACGAGATGTGCGGTGAGCGCACCGTCGGCCCAACCGATGAGGTTGGCCGGACCTTCGACCTGGGTCTCGAGGTAGGTGATCGTCTGTGCGACGGCATCCGGAAAGGTGAATGGGCCGGGAACGTCGGGACTGTGGCCGTGCCCGCTGCGTTCGGGGACGTAGAGATCAAGGCCCGCGGCGGAGAAATCGGCGATCTGTGCCGCCCAGGTCGCCGCCGAGGCGAACGCGCCGTGCACGAGGACCGTCGACGGTCCGATGGGTTCGCCGGCGCGCAGATGCCAGATCGGCCGGCCGTCGATGTCGATGTAGGTGCCGGCGTCGACGGTCGAGCCGATCTCGACGTCGGTGATGAGGCCGGTGGGCTGTGATTGGTGAGGCATGTCCCGACCCATGCTCCCAGAGAAGCCGGGGATACCGGGAAACGATTGTGAGTCGATCTGACAACGCCTCGGGCCAGACCGACCTCGCACCAGCAGCGCAGCGATTATCCCGCTCGCGCTGCGCGGCGATGGTTATATGGAGTTCGAGCGGTACAGCGTGGGTGCAGTGGCGGTATCGGGGGGGTCACGCGTGACATGAACTTCCCGACGGCGAAAGGCGCCTGGATGCTCGTCCCGACCCGTCGTCGCCTGCCCGATCAACGGTCGACGACCGCGCCGCGGAGCTCGACCCGCCCTGTGTTCTCGCGCCCTGTGTTCTCGCGTCCTGAGTTCTCGGGTCCCGGGTCCCCGCGCGCCGGCTCCCGACCCCGGCCTGCACGAATTCCGGTGGCGCTCATGGCACTCATGCTCGTCGGCATGGCGGCCGTGACAGGTGTGGGGCCGGCCGGTGCCGCACCCGGCGACACCGTACCTGCGCTGGGACTCGACGACATCGGGTCATCGACGTCCCTGTCCTTTGTGGGGCAGCAGGCGGAGGTGAGCATCGCGATACCGGTGCCCGACGGACTGACCCCGGCCACGATCCGCGGCACCACCGAGTTGCCCGCCTTCGTCACCGGCGGCGTCGTCGACGTGCTGCAGGGGGAGCGGCTGCTGTCCCGCACGCCGATCGGCACGACGCCGACCGCGGGGATCGAATTGCCGCTGAGAGGGATCCGCGTCGCCGAGCGCGCAGCGAACATCGTGCTGCGGACGTATCTGAACACCGAGGGCTACTGCCGATTCGATCCGGACAACACCTTCCGCATCCTCGACACCTCCATCACCTACTCGGGAACCGAGGCGACACCCACGACCGTCGCTCAGTTCCTGCAACCCGTCCTGCGTGAGTTGACCATCTACGTTCCCGATGACGTTTCACGCGAGGAGGGTGCCGCAGCGGTCAATCTCGCGACCGCCGTCGTGGCGAATTACGGCACGGCGCCGGTGCCCGTCACCACCCGATCGTTGCCGCGCACCGACATGGTGCCGCCCGCACGGCCCGGAGCGCTGCAACGCCAGGTGATCATCTCCACCGACGCGCCCGCCGGGTTGACGCTGCAGAACGGTCCGGGTGGGCCGTACCTGTCGATCGGTGGGTCGGGCGACGAACTCGTCGCGCAAACGCAGTTCCTGGCGTCGAATCTCGCGGCCATCGCCCTGAGTTCGTCGGCGGTCGCCGGGCCGTCGCAGCAGGCCCCGCTGCTCGCGCCGAAAGTGTCGACCCTCGGCGACATCGGCGTCGGGGATCAGCTCGTCACGTCGATGGCCTGGCCGTCCATCGCGTTCGGCATCGACCAGACGCGTCTCGGCCGGCCGTCCGACAGCGTCCGGGTGCAGCTGAAGGGCACCTATACCTCGGGAACCGGGTCGACCTCGCGGCTCACCGCGCGTATCGGGAACACGGTGCTCGCGTCGTGGGAGGGCGACGACACCGGCACCTACGATCGCTGGGTCGACGTGCCCGACGGTCTGCTGTCGCGCTACACCGAGGTGACGGTGACGCTCGAGCGCGGCGATCTGCGGGAGGGATGCGGGACGGGTGTGCGCAGCAGCCTGTCCCTCGATTCCTCCGGCGAGGTCACCTCGCAGCCCGCGGACCCGCCGGTCCCGGGTGGATTCGGTTCGTTGCCCCAGTCGCTGATGCCGCGCGCCGCGCTCGCCTGGACCAAGGGCGACGTCCGTGATGTCGCGCGGGCCGTCTCCCTTGCCACCGCCATGCAGCGGATGTCGTCGGTGCCGATCGGATTCGACGTCGAGTCGGTCGACGACGCGAAGGCCGCCACCCGGCCCGCCATCATCATCGCGGCCGATGGGACCGGGATCGACGATGTGACACTGCCGGTCAGCGCCGACGGGTCGACGCTGGACATCACCACCCTCGCCGGGGATAGAGCATCGGTCACGCTCAATCCCGGGATCGACTACGGCGCCATTCAGGTGGCACGCGCCGACGGACACACCCTCCTGGTCGCGACGTCGACCGACGACGTCGGCGATCTCGACGCGCTTCTCCAGTGGCTCGACGCCGATCCGCAGCGGTGGTCGGGTCTGCAGGGCAACGCCATCCTCCAGGTGGCCGGGCAGCAGCCGGTCATGGTGCCCACCTCGTCGGCGTCCGGCAGGTCCGCGGTGAGCCGGTCCGGTTCAGGCGGGTGGTCGGTGGCGATCGTCGCCGCGGTCGCGGTGGGCGCGGCACTGCTGGCCGCCGCGGTGGGTGCGCTCGTGGTGTTGCTGACGCGCCGGCGGCCGCGGGGTGAGGCGGACGTGACCAACGGCGGTGACGACGCGATCGGCGATGACACGGTTCACGGCGACGACCGATGAGTGCGGTGAGCGCCGCCGCGGCGGGCAGTCCGGCGCAGGGGATCGGCCAGCGGATCGTCGGGCATTCACCCGTGCAGGCGACAGTGCGCTGGGTCTTCATCCTGGCGATGACGACCGTGGCGTTCTGGAGCACCCTGTCGTCGTTGGTGACCGAGTTACGCGCGGGCACACTCATCACGTATGTGCCTGCGGCACTGGTCCTCACCGCTATGGCGGGGTACGGCACCTCGCTGCGGTTTCACACCGAGTTGCCCATCTATGACCGTCAGACCGACGTCATCGTCGGTGTGGTGTTGATGATCCTGTCGATCTCGATAGACGGTCTGATGACACAACGGTTCTTCAACAATTACCTCATCACGCACGTCGATCTGCTTGCGATGTGGCAGTTCGTGCTCGCGTCCGCGGTGATGTTGTTCGGGCTGCGGCCGGTGGCGCGGTACCGCTGGAGTTGGATACTCGGTCTCATCGCCATGTACCCGATCCCGTATCGGTCGGTGGTGCTGGCACTCGGTGGTGACCGGATCATCGCCGGTGCGGTGATGGTGATCTTCGCTGCGGCAGCGGCCGCGGTGGCCTGCGCGCGTACCCGCCGTCACGCGGTGATCGCCGCGCTGGTCGCATCGGCTGTTGGAGCTGTTGTGCTGCTGGGGATTGTGGTGTTCGCGGTGGATGCACCGTTGATCGTCTATCAGTCGGTGCCCGCGCTGGTCGGTGGACTCTCGGCCGGAGCGATCATGTACGTCGATCATCGTCGGGGCCTGGATTCGTGGGCACCGTACAACCGCGAGTTCCACAGTCTGCGTGTCACCTCGCCGAGACGATCCGCGGTGTTCATCGCGGTGTGCGCCGCCGCGATGTTCTTCCTCCAGCCGCCGCCGATCTCTTTCCAGCCCAATGTTTATGTTCCCGGGATCAACACCCAGCCGCCGCTGATCGTGCCGCCGACCTGGGTGCAGACCGCGTCCGCGAATTACACGTGGACCAGCCGCCTCTACGGCCGACGCTCGCATCTGATGCGGCAAGAGCTGCGGCAGGTGCAGGGAAACCCGGAGTGGGACAAGTTCTCCCGGCCGCGCAAAGTGATGGCCGACAGTATCTACACGAGGTACCCGCTCTCTCTCGACGTGTACCGCATCATCTTCGTCTACGACCTCGTCGGAGATCGTTTCTCCGAGTGGGTGCCGGTGGAGTTGCCGCACGGCATCACCGGGTTGATGCAGACGGTCGTCGACGACACCAACTTCCTGACATACAACACACTTGTGTGGCGCTGGAACGACGGAACCTCTACCCAGCAGGTCACCCTGATGTCGGTCGACGATCATGAACCGGATGCGGTGTTCCCCACCCCGCAGATGACCACGGCGCGCAACCTGACGTCGATGCTGACCGTGGTGTTCCGCGGCACGTCGGTGGTGGAGGATCTACAACCCAACTTCAAGGACCAGGATCTGCTGGTCTCCTGCGCGAACGATCTGATCAACGCCCAGATCGCGGCGATCGGGACGGGATCGGCGCGATGACCCGCCCCGCGGGGCGGCCGGTGTCGGAACTGCTCGAGGACCCGGAGTACCGCGCGCATGCGCTGGCCGATGCCGTCGACGGCCTCCGCGAGGCGCATCCGGATCAGTCTGCGGCAGTGGCGTTCACACGAACACAGAAGGCGATCGGCGCCGTGATCGGCGCGGTGATCGTCGTATGCGGGGTGATCTGGCCGGTGCACACCCTCGCGGCGCTCGTGTCGCTCGCGACCGTGGGATACATCGCGACCTTGATCGACCGGCTGATCATCTTCCGGCGGGGGTTGGTCAACGGCGCCATCCAGATCCCCGACGATGTCGCCCGCGCCATCCCCGACGACGACCTCCCGTCCTACACCGTCCTGGTACCGGCCTATAACGAGCCGGAGGTCGTCGGCGACCTGATAGCGGCGGTCGAGTCCATCGACTACCCGCGGGACAAACTGCAGGTGCTCCTGCTCCTCGAGGAGGACGACGACGTCACCATCACCGCGGCGAGAAACGTTGCAGCACATGGCATGGTCACCATCGTGCTGGTGCCTCCGGCGGATCCGCGGACCAAACCGAAGGCGTGTAACTACGGCCTGCACTTCTCGACCGGCGAGATCATCACCATCTACGACGCCGAGGATCAGCCGGACCCGCTGCAACTGCGGCGGGCCGTCGCCGCGTTCGCCGAACTCGACGATGATTCGGTGGCGTGCGTTCAGGCCAAGCTGAGCTTCCACAACGCGCACGACAACCTGCTGACCGCGTGGTTCACCGTCGACTACGGGATCTGGTTCGGGTACCTGCTGCCCGGTCTGATGGTGAGCCGGTCGCCGATTCCGTTGGGCGGGACGTCGAATCATTTCCGCCGGGACGTCCTCGACCGCATCGGCTCCTGGGATCCGTTCAATGTCACCGAGGATGCCGATCTCGGGGTACGCATCGCGGGGCAGGGTTACCGAACGGCGGTGCTCGACTCGATCACGTTGGAAGAAGCCAACATCGACCCGATCAACTGGGTGCGGCAACGATCCCGTTGGTACAAGGGCTACATGCAGACGTGGCTCGTCCACATGCGCAAACCCGTCGAACTGTGGCGCACCCTGGGGCCGACGTCGTTCCTGCGGTTCACCCTGCTGGTACCCGGGACGCCGGTGATCGCATGTCTCAACATGCTCTTCTGGTTGATTGCCGCCGTGTGGATCACCGGGCAGCCGACAGTCGTGGCGGAGCTGTTTCCCGGCCCCATCTACTATCTCGCGCTCATCTCGCTGGTCGTCGGCAACAGTTCGGTGATCTACATGTATCTGGTCGCGATCCGGGAGGACGATCGCAGCGACCTGTTCGGATCGGTGCTCCTTGTTCCGCTGTACTGGGTGATGATGAGCGTCGCCGCGATCAAGGGCATGTGGCAGTTGCTGTTCAACCCATCCTACTGGGAGAAGACATTTCACGGGTTGTCGACGTCGAGTGCAAACCCGGGGGAGTCCGGCGCCGAGGACGGACCATGACCCGCCGGATGATGGCGACGATATTCGTCGTCGCCTTCCTCGCTTACCTTGCCGTCGGGCTGTATCTCGCGATGGGCGCGCACTTCTTCATCGGCGACTCGCTGTCTCGTGTGCAGTCCGCGCAGAGCGTTCTGTTCAGTCGTGATCCGCATGTCTCGGCGATCGGCTTCATCTTCACGCCGCTGACGGCATTGGTGCAGCTACCGCTCACCGCGCTCACACCGTGGTGGCATCCGATGACCACCGAGGCGGTGTCGGCGGCGATCATGTCGGCGGCGTTCATGGCGGGATCGGTGATGCAGGTCGCCGGGATCGCCAGGGACCGCGCGCTGCCGGCGGGTCTGGCCACCGGGGTCATCGCCTGTTACGCGCTGAATCCGATGATCGTGTTCTACGCCGCCAACGGGATGAGCGAGGCGCCCTACCTCTTCTTCTTGGCGTGGGCGAGTCGTCGACTGATCCGGTGGGTGGATTCCGACGATGTCCACGATCTCGTCACGGCGGGCGTCGCGCTCGGGTTCGCCTATCTGACCCGCTACGACGGTGCGGCGGCGGCGGCTGCGGCGGGCCTGATGGTCGGCGTCGTGACCTGGCGACGACGGGATCGCGCGAACCGGACGTCAAGGGTGATCCTCGACGTGGCGATCGTCGGGGCGCCGAGTGTGCTCGCCTTCCTCGGTTGGGCCATCACGAGTTGGTTGATCACCGGAAATGCGTTCGCGCAGTTCACCTCCGAGTACGGCAACTCGGCGATCATCGCGGCCTCGGGCGGTAGCGGATCGTCGACGATCGGTGAGGCCTTGCTCTTCTCGATGACGGAACTGGCCATTCTCGCGCCGCTGCTGCCCTTGTTGTTCGTGGCGGTCCTGATCGTTCGCCATCACCGGAAGCGGATCTACCCGCTCGCGGCGCCGGTCGCGGTGATCGGCGCGGTGCTGGCCTTCCAGATCCTCACGTACGCGCGCGGTTCCACGTTCGGCTTCCTACGGTTCTACATGACGGTGATCCTGCTCGCCGCGGCGGTGGCACTGTTGGCGGTACCCGCACGCGCCATCGTCCCGACGCGTCGACTCGGTCCGAGGGCCGCACTGCCGGAGATCGATCGGCGACCTCGACGGTCGACGGCGATCCTCGCGGTATCCGCGGTGGTGGTGATGGCGGTGTCGATCGGATCGACCGCGGTCGGGATGTCCTCGCCGCATTACGCGCCGCAGGAGTTCGCGCTGCGGTCGATCGTCGATCCGCAACCCGACTCGGTCGATCAGCGGCATCTCGATGCCCAGCGAGTGGTGCGGTCGTTCTCCACCGAGCGGGCACTGGCGCAATGGCTTGACGCACAGCAACTTCCGGAGGGAAGTGTCATCTGCGACACGGTGTACGGCTTCGCGGTGGTGGCGCAGTCCGCCCGGCCGAAGCAGTTCGTCATCCCCTCCGATCAGGACTTCACCGAGATCCTCAACAATCCTGCCGATCATGGCGTGCAGTACATGCTGGCCGTACCCCGTTCCGGCCGAGGGGAATCCGATGCGCTCAACATCCGGTTCCCCACCATCTACGAGAACGGTGCCCAGATCTCGGTGCTCGTCCTCGAGGCGCCCAACGACGGCTCCGACCTGCCCGACTGGCGGATCTATCGGGTGGTGCGGTCGGCGTCGTGAGCGGTGTCGACGTCGTGATTCGCTGCGTCTTCGGTGTCGGGCATCGTCGTCACAGCGGAGGACATGGCGTCGAGGAAAGCTCGGATGGTGATCACCTGCTCATCCGAGAACGTGTCGAGGGTGTCGAGACACCGGTCGATCAACGGTCCGAAGAAGGTCGCACCGAGGTCCATCGCCGACTCGGTGACGTGCAGCGCGACCTTGCGGCGGTCATCGGGGTCGGCACCACGCTCGATCAAGCCGCGTGATTCCAGCCGATCGAGTGCGGCGGTGACGGTCGCGGAATTCAGGCCGAGATGCTGATACACCCAGGTCGGGGTCGCCTGCTCGCCCGCTCGTGCGGCGTCGAGGAGGGCGATCAATGTGCGCACATCGGTGGGATGGAGGCTGCTGCGCTTCGCGAACCGCGCCGCGACAAGGTCGAGATTCACGGTCAACGCACGTAGTGCGTGAATCACCTGGTGTCGGTCGCTGTCCACGTCTCGATCATGCCATTCCTGTATATCTTGATAGTCGAGATATATATCGATCGAGATATCTGAACCGACTGTGAAGGGGTTTCGGGTGAGCGAAGCAGACGTCGAAAGGTGGGTGGCCGGACCGACCGGTCAGGCGTTTCTCGAGGCATACGATGCGCTGGCTGCCAGGTTCCCCCGCGGGTCCTGCGGCCACGACTGGTCGTCGAGGTTCGGTACGACGCATGTCATCGACACCGGGCCGGTGGAGACGGGGACCTTGCCGGTAGTCCTTCTCCCCGGTGGCGGCGCCACCGCGCTCGAGTGGTATTCCGTGGCCGCTCGGCTGGCGCCGGAACGCCGTGCGTTCGCGGTCGACATCCCGGGAGAGGTCGGACGGTCTCGGCTGATCGACGGCTCGATGTCGACGCGTGAGGATCTCCTCGACTGGCTCCACACCGTGCTCGCGGCTGTTCGTGCCGAATCCGACACGGGTGCGGTGGCCCTCGTCGGCCATTCCTATGGCGCGATGATCGCTCTCGCCTATGCGTTGAGCGCGCGTGCGACGGGAACTTCGGCTGCGATAGACCGACTCGTCCTACTGGACCCCAACTCGTGTTTTGCAGGTATGTGGCCGGCATACCTGCTGCATGCGCTTCCTGTGTTGGTGGCGCCGACTCGCGCGAGGTTCACGCGGTTCATCGGATGGGAGTCGCAGCGGACCGGCTTCCTCGACGACGCTTCCGTCGCCGGGTGGCTGGATGTGGCGGCTCGCGGTGCGGACGACTTCCCGACCGCGAAAACGATTGTGCCATCGCGACCCACCGTGGAAGCGCTGGCGGAGCTGGCGATCCCGCTGACCGTGATTCTCGCCGGGTCCGGGCGGGTTCATGACCCGCGAACACTGGCCTCGGCGATTCGACACGTGTTGCCGCACACGGTGATCGAAGAGATCGATGGCGCGTCACACCACAGCATGCCGATGTTTCCGGAGGCCGCCATTGCTGACGCTGTCAGCGCGGCGCTGAGGTGATCGGGTACTCATGACCGACGCTCAGCGCGACTCGTCGGCGATCACCGCCCACGCCGGGTCGTCGGGTCCGATGTCGTAGGTGCATTCCGATTCGCGCGGATCGGGGACGAACGCCCAGAGCAGGGCACCGGCGGCACCGGCAGAACGATGACCGGTGATCGCGGTTCGGAATTGTTGGGCCCGCGTGGTGACGTCCTTGCAGAATCCGGCGTTGATGCCGATCTCGTTGACCACGATCGGCTTTCGCAGCGCTCGGGCCTGTGCGATCCGGGCGAGAAGATTGCTGCCTGCCGGTGCGGTCCGGTGAGAGGCATCGATGCCGTAATCGTGGAAGTCGAGGACATCGATGCCACGTGAGGCACCGACGGTGGCGTAGTCCGCACCGTTGATGCCACATTGGTCACCGCCGGTGAGGCCGGCGAAGATCGGCCGGTGCGGATCGAGCGCGCGGAGCCGGTCGCCGGCAGCGTCGAAGAAGTCGGTCAGGACGGCGGCCGCGTCGGCCGGGCAGGTCCGCGTCTGCCAGGAGCAGGCGGCGTCGCCGCACCGGCTGGGTTCGGGCTCACCGACCAGTTCCCAACCGGCGATGGTGGATTCGTCGCGCCACCGCGTGACGGCCGAGGACATCCATCCGGCGTACGTCATCCCGCCGAGGTCGCGGATGGTCCGCCAACCGTCGACGTACCAGCCGCGCTCCTTGAACTTCCCGTTCTCACAATCGCCCGAACCTCCCGCGAGAACCGGCAACACCATCTGGTTGTGCCGCTTCGCGGTGGCGAAGACCCGATCGAGCGGGCCGAAGTCGACCAGGCCCGACTGTTTGTTCACGGCGAACTGAGCAAAGACGTTGAATCGTGTCAGTGACCGCGGGGGCAGGCGGGAGAAGTAGTCGTCGAGATCGACCTGGGCGCCGCACCCGACATTGACCGACCAATCGGTGCCCAGCTGATAGGCGTTGAAGCCGGTCGGGAACCAGACGTGACCGTCGAGGGTCAGGGCGGTCGCGGTGGTCTGCACACGTCCGTCCGACCGGTGCGGCGGAGTCGGTGAGCGTGAGTCGTGACAGGCAGCGAGCGTCGCGACGACGATCAACGCGAGAGCCGCCGCAACGGTTCTCTGCCTCCCCGAACGCCACCGGCCGTGCGCCACAGCCGAAGAGTACCGCGTAGTTAAGGTGGCCCCTATGAGCTTGAGGATGTCGATCCGCCGAACCGGGATCGCGGCGACGATGACCGCGGTGCTGGGGTTCGGGGTGGTGGCATGTGGATCGGGCAGAGCGTCGGACGACGGCGGGTCGTCGACCGCTGCGACGACGGAAACGACGACGTCACCCGCCTCTGGTTCCGTGTTGCCGACGATCCTCACACTTCCTGCGCCGTTCGTCGATCACGTGGTCTGGGCGCAGACCGAGGTCGGGCCGAGTCTGCAGATCTATCCGACCGCGTCGGGGCGTCGTACCGAGGATCCGGCCGCGATGGATCAGGCATGGGCGGAGGTCCTCGCGCTCGCGCCGCGCGCGGACACGCCGGGGATGAAGGCACAGTTCGATTGCCACTGGAACTACGCGCGCGCAATCGATCCGGACAAGACGAGTTGGAACCTCGAACCGAACCGTCCGGTCGTCACCGAGCAGGAGATGATCTCGGCGCGATGCAACCCGGGTGCACCCGAGGAGTGATCATCGGGTCGCGTAAACGCGTCGCGACCCGATGAGGCGGCAGATGACATAGATCACGAACGAGATCGTCGTGACGAATACCGACACCGGCAGTCCTGGTGCCAACGACAGGATCAGTCCGCCGACCGCGGCGATCTCGGCGAACACGACCGAGAAGCACAACACCAGCGCCGGGTTCGCGGTCAGCCTGGCCGCGGCGGCGCCGGGTGTGATCAACAGCGACATCACGAGCAGGGCGCCGATGATCTGCACACCCTGCGCGCAGGCCAGACCGACGAGGATGGCGAACACCACCGACAGGGTGCGCATCGGAACGCCGCGCGCCGCCGCCACACGTGGATCGACAGACGCGAACAGCATCGGTCGATAGATGACGGCCATACCCGCGACGACAATGACGGTGGTGATCGCGACCGCGATCAGGCCGCCGGTGTTGACGCTGACGACCTGCCCGGTGAGCAGGGCCAGGGCCGGTCCGCTGCGGCCGTACAGCGACAGGAACAGGACGGCGAGGCCCAGGCCGAAGGCCATCACGACGCCGATCACCGAATCCCGTTCCCGGGCACGGGTTCCCATGTAACCGAAAATGCCGGCGGCCAGGACCGCGCCGACGACTCCGCCGATGTTGACGCTCACGCCCGCCAACAGGGCGGCAGCGGCGCCGGTCAGCGAGAGTTCACTCGCGCCGTGCACCGCGAACGACATCTGCCGGATGACGATCAGCGGACCGAGGATGCCGCCGAGCAGTCCGAGCAGGGCGATGGCGATGATCGAGCGCTGCACGAAATCGCGGGCGAGCAGGTCGGCGGCCAGCTCGAGGTTCCAGAAGTCGCTGACCGACACCTGCGTCGCCGCCGTGGTGAACACGCTCATGCGGTGTTCTCCGGCAGCGACGGGACGTCGACGTGGGCACAGTGATGGCCGTCCTCGCCGCCGATCACCACAAGGCGCCCGTTGACCCGCAACACCTCGACGTCGCTGCCGTACAGCTCGGTCAATGTCGCGGTCGTCATGACCTCATCGGTGGTGCCGACCCGGAACCGGCCGTCGACGAGATAGATGACCCGATCGACATAAGCGAGGATCGGGTTGATCTCGTGGGTGACGAAGACGACGGCGGTGCCGGCGTTGCGGCGTCGGGTGTCGATGAGGTCGACGACCAGCTGCTGATTGGCCGGATCGAGGCTCGCCAGCGGCTCATCGCACAGGAGCAACTGCGGATCACCGGTGAGTGCTTGCGCCACCCGCAGACGCTGTTGCTCGCCACCGGACAGCAGCCCGAGCGGTGCGTCGGCGAATGGCGCGGCGTCGACCTGGGCGAGGGCGTCGTCGACGAGTCGTCGACGACGCTTGGCGCCACGCAGGCCGAATCCCCACGCCTCGCCGTCGACGCCGAATCCGACGAGATCCCGACCGCGGATCGCCATCGCATCCGAGTCGTCGGCGTGCTGCTGTGGGATGTAACCGACGGCGTCTGTGACCTCCAGCGACCCGGAGGTCAGCGAATATTGGTGGAGCAGGACCCGCAGCAGGGAGGTCTTGCCGGACCCGTTCGGGCCGAGGACGGCGATGAACTCGCCGGGGTTCACATCGAGATCGAGTTCATCCCACAGGACCCGATCGCCGAAGGCGAGGCGGGCGTGGTCGAGGCGTGCAACCGGTGCCGGGCTGGGCATCGGTGGGTCAGGCCTTGTCGAGCGCGGCGCTCAACTGCTGGATCTGGGTGCGCTGCCACTGGACGTAGTCGCTGACACCGTCGGGCAGGGTCTCGCTGAACTTCACGACCGCAACGTTGGCAGACGCGGCCGTGTTCAGCAACGCTTCGGTGACCGGGTCGACGGCCTGGGTGTTGTAGATGAACGCCTTGACGGTCCGCGTGGTGACCAGATCCTCCATCGCGGCGCGGTCCGCGGCCGACGGCGACTGTCCCTCCTCGACCGCCTGGGTGAAGCCCGCCGGTGCGACATCCTGAAGCCCGGCCTCGGTCAGTAGGTATCCGGCGAGCGGTTCGGTCTGTGCCACCTTCACGCCGTTGTGCTGTTGCTTGATCGTCGCGAGTTGCGCACGCAGAGAATCGATCTCGCCGTCGAACTTCTCCGCATTGGCGTGGAAGTAGTCGGCGTCGGCAGGGCTCTTCTCGGTGAGTGCCTCGGCGACGTGATCGGCGACATCGGCCACCACCGACAGGTTGTAGAAGACGTGTTCGTTGGTGGTGGAGTCGTGGGAGTGCCCGTCGCTCTCGGCGTGGTCCTCCCCGGTCTGGCTCTCCTCGGCGGAGTGATCGTACTCGGCGCCGGTCATCAGGGAGTACGCGTTGACGACGGTCGCGCTGCTGTTGTCTCCGGCGGCCTGTTCGAGGTACGCGTCATAGTGGCCGCCGTTCATGACGATGACGTCGGCGTCGGCGACGTCGGCGGTGTCGGCGGCCGACGGCTCGAACTCGTGCGGATCGCCGTCGGCGTTGGTGTAGAGCGAGGTGACCTGTGCCTTGTCACCGGCCACCGCGGACGCGACCGCGCCCCAGACGTTGGTCGAGGTGACAACTGTGGGCATGCCGGACGAACTGCCCGATCCCGAATCACTCGAGCAGCCCGCGAGTACGACCGTCGTCGCGGCAATCAGGCCGGCGGCGGCGTACCCGGCGCGTAGTGCTCGGGAGCGGTACGGGAACAGGCGTGAGCGCTTCATGAATCCTCGCTTGCAGCAAATGATAATCGTTACCGAAAGGAGTGTAGGGGATCGCAACCGGTGGGCACGAATAAGGAAATGCTGATCAGTCGATGACGGCAGGTACGACGAATCGTTCGAGCAGATCGCGTTCCCGTTCGGCGTCGGCTTCCGGTGTGACGAGCAACGAGAGGATGATGCGGACGAGATAGCGGGCCCGATCGGGGAATTGGTCGGCGTCGGGTGTCGGGCCCAACCCGGCGAGGAAGTCGGCGGCGATCCGTTCGATCGCCGGGGACAGCAGTGCCAGTTGCGACGACGTGACAGCGGCGTCGGGGGCGAACCACACCGAGAGCGCCGGATCGCCGCGTACGCCGTCGACCGCCGCGGTGATCGCGGAGACGAGGCGTCGGGCGGGATCGTCGTCGTCGATGGCGGTGATGGTTGCGGCGAGGCGTCGGGCGGCGCGGTCCACATAGGCCGTCAGCACCGCCTGCTTGTTGGGGTAGTACCGGTACAGGGTTGCGCGCGAACATCCGACGGCGTCGGCCAGATCACGCATCGTCACAGCGGTGACGGATCGGCGGGTGAAGAGATTTTCGGCGACGTCGAGGATGTGTTCACCGGCGAGTTCGGTGCGGCTCGCAGTCCAGCTACCGCGCTGCGAGATGGGTGTCGAGGTGGTCATAGAGGGTGATCACCGCACCCGAAAGGGAACGTTCGTGGGGCGTCGGACGTAATTGCCCTCCGCCCACACGATGCCGGCGGAGTCGACGCCGAAGTCCGGGTGGCGGTGGAGGAGTTCGGTGAGGGTTACACGGGCCTGCATCCGCGCGGCCGCGGCGCCGAGGCAGTGATGTGCGCCGTGGCCGAACGTCAAGATGGTTCGGGGTCGGCGGGTGAAATCGATCGCCTCGGCGTCGGCGCCGTAGACTCCGGGATCACGATTGGCAGAGCCGTAACAGAGCAGCACCTTCACGCCCTCGGGGATCGTCACCGGCCCGGTCGGCGTGTCGTAGCTGACCGGGCGCGTCGTCGTGCGCGCGAGTCCCTGTACCGGCGAGGTCAGCCGGAGGAGTTCGTCGACGGCGTCGTCGAGCGCATCTCGATTCTCTTCGGCGACGAACGAGGCCAGTTGCCGACGCGCAGTTGGATCTCTGGCGAGGAGATCGACGCTGCCACCGAGCATCCCGGTCGTCGTGTCGTTGCCACCGGCAACCATGGTGAAGGTGAACGCGAGGATCGACAGCAGACCGGCAGGGTCGTCGTCGGCGACGCCCGCGGCGACGAGATGGGAGACGGTGTCGTCACCGGGATGTTCGCGTCGATAGGCGACGAGATCGGTGAAGTAGGCCAGCATCTCCATGGTGGCCGCCGCAGCCGGTCCCGCGGCGGTTGCGGCGCCGATGCCGCCCGCGCTCGTGGCGCCGACTATCGCCTGGGTCCACTCGTCGAATCGCTGCCAATCCTGTTCCGGCACACCGAGGTAATGCGCAACGACCATCGAGGGCAACGGCTTGAAGAGCGTGCCGACGATGTCCCAGGGTGTATCCGGCGGCGTGGTCGCGAGACGATCGAGGCGGTCGACGACGAACTCACGCACACGCGGTTCGACCGTCGAGACCTGGCGGGGGGTGAATCCTCGTGCGACGAGCCTGCGGAACGCGGTGTGCGCCGGCGGATCCTGCATGACCATCGGCGGATTCTGCGCCATGCCGATCGCCTCGAGTTCACCGTCGGCGACGGTCAGTCCCTGAGCCGACGAGAACGTCTCGTGATCTCGTGCCGCGGCCATGACGTCGTGGTGCCGGGTCAGGACCCAATAGTCGCGTCCGGGCGCCGCTGCACGCACGCGGTGGACGGGGCTCGACGCGCGCAGGCGCGCGTACATCGGGAACGGATCGGCCCAGCTCGCGCCCGAACGGAGCGTGAACATCGGCTCGTCGTCCGTCGGAACGCGGCAGGACAGATCAGCTGTCATGTATTGAGACTGAGACACAATCGCAGAAGTGTCAATGACCCGTTGGCGTCCGGTGACCGTCGGGTGCCGACTTCTCTAAGCTGGAGTGATGACCATGTCCCCGATTCCGCGGCGTATCGCGCTGATCTCGGTGCATACCTCGCCACTGGCTCAGCCGGGAACCGGAGACGCCGGGGGCATGAATGTATACGTCTGGCAGACGGCGACCCGCCTCGCCCGACGCGGCGTCGAGGTCGAGATCTTCACCCGGGCGACGTCATCTGCGGACGCCCCGGTGGTTGCTGCGGCTCCGGGGGTGACGGTGCGCAACGTGGTCGCCGGCCCGTTCGAGGGCCTCGACAAGCGTGATCTGCCCGCTCAGCTCTGTGCCTTCACCGCGAATGTGCTGCGTGCCGAAGCGATGCATGAGCCCGGCTACTACGACCTGATTCATTCGCACTATTGGTTGTCCGGGCAGGTGGGTTGGCTTGCCCGCGATCGGTGGGGAGTGCCGCTGGTGCACACCGCCCACACCCTGGCCGCGGTCAAGAACGCATCCCTCGCCGCCGGTGATGTCGCCGAGCCGATGCTTCGGCAGATCGGCGAGCAGCAGGTCGTCGACGAAGCGGATCGGTTGGTGGCCAACACCGAGACCGAAGCCGCTGAACTGATCTCGATGTACAACGCCCGTGCGGACCGCATCGACGTGGTCACACCCGGTGCCGATCTCGACTGCTATACGCCGGGCTCCAAGGCTGCCGCCCGGGCCGCATTGGGCCTCGACCCGAACGAGACGCTGCTGACGTTCGTCGGCCGCATCCAGCCGCTGAAGGCGCCCGATGTGCTGCTCGCTGCGGCTGCGCCGCTGATCGACAAGAGCCGCGGCTCGGGTTCGCCGATCCGCCTTCTCGTCGTCGGAGGGCCGTCGGGCTCGGGCCTCGACCGGCCCACCGCGCTGATCGATCTCGCCGCCGAACTCGGTATCTCCGCGGACGTGACCTTCCTGGTGCCGCAGCCCGCCGACCGTCTCGCCCAGGTGTACCGGGCGTCGGATCTTGTCGTGGTGCCGAGTTATTCGGAGAGTTTCGGATTGGTCGCGATCGAGGCCCAGGCGTGTGGCGTTCCCGTCGTCGCCGCGGACGTCGGCGGCCTCGGGGTCGCCGTCGTCGACGGGCGCACAGGCATGCTTGTCACCGGGCATGAGATCGGCGCGTGGACCTCGGCGCTCGACGATGCCTTGTCGAGCCCCGCGCGCCTCGCCGAGATGGGGCGCGCGGCGCGTACCCACGCGGAGCGCTTCTCGTGGGAGCACACCGCAGATGCTCTGCTCGACAGTTATGGCCGTGCCATGGACACATTCTCGGCGCCGATGCGGCCCGGCTCCGACGCCGGTCCGGGTCTGCGGCCCCGGCGGTGGCGCCGGCGTCGTCGGACACGTATCGGAGCGTGACGACCGTCGCCGACGCATGCGATCCGCCAGCCGAGAAGTCCGATAGGGAAGAGGAATGCATGAGTCACACCGACGTGCTCGAGATCCTGGAATCAACTCTCACCGACCGTGAGATCGCCTATGCGCGAAAGGGTTCCGGCGGATCCCAGTACGAACACATCATCCTGGAACTCCCCGGGGAGAAGAAGCTCAAGACCACTGTGCTGATGACCGCCGGCCGGCACGGTGTGCGGGTGGAAGCCTTCGTGTGCCGTCACCCCGACGAGGACTTTGAGGCGGTCTACAAGTTCCTGCTCAAGCGGAATCGGCGGATCTACGGCGTCGCCTACACCGTCGACAACATCGGCGATATCTACCTCGTCGGTCGCATCTCGACGGATGCGCTGACCCCGGACGAGATCGACCGGGTGCTGGGGCAGGTGCTCGAGGCCGCCGACGGGGACTTCAACACCCTGCTCGAGTTGGGCTTCCACACGTCGATCCGCCGCGAGTGGGCGTGGCGGGTGTCGCGAGAGGAGTCGCTGAACAATCTCCTCGCATTCGAGCATCTCATCGACAAGGAGTCATTGCCCGCGCCGGGCGAGCCGATCCCGGACGAGCTGAAATCCACGGTACCGACGAGTGCATCGGTGGCGGATCTGCACGATGCACCTCCTGGCGGTTCCTTCCAGGAGTGACCCTTGTCCCGGCGAGTTCGACGATCACCTAGAGTTGTGATCGGCAACACACGGTGGTGCCGCCACCGCGACGTGACATCCGTGAAATCCGGCAGACCGGACACCGGGAGTCATGAACCGTTCCAATGAGTGTTGATACGATTGCGTGCGACCAAGCCGCCAACGGAGGTGCCATGAGCTTCAAGAGTCCTTTTGCCGACGTCGAGATCCCCAATGTCAGCGTCTACGACTACCTGTTCAGCGATATCAGCGAGTCGGACCTCGATCGGGTTGCCCTCATCGACCCGAAGTCGGGAACCGAGACCACCTATCGCCAGTTGGTCGGACAGATCAACGCCGCTGCCGGCGCGCTGGCCGCCCGCGGAATCGCCGTCGGCGACGTGGTGGGTGTCCTGTCGCCGAACATCCCGGCGTTCGCCACCGTCTTCCACGGCATCCTGCGGGCCGGTGCCACCGCAACCACGATCAACGCGCTGTTCACCGCAGCCGAGATCGCCAAGCAGTTGCGTGACTCGAACGCCAAGATGCTGGTGACCATCTCCCTGATGAGCGAGCAGGCCGCGGCCGCGGCCAAGGAGGTCGGGATCTCGGATGAGAACCTGATCATTCTCGACGGCGAGGGGCAGGAGGCGACAGGACATCCCAATGCCGTCGACCTGTTGGGTCCCAACCTGCCCGCACCGGATGTGACCTTCGACCCGGCAACGCATGTCGCGGTTCTGCCGTACAGCTCGGGAACCACGGGAAATCCCAAGGGCGTCATGCTCACTCACACGAACCTCGTCGCCAACGTCGCGCAGATCAGCCCGATCCAGGCGATGAATGCCGACTCCGTTGTCATCGCGGTGTTGCCGTTCTTCCACATCTACGGCATGACCGTGCTCCTCAACGCGGCGCTGCGCACCCGCGCCCGACTGGTCATCATGCCCAGGTTCGACCTCGTCGAATTCCTGGAAAACATCCAGAACTACAAGGTCACCAGCGCGTTCATCGCCCCGCCCGTCGCGGTCGCGTTGGCCAAGCACCCTATCATCGACAACTATGACCTCTCTTCGCTCGAGTCGATGATGTCGGGCGCCGCGCCGCTCGACGACGAGCTGGGCAAGGCCGTGGCCGCACGGTTGAACCTCAACATGCTGCAGGGCTACGGGATGAGTGAGCTCTCGCCGGTCAGCCACATGATCCCGGAGGACATGGCGACTCTCGGCGTCGAGAAGCCGCCGCTGTCGTCGACGGGATGGGCCGTGCCCAACACCGAGAACAAGATCGTCGACCCGGCCACCGGAGAGGACATCCCGTTGCCGGCCGAGGGCCTGTCGGTTCCCGGCGAGCTCTGGGTCAAGGGTCCCAACGTCATGCTGGGCTACCTGAACAACGAGCAGGCCACCGCGGACACCATTGACGCCGACGGATACCTGCACACCGGCGACATGGCACAGGTCGATCCGACCGGGTGTGTCTACATCGTCGACCGACTGAAAGAACTGATCAAGTACAAGGGCTATCAGGTGCCACCCGCAGAACTCGAGGCACTGCTCCTCACGCATCCCAAGATCGCCGACACCGCGGTCATCGGTGTGATCGAGGAGGAGAGCGGCGAAGAGATCCCGAAGGCCTTCATCGTGACCCAGCCCGACGCCGAACTCACAGGTGACGAGGTCATCGAGTTTGTCGCAGCAAAGGTGGCGCCGCACAAGAAGGTTCGTGCGGTCGAGTTCATCGACGTGATCCCCAAGTCGGCATCCGGCAAGATCCTGCGCAAGGATCTGCGTAAGTAGCCGATCGCATCCGCACGACAATGGCGGGCAGTCCCGGAAGGGGCTGTCCGCCATTGTCGTCGGTGTGAGTGGTCACAGGTGGGCTGTGACGTGTCTTGGCTCAGAGATGAGCCGGCCGGTCAACCGTGTCAGGCGTTCTCCGTGGAGAGCACCGAATCCACGAACTTGCCGATCCGCTGCCGCAGGTCGGCGATCCGTTCGGAGCGGATGGCGTCGAGGTCGGTGCCCTTGTGATAGGCGGGAGGCAGCTGACGGACGTTCGTGGAGCAGCGGAAATGGGCGCAGGCCAAGACGCCCAGCGTGTCGCCCTTGCGTCCGGCCGCACCTGCTCGCCGGACCGTGAAGAGCACGGACTCGTCGGTGAGGTTGACGTCGTGACACCACGAGCACATGGCGCGGGAACGGGGTTTTGCCTCGGCCTGGGTCAGCAGCAGTGCGACCGGGCCGTCGTCGTGGGGGACGACGATGTAGGACCGACGCGGCATCTTCGGGTCGCGCCAGCCGTAGAACTCGAGACCGCCGAAGTCGACGTCGTCGAAGTCGGGGGCGAAGGTGACACGTTTGACCTCGCTGCGCGTGGCGCCGCGGAAGGCTGACGTGATCTGCTCACGGGTGAGGGGTTGCAATGGATGATCCGTTCTGGAAAGGGCGTCGACGACGGCACGACGGCACGACGGCACGACGGCACGACGGCACGACGGCACGACGACGCGAGAGTCGAGTGAGTGGAGATGGACATGCGCCAGCCCCCGGCCACGTGGGACGGCGGGCGGGGCGGGATCATCTGTTGCGGGCGCAGTCGGCGCCGGCAACTCCCTCGACTCGAACGGAACTCATGGCTCCACTGTAGACAGCGTTGTCAACCTGTTTCAGGGTCGTCGGGTGCGACCTCGGCCGCACGGAGACGAGCACGATTGCGTGCGTACGCCTCGATGATGCCTACGTGGCGATTGATCTGCGGCTCGTTTGGGGGGTCGCCCGGTGCGGGATTGAGTGTCCACGCGATGCGTCCGGCATCCGGACCGTCCCGGATGACCTCGGTGGTGAACTGGCCGGGCTCGGGCCCGACCATCCGATTGTGTCGACCGCATGCCGGGGCGAGATTACCGATGTCGGTGGTGCCGCCGTCGGCCCAGCTCACATCTGCGTGGTGAATCTCGCACATCACGGCCGGGAGGTTGCAGCCAGGAGCGGTGCACCCCTCGTGGGCCGCGAACAACGCGAGCCGCTGGGCCTGCGAGGCCAGTCGGTTTCCGCGGACCAGCTCGAGCGGAAGTATTGAATGATCTTCGAACACAACGAGATACGGCTGTGCCTGCGCTGCGAGGTGGACGAGGTCCGAGAGGGGTAGAGCGGTGCCGGTGGCCGTCTCGGCGATGCCTGCGGCGTCATTCAGATCGGCCAGGGTGACCTTGATGAGGAGATGCGGTGGCAGCCCTCGGTGGGACGAGCCGAGCAATCCACCGTCCAGGGTTGCCCGCAGCAGCGCGGCGAAGGCGTCGTGCCTGCGCTGGCCGAGGGTACGGTCATCGCGCTTGCGCGCCTGCTCGAGGACCTCGGGGTCGGCCGCGTCAACGGCTCCGCTGGGGGACTCGGCGTCGAGCGGATTGTTCATTCCCGGGGCCGCCCAGACGCTCATGACGGTCTCGAACATCGCGCGTGTGGTGGGGTCGAGTCGGCCCTTGAGCCCCGACATCAGTTGCACGTCTTGCTTTTCGAGATAGAGATCGCGGCGTCGGGCACGGTCGGCGTCGCTCGTTGTGGCGCCGTCCGGATTCAGTTCGCCGAGCAGACGCTGACCCTCGAGGTTGATCTTCGCGGGTGTCAGTTTCCGGGCTTCCTCGGCGAGGCTCTCCTCGGCAGCCGCTTTATCCTCGTCCGATACCTTCTCCGGGATCTGATCGAGGATGTCGAGGAGTTCATCCACGTGGCCGGCGCCGAGGTCACCCGTGCGGACGCCCTCGGCGACCGCCGGATACTGGGGACCGATACGTTCGCCGTCGGCGGTCACCTGCTCGGTCAGCGCGCGCATCCGATCGATCCGACGTTTTGGTTCCGTGATGCGCAGCCCGGCGATCACGAACTGCTGCAGTGACGAGAAGCCCTTCGTCCGGTAGGCCTCGCGGTGATCGATCTCCGCGAGCAGCCGCAGCCCGAGGCCTTCCCATCTGCGTGCTGTCCGCTCGTGGATCTCGGCGATGCGCAACAGTTCCGCGTCGGTCGTCGACTCCGTCGATGCCTGCTCGATCCGGTCGACGAGATCCACCAACTCCTCATACAGCGCAAGCAGATTCGGATGCGAGACAGTCGAATCGGAGGCAGGAGTGTCGACGACCACGGCTGCCACCCCCTCGGACCACTCGGAACCCGTCTTTGACGAGTCCAACCTACGTCCGATCGACGGGGTGACCCGAAGCTCTATCCACAGGCTGTCAGCTCACGTCCTCCAGATGGCCCTCCGGGGTGTGCGTGCGGCGGTGATGAACATAGGTGAAGACCCAGAGCACCACGCCGAGCAGCAGGAGCCAGCCGGCGATCTCGTACTGCTCCGGGTCGCGGCCGGTCACCGGCAGGCACAGGTAGAAGCAGGTCACCGCACCCAGGACCGCAACCGCCGCGTTTGTTCGAAAATGCTTGTGCTGCACATGATCACGCCGCAGCACCAGGACGCAGATGTTCACCACCGTGAAGACGGCAAGCAGTAGCAGTGCGGTGGTGCCGCCGAGTAGTCCGACGACGGACCCATTGGGGTTGGCGCTGACGTACACCAGGAGGCACAGGGCGATGACGGTGGTGAAGATGATGGCCGCGAACGGGGTCTGCCGACCGGGGTGCACATACGCGAGGAATTTCGGCAGCACACCCTGCTTGGCCATGCCGTAGAGCAGGCGGCTGGCCATCATCATGTTGATCAGTGCCGTATTCGCGACGGCGAACATCGAAATCCAGGGCAGCAGTTCATTCATCGGGAAGCTGGGTGCGGCGGTTTGGATGACGTCGAGCAGCGGGGTCTCACTCTCGGCGAGGTCGCCCACCGGCACGATCGCGACTGCCGCGATCGAGATCAGCACGTAGACGATGGCGACGATCGCCAGACCGCTCAACATGACCTTGGGGAAGATCCGTGACGGCTCCTTGCATTCCTCGGCCATGTTCACCGAGTCCTCGAATCCCACCAGCGCGAAGAAGGCGAGTGCCGTCGCCGACGACACGGCGATGAAGACGTTCTTGTCGGCCGACGACTCGAAGGCGACGACGGCGCTCCAGTCGCCGTTGCCACCGAGCAGGAACCAGTAGCCGACCAAGATGACGAGCACGAGGCCGCTGAGTTCCACCAGCGTCAGAACGACATTGGTACCGACGCTCTCGGCGACGCCGCGGAAGTTGATGAACATGACGAGCAGCAGAAAGGCGATCGCCAGGAATGGAATCGCGGGATTGTCCGACGCCGGGGTGTCACCTCCCGCGAATGCGGTCAGCATGAAGTTCGCGAAGGCGCGCGAGGCGGTCGCAGCCGACGTGATACCCGAGCACATCACCGTGAACAGCACGATGAACGTCACGAAGTGGACGCCGAACGCCTTGTGCACATAGAGCGCTGCCCCCGCGGCCTGCGGATACTTGGTCACCAACTCCAGGTACGAAAAGGCCGTCAGTGTCGCCACGAAGAACGCGATGAGGAACGGCAACCACGCGGCGCCACCCACCTCGCCGGCGACCTGGCCGGTGAGTGCGTAGACGCCGGTGCCCAGCATGTCGCCGATGATGAACAGCAGCAACAGCTTCCAGCCGAGGACGCGTTTGAGGGCCGGTTGATCGGTGGGTGCGTCGGTCTCCGTGTTGGTCGTCATGATCCGACGCTAAACCCGATTTGTCCGATTCAGGAGTCGTTCGCATGACTTCTTACGCGTTCGAGACATGCCTGTCACCCGGGTTGATGGTTACGATCCCACAGCGTCGCGATCGAGGAGTCGACGACGCTTGGGGAGGAAACGACAATGGCGGAGACGCAGTCCAGTGCGCATCGGGAGTACCCGCACCGGGAGTACCCGCAGCAGGGTTATCCACACCAGGGGTACCCGCGGCAGCAGGGGTATCCACAGCCACAGCCGGGATACCCGGCGCAGGGTTTCGCGCCGGGCGCCTATCCGCCGGGTTATCGGCCCTCTGTCCCCACCCCGAATCCGGTTCCGCGCAACACCGCCCTGACCAGGTCGTTGGGGTCGTTGACCGGCATTGTGTGGGTTGCCCTCATCGGCCTCGGGTATCTCACCTTCGCCGTCATTACACCGCGTGAGACCGGCGAGGAGTCGACGGCGAGCGGATGGGGGACGTGGACTCACCAGGGCGCGGGCCTCGAACTTCACGAGAACTCGAGCGCGGTGATGCTCAAGGTCGTGCTCGTCCCGCTGGTGATCCTCGTGCCGACGCTGCTCGGAGCACTCTTCATCCTGCTGAATCTCGGCCGGCGCGCGTGGTTCATCGTGAACGCGGTCTTCGCGGTCCTGGCAACGGCGGCCATCGCGTACTTCGTCGCCAACCCCGACAACACGACGCTCGTGTTCGATCCGGACTCGAACGACTACATCATGTCGAACTACGACTTCGCCGCTGGTAGCGGTGCCTATCTGATTCTGATCGGCTGTGTTGCGGTGGTCGTCGTCTCGATCATCGGTGCGGTGGTGTCACAGAAGCGACCGGGCGAGTTGCCGGCCACGCCAGATGGCCGATTCTGATCGAGCCGAGGGTCCGGCCGAATCCTCCGGCACACTGGTCGGGGTGACCGACTCCCAGCTGCGCACGATCCACCGTCTCATCCTGGCGGTCTCGTTGATCGCCACCACGGCGCTCACCGTCGCACTCGGTGTCACCGACCCGGCGGTACCGGCGTCGTACCCCACCAAATTCCTCGTCTGGAATCTCTTCCTCGCCTGGATTCCGATGATGTTCGCTGTCGGTTTCGCCCTTGTCCGCCAACGGTTCTGGCTGATTCCGCTTGGACTGGGGTGGCTGGCATTCCTACCCAACTCGCCGTATCTGGTCACCGATCTCATCCACCTCGGCGAGTCCGGCACCGAAATGTGGCGGCACGTTCTGCAATACGGATTCGCCGCGTGGACGGGCATCATCTTGGGTGTCGTCTCCCTGTTGCTGGTGCACCGGCGGATCGAGCGCGAGGTCGGCACCTTCGCCGGCTGGATCTGCGTGGTTCTCAGTGTCGGGCTGTGCGCCATCGGCTTGGTCATCGGACGGTTTCAGCGCTGGAATTCCTGGGATCTCGTCACCCGGCCCGACGACGTCGTCGCCGCCACCTGGGAGTGGATCCGCCAACCGCTCGCACACATTGCGCCGACCGGTGTCGCCGTGGCCGTCGCGGCGTTCTTCGGGCTCGCGTATCTCACCGTGTGGGCGCTGGGATCGCTCGGTCCCTCGAGCCGTGGACCCGCGTTGCCGAGACCCACCCGCGCGGGTGTGGAAAACTGACATCCATGAGCAACGGCACCCTGATTCTGATGCGTCACGGCGAAAGCGAATGGAACGCGTCCAACCAGTTCACCGGCTGGGTCGACGTCGCGCTGACCGAGAAGGGCAAGGCGGAGGCCGTGCGCGCGGGCGAGTTGCTCGTCGAACACGACGTCCTGCCCGATGTCCTGTACACCTCGTTGCTGCGTCGCGCGATCAGCACCGCGCAGATCGCGCTCGACAAGGCCGATCGGCATTGGATTCCGGTCGTCCGGGACTGGCGTCTGAACGAACGTCACTACGGCGCGCTGCAGGGGCTGAACAAGGCCGACACCCTGGAGAAGTACGGCGAGGAGCAGTTCATGCTGTGGCGTCGCAGCTACGACACCCCGCCGCCGCCGATCGATCCCGACGGCGAGTACAGCCAGAGCCACGACCCGCGGTACGCCGACCTGCCCGAGGTGCCCCTGACCGAATGCCTCAAGGACGTCGTCGAGCGCCTCATCCCGTACTTCCTGGAAAAAATCGCCGCCGACATCAAGGCAGGCAAGACCGTCCTGGTCGCCGCCCACGGCAACTCGCTGCGCGCGCTGGTGAAATACCTCGACGACATCTCCGACGCCGACATCGCCGCGCTCAACATCCCGACCGGTAACCCGCTGCGTTATGACTTGGACGAAAACCTCAAACCGCTCACTCCCGGCGGCACCTACCTGGATCCTGAAGCTGCGGCCGCCGGCGCCGCGGCGGTCGCCGCGCAGGGCAAGAAGTAGGCCCTCGCCCGGCCGGGCGGGAATGTCGGTCCCGCGGTGCTCGTAACAGAATCGTCACCCCACCGGTGGTGTGACCCGCGCTACATTGGAGGGCATGGTGGATGAGGGGACGCTGCACATCAGACATTCTCCTGCTCGGGAGCGGTATGAGGCGGTTCTCGAGACCAACGACGGCGAGGTCGTCGTCGGATATCTCGATTACGTCAAGGAGATCGAGCAGCGAGTCCTGACGCATACCGTGATCCACGAGCAGTACAGCGGGCGCGGGTACGCCGGTCAGCTCGTCAAGGCGGTCCTCGACGACATCCGTCCCACCGGGGATCTCGTCGTCCCGGTCTGCTCCTACGTGCAGACCTACATTCAGCGGCATCCGGAGTATGCGGACATGGCCGTTCCGGTGCGGCAGTAATCCGTCGTTCACCCTGCAGCACACCGGCCATGTCGTTGCCCGGGTGTCAGCGGAACATCGCGTGAACAGCCGCCCAACACTTCCGCGGAATGTGCGCTCGGCGTTTGGCGGCCCGTAAGCTGGGCGTGTGACCGTTGCTCTGACCGTCGGCGCGATTGCGCTGGCGCTGTTGGTTGGGATCGCCATCGGCAGAGCCTGGATTCTGCGGACACATCCCCGCTCCGGAGCCACCCTCGTCGGGCACGCCGGTGCCACGTCGGACGGACGTGCGTCCACCGTCACGGCCCTCGCTCCCCGCGCCCGCCAGGAGACCGCCGAGGCGCCGCGCGCCGTGCCGGAGACCGCCGAGCTGCGCGACTCCGATGTCGTTTCACTGACCGACGACGGCCGCATGACCAAGGCGGGGCTGCTCAGTCTGATCGTCCGCAATTCGGAGACGGCGGTGGCCGTCGTCGATCACTTCCGTGACGTCGTCATGTACAACCATCGGGCGGTGGAACTCGGGCTCGTCCGAGATCAGCTTCTCGCCGACGCCGTGTGGGACGCCGCGAAGGAGGTCCTCGACACGAGCGAGGAGCATCACTTCGAATTCAGCCCGCCCCCGTCGTCGTTGGGTTTCGTCTCCACCGGCCGGGCCACCGCACGCGCCGTCGAATCGGTTCGCTGTCTCGTCCGCCTCGCCTCCGACGCAGACGAGCGCTACGCCGTCGTCTACGGCCAGGACGACACCGAACACCTGCGCGTGGAGGCCACCCGCCGCGACTTCGTCGCCAACGTCTCCCACGAACTCAAGACGCCCGTCGCAGCCATCGGGCTCCTCGGTGAGGCGCTCCTGGAATCCGCCGACGACGTCGACAGCGTCGACCATTTCGGCCGCAAGGTCGTCACCGAGGCCGAGCGACTCGGCCGCATGGTCAACGAACTCCTCGCGCTGTCCCGTCTGCAGGACGGCAACACCGCGGAACTGACGTCGGTCGACGTCGACGCCCTGATCGACGACGCCATCGAGGCGGCCCGGATCAGTGCAGAGGCAGCCACCATCTCGTTGCGCGCCGACGCGCCGTCGGGCCTGACCGTGCATGCCGACCGGGTGCTGCTGCTGACCGCGCTGAACAACCTCATCATCAACGCGATCGCGTACTCGCCGGCGAACACCACAGTGTCGGTGAGTCGGCGGATCTCCAAGGTCGACGGTCGGCCCATGGTGGCGATCGCCGTCACCGACCGCGGAATCGGCATCGATCCCGTCCATCAGCAACGGGTGTTCGAACGGTTCTTCCGCGTCGACAAGGCACGTTCGCGACTGACCGGCGGCACCGGCCTCGGCCTCGCGATCGTCAAACACGTCGCCGCCAATCACGGCGGCACGATCGGGTTGTGGAGCAAGCCCGGCACCGGCTCCACGTTCACCCTCTGCATCCCGCAGGACCTGTCCGCCGACGACTGGGGCGCGGACGACTCCGAGAATGACCAGCCCTGACCGAACAACAGCCCTGACGGAACAACAACCCTGACGGACAACGAGAAGGAACTCCATCTGTGACGCACGTACTGATCGTCGAGGACGAGGAATCGCTGGCCGACCCATTGGCCTTCCTTTTGCGCAAGGAGGGTTTTGAGGCAAGCGTGATCAACGACGGTGCTCAGGCGCTGTCGGCCTTCGACCGCATCAACCCCGACATCGTGCTCCTCGACCTGATGCTCCCCGGCATGTCCGGGACCGAGGTCTGCCGCACCCTGCGCTCCAAGTCGAGCGTGCCGGTCATCATGGTGACCGCCCGCGACAGCGAGATCGACAAGGTCGTGGGTCTCGAACTCGGCGCCGACGACTATGTCACCAAGCCCTATTCGGCCCGTGAACTCATCGCCCGCATCCGCGCCGTGCTGCGTCGTGGCGGTGAGGTCGGCGACGACGAATTGGTGGTCGCGGTCCTGGAGGCGGGGCCGGTGCGGATGGATGTGGATCGCCACACCGTGGCCGTCAACGGTGAGCCGATCACGTTGCCGCTCAAGGAGTTCGATCTCCTCGAGTACCTGATGCGCAACTCCGGCCGGGTCCTCACCCGCGGGCAGCTCATCGACCGGGTGTGGGGTGCCGATTACGTCGGTGACACCAAGACCCTCGACGTCCACGTGAAGCGGCTGCGGTCGAAGATCGAACCCGATCCCGGCAATCCGAAGCATCTGGTCACCGTGCGCGGGTTGGGGTACAAACTCGAGCCCTGAGTGCCTGAGCTCGTCGTCGAAATCAAGCCGCGTCGAACTCAGTCCTCGTCGAGCTTCTCGTATTTGATGTCGGTGTCGCGACGGGTCGTGGCAGCGGCCGTGGCGGGGTGAACGGCGATCAGCCCCAACCCATTTCGACGGCGACAGGCCGCGGCCAATACGTCGTAGGCCGGTTGGCCGAGCAGCGCGATCAGCTCCGGCTCGTAGGACTGCCACACCTGCTTGGCGCCGACGTGGGCATCGGGTGATCCGGTGCAGTACCACTTCAGGTCGTGACCGCCCTCGCCCCAACCGCGACGGTCGAATTCGGTGATCGTCGTCTTCAGGATCGGGGTGCCGTCGGGACGATCCACCCAGTCTTGTTCGCGGCGCACCGGAAGCTGCCAGCACACCTCGGGTTTCACCGTCAGCGGCTCGAGACCCTTGCGTAGTGCCATCGCGTGCAGAGCGCAGCCCGGTCCCTTCGCGAAGCCGGGGCGATTGGCAAAGATGCAGGCGCCCTTGTGAACTCGTGTCTTGAGGGCCGGCTCGTCGTCGAGGTCGCTCTCCTCGAGGTATCCGCGGGGTCCGAGTGGATCCTTGCCGGAACCCTTCTTGTAGAACTGCCAGTCATCCTCGGTCAGCATCGCGACACCCTTGGCGAGGATCTTGCGGTCATCCTTGTCCGAGAGGTACGCGCCGTGCGTGCAGCAACCGTCGGTGTCGCGGCCGTCGACGATCCCCTGGCACGCGGGTGTGCCGAAGACGCACGTCCAATGCGACAGCAGCCACGTGAGATCGGCGGCGATCAGGTGTTCCGGATCGGCCGGATCGACGAATTCGTACCATTCGCGCGGAAAGTCGGGGTGCACCTCGGGTGCTGGCGTCATCCGGGCGGACGTCTGGGGGCTGGCCACACCCTCAACGGTAGCGCCCGCATCGGCAAACAGGCGGGTCGCGCAGCGGGTGAGATCGGTGACGCATTACTTTGTAGGCGTGCGTTTAGGAGTGCTCGACGTGGGCAGCAACACTGTCCATCTGCTGGTCGTCGATGCCCACCGGGGAGGTCACCCCACCCCGATGAGTTCAACGAAGGCCGTGCTGCGGTTGGCCGAGAACATCGACGACGACGGTCGCCTCAACGACCGCGCCGCCATCAAACTCGTCGAGTCGATCGACGAGTTCACCCACATCGCCACCACCTCGGGGTGCGAGCGGGTCATGGCCTTCGCCACCTCCGCGGTGCGCGATGCCACCAACTCCGACGA
This sequence comes from Agromyces sp. NPDC029043, assembly GCF_055564615.1. NCBI lineage: Bacteria > Bacillati > Actinomycetota > Actinomycetes > Micrococcales > Microbacteriaceae > Agromyces > Agromyces sp. NPDC029043. The sequence goes on along the minus strand of NZ_JBVHVX010000012.1, from coordinate 97,805 downwards.
GGTGCTCGCCGCGGTCACCGCCAAGACCGGAGTCGACGTCACCGTCCTCAGCGGCCGTGACGAGGCCCGCCTGACCTCCCTTGCGGTGCGCCGCTGGTACGGCTGGAGTGCCGGACGCATCCTCGCCCTCGACATCGGCGGCGGCTCCCTGGAGATGTCCAACGGTGTCGACGAGGAGCCCGACGTCGCGCTGTCGGTGCCGCTCGGTGCCGGTCGCGTCACCCGCGACTGGCTGCCCGGGGATCCGCCCGATCGGCGACGGATCGGGGTGCTGCGGGATTGGCTCGACGCCGAACTCAAACCCGTTGCGAAGGAATTGAGAGCGCCGGGCACGCCGGATCTCGCGGTCGGATCGTCGAAGACCTTCCGCAGCCTCGCCCGCCTCACCGGTGCCGCGCCGTCGAGCGCGGGTCCGCGGGTACGACGCCAGCTGACCTCCAGCGGTCTGCGGCAGTTGATCGCATTCATCTCGCGGATGACCACGTCCGATCGCTCCGAGCTCGAGGGCGTCAGCAGTGACCGCGCGGGCCAGTTGGTGGCGGGTGCGCTGGTCGCCGAGGCGGCGATGCGTGCACTCTCGGTCGATACACTGGAAATCTGTCCGTGGGCGCTGCGTGAGGGAGTGATCCTTCGTCAGCTCGACAACGAGCTGCCGGAATCACTCGAAGCCGGGGTCTGATCAGTTCCGATCCCCGCCCAGACACGACCCGAAGGGAGAACGCCCGCATGGCCAACGAGGATGCCGATTCCCGGCCCATCTCGGTGTCGGAACTGCTGGCACGGAGGCAAGCGGCCGGGGGACCGACACCCGCGGCGCAGGGTCGGGGCCGCCGCCGCGTCGGGCGCGACGGCGCGGTGTCGATGTCCGAACTGACCGGCGAGATCCCCAAGATCACCGACGACCCGACGCCTCCGGCCGCAGCCGCACCGTCGGTACCTCCTGTCGCGCCAACACCCACGCCGGCCACGCCCACCCCGCCGGCCGCACCCACGCCCGTATCCACGCCCACTCCGCCGCCCGTATCGCCGCCCGCCCCGCCGCCCGCGAGTGATCCGCGCGTATCCGCCTACACCCAGCCGACTCCCTCGTCGTTCCCCCGTTCGGAGAATCCGGCCGCACGTCAGCCGACACCCGGCTCGGCCTCGGGCCCGTCCACCGGCCCGACGGCGGTCCCGCGGTTCACCACGGCGAGTGGCATGCCCGGGTACACACCGGCACCGCCGACCCTGCCCGAACCCATCGTCGCCGAGGACACCGCGGACACCTCAGCAGGCGCGTCCACCGATACAGCCGCGGCGTCGACGACCCCGGAGGTTCCGGTCGGTGACATCCCGGTCGCCGAGCGGGTCGCCCCGGCGGTGTCGGCCACCGACCAGACGACGGTGATCCCCGCGGTCGACTCCACTCCGCCGTCGAGTGCGGGATTCGCCGAGGTCATGGATGACTTCGACTCCTACCGGAACTTCTCCGACGTCGAGGACGAGCCGGTCGCCGACGTGAAACCCAAGCGCCGACTCTTCGGCCGTCGCAAGAAGGCCGACGCCCCGACGCGCGCGGCGATCGCGAAGGCCGCGGCACCGGAGACCGTCGTCGAGCCGGCTCTGCCGACCACGCCGGAACCGGCTTCGGATCAGGCCCCGTCGGACGACTTGGTGTGGGCGCCCGCGACCACCGAGTCCACCATCGTCACCAACGAACCCACCGCCGACGAGTTGCTCGATGTGGAACCGGCGGATTCCGAGCCCATCGCGGTCGGCTACACCGCAGAGCCGGGCCGCGCCGCCGAACCCGCAGCCCCCGACGAAGTCGAGACGGCACTCCTCGAGATCGACGACTCGGCGACCGCCACACCGGGCACGTCCACCGCCGAGGCCCCCGACTCTTTCGCCGCCGACTCTGTTGCCGCCGACTCCGTCACCGGAAACGGCATCGACGACGCCGCGGAGCCGGCCGTCGAGTCCGCGGAACCGGCCGACGCACCGTCGGCGCCCGCGCTCGCATACTCCGAACTCCCCGAGGGCGAGTCGTACGCCGCGGCCATGCCGCTCGCGGCTGCGAACGGGCCCGGTATCGAGCCGGCGGAGACAACCGAGTCGTCCGACTCCACCGACGACGCGGCCGACTCGGCAGCCCGACGTCGGGCTCGTGCCGCGCTGCGCGATGTTCCCGCCGCGGTCGCCGCCCTCGACGCCAAGGGCCTCGACGCCAAGGGCCTCGACGGCAAGGGCCGGGATGCCGCGGCCGGTAAGGACGAGGCCAAGAAGGACAAGAAGGCAGCCAAGGCCGCGAAGAAGCAAGCCGCGGCGCGGGCCGCCGACGGCGACGCGCCGGCCGAGCACACCGAACATTCCCCGATCACCGCGTGGGCCCTGCTGATCCTGGAGGTTCTCGCCGGCATCGCGATCGGTATCGGCCTGTTCTGGGGATTCACCGAGCTCTGGCGCTGGAACGTCTGGTTCGCGCTTGTGCTCGCGGTGCTGGTGATCTTCGGCATCGTGACCTTCGCCCACGTCGTTCGACATGCCCGCGACCTGTTCACAACTCTGCTCGCGCTCGGCGTCGGGTTGATCGTGACCATGGGACCGTTGGTTCTGCTGACGTGACCGACGCCGCTGCCACGACCGTGTCCACCGGCAGACGGGCCATGCCGCGGTGAACATCCGCGAGATCCCGATCGGTCTGTCCACGGCATCGGTGTATCCGCAGAATCTGGAGGCGGCGTTCGGTTACGCCGCCGACCTCGGCTTCGACGGCGTCGAACTGATGGTGTGGGGAGATCCGGCGAGCCAGGACATCCGGCGCGTCGAATACCTCTCCGAGCGGTACCAGATGCCGGTGCTCTCCATCCATGCGCCGTGCCTGCTCATCTCCCAGCGTGTCTGGGGGCGGGAGCCGACGGTGAAACTCGCCCGGTCGGTACAGGCTGCCGAGGATCTCGGCGCGCCGACCGTCGTCGTACATCCGCCGTTCCGTTGGCAGCGAACCTATGTCGAGGCATTCGACGATCTCGTCGGTGAACTCGAGGACGACAGTGGGATCGCCATCGGGGTGGAGAACATGTTCCCGATGCGTGCGGACCGGCTGTTCGGCACAGGGGAACGCTCGCTGCGTCGCTATGCCCAGCGCGGCGGTGGGCCGGGTGCGTCGGCGTCGGCGTTCGGCAAATCCATCGACCCGACCGATGACGGCTACCGCAACTACACCCTCGATCTGTCGCATACCGCCACCGCGGGCGCCGATGCGCGCTCGATGTTCGAGCGCATGGGATCGGGACTGCAGCACCTGCATCTCGCCGACGGCAGCGGCGCGCCGACCGACGAGCACATGATTCCCGGCGACGGCTCGCAACCGTGTGCCGAGATCTGCCGGGCGATCGCCGCGGGCGACTTCGACGGCGCCGTCGTCCTCGAGGTGACGACGTCGTCGGCGCGCACCAAACCCGAGCGCAGCGCGCTGCTCGCGCGTTCCCTCGACTTCGCACGGCAGCATCTGCGGCGGGAACGGGTCGGTCTGTGAGCGCGACCTTCGCCGACCTCATCAGCCTGTCGACGACGTCGTCGTCGCACTCCACGATCTCCTTCGCGGCCACCGTCGACCCGACGTTCACGATCGGTCCCAAGGTCCACGGCGGCTCGCTGCAGGCGATCACCGCGGCCGCCGCGCGGGAAGGCTTCCGCGAGCTGCTACGCGCGCAGGGGCACGATGTCAACGACTCGCTCGTGCCGGTGGCGATCGCCAGCGACTATCTGTCGGCTCCCGATCCTGCAGCCATCGACGTGGCGGTGACCCTGCGCAAACGCGGCCGCACCGTCTGTGTGCTCGTGGTGGAGATCGCGCAGGGTGGGCGCACGATGGTGTCGTCGTCGGTGACGATGGCGCGCCAGGACTCGGGAACGCCCGTGCACTCGGCCCCACACGTCCTGGCCGACGTGCCCCTCGAACCCGTCACCGGTGGCATCGACATCCACACGTCGTCGCTCGGGGAGGTCATGCACCTGGGGCCTGCCCTCGATCTGGTGCTCGACCCGTCGTCGTTCGCACCGGCGCGCGGGGAGACGGGCGATCCCGTCGTCATCGGCTGGACCCGACCCACCGGCGGCGTCGACGCCGACGCTGATTTCGCCGTCCTGGTCTGCGATATCTCGCCACCGGTGGTGATGAATCTGGGCATGTTCGGGTGGGCGCCGACGGTCCAGCTGACCACCTATGTGCGACGCACGCCCGCAGCCGGATGGCTCCGGTTCGCGGCGACCAGCGTCGAGGTGGGACCCGGAATGTTCGAGGAGGATCACCTCGTGGTGGACTCGACAGGAGCAGTGGTGGCGCAGTCGCGTCAGCTCGCGTTGATACCGGCGCGTGGCTGACCCGTGCCGCCGCGGTACGTACAACCCGGAAGGCAACAGAGAACGTGACGCAACGCATCGCGATCATCGGCGGCGGCAAGATCGGTGAGGCACTGCTCGCCGGCCTGATCTCCTCGGGCAAACCGACCAAGAACCTCGTCGTCGCGGAGAAGATGTCGAGCCGCGCGACGGAGATCGCCGACGAATACGGTGTCCTCGTCACCGACGTCAAGCACGCCGTGGAGAGCGCGCAGATCGTCTTCCTCGCCATCAAGCCCGACGACGTGCCGTCGGTGCTGCGGGAACTGGCCAAGGCCGACGACAGCGGCGACGAGGAGCGGGTGACGGTGACCCTGGTCGCCGGCCTGCCGCTGGCCCGCTACGAGAATGCGCTGCAGGCGGGATCACCGGTCATCCGGGTCATGCCCAACACGCCGATGCTGGTCAATGAGGCCATGTCCGCGGTGGCGCCCGGCCGCTATGTGAGCGAGGACCAGCTCAACGCCGTCGTCGAGTTGCTGACCTCGGTCGGCCGCGTGCTGGTGGTGCCGGAGAAGCAGATGGACGCGGTCACCGCGATCTCCGGGTCCGGGCCCGCGTACGCATTCCTGCTGGCGGAGTCGATGATCGAGGCGGGTGTCGCGCTGGGGCTGACCCGCGCACAGGCCAACGAGCTGACCATCCAGACGATCAAGGGCGCCGGCGTGCTGCTCTCCGAGTCCGGCCTGTCCCCGGCCGATCTGCGGGCCGCGGTGACCTCGCCCGGCGGCACGACGGCTGCGGCGGTTCGTGAATTCGAGGCGGCGGGCTTCCGCCACGGCGTCTACGAGGCGACCGGCGCAGCGGCCGCGGCCAGCGCGAAGGCTGGGCGTCGAGTGGAGATTGAGAGTTCTGTGCCCGGTTCGACGGCCGTCGACGACGTCGACGCCCCCTGAAATAGGGGTCCCACGCCCCGAAAACCCCAGGATGTTGGGTTTCGCTTCGAAGAAGCGCGAATTTCCTCACAACTCACGTCGCTTTTTTCACATCTGCCACGCTAAGCTCCTTTAAGCACGTGCGTGTCTGATGTCCGCCGGAGGGGAAGCCGGCGGCCGCGACGCGTGCTCCGGAGGTATGAGTAATTCATGGCACCTGCAGATAAGCCTGACAGGACCGGCGTGAGCAATGCGTCGCCGGGCTCGCAGTTTCTGACCGTCGCCGAGGTCGCAGCCTTGATGCGGGTCTCCAAGATGACCGTCTATCGCCTGGTGCACAGTGGCGAGCTCCCCGCGGTACGCGTGGGTCGTTCCTTCCGGGTGCACGCGAAGGCCGTGCACGATTACCTGGAGACGTCGTACTTCGACGCCGGCTAGAAGCCCGTGAGTTCGACTCCCTCTCGACGCGTCCTAGCCGACCTGTCGAGGGGGAGTTCGTGTCTGCGTCACGGCGGCGGTGCTGTTCGAACCACCCTGGATTTCGCCATGAGGTCACCGAACGGTAGTCTTGGAGATCGCGTGCCTGACCCGATGCGGATGGCACAGGACATCTAGCGTCAATCGTGAGGAAGCATCCCCATGGGTTCAGTGATCAAGAAGCGCCGCAAGCGCATGTCGAAGAAGAAGCACCGCAAGCTGCTCCGTCGTACCCGAGTGCAGCGTCGTAAACTCGGCAAGTGACGTCGAGCACGTCGGCGTGCTGACCACCGAAGAACCCGCACCCAGGTGCGGGTTCTTCTGCGTGATGGGACACCTCGCCCGGGGCGGCCCTGCGGGTTGTCGTTTACGCTGATCGCCATGGCATCCGATACCCCTGCCGAGCCCTCGACGCCGCGCTCCGTCCTGGTGACCGGGGCGTCGACGTTCCTCGGCGGCTATCTGATCGCTCGCTTGGCGGCCAACCCCGCCATCGACCGTGTGCTGGCCGTCGACTCGCGGGTGCCGCGCAAGGATCTGCTGCGTCGGATGGGCCGGGCGGAGTTCCTGCGGATGGACATCCGACGTCCCGCCATCGCCAAGGCGATCGCCTCCTACGACGTCGACACGGTCGTCCACGCGGCCACCTCGATCATGGAGACCGCGCCACACTCGGCGGCGATCAAGGAGTTCAATCTCGTCGGATCGATGCAGGTCTGCGCCGCGTGTCAGCGCAGTCCGTCGGTCAAACGCCTCATCCTGCGCTCCACCGCGATGGTGTACGGGGCCAGTGCGCACGATCCGTCCCACTTCTCCGAGGGCACGCCCGCACGTCGCGAGCCGACCCGCGGATACGGCCGGGATCTGCTCGACGTCGAGGGTTACGTGCGTGGCCTCGCCCGCCGTCGGCAGGACATCGACGTCACCATCCTGCGGACCCAGGCGATCCTCGGGCCGCGGATCAACACGCGGATGGGGTCATATCTGTCCCTGCCGCTCGTGCCGAAGGTGATCGGTATGCAGCCACGATTGCAGTTCCTCCACGAGGAGGACGCCCTCGAGGCCATGGAGTACGCAACGCTCTCCAACCATCCCGGCACGTTCAACATCGCTGCCGACGGTGTCGTCACCCTCACCCAGGCGATCCGACGTACCGGGCACATCGAGATGCCGGTGCCCGGCGGACTGCTCGCGCCGATCACCGGCGTCTTCCAGGACATCCGGTCGGCGAAACTGCGCTCGAGCCAGACCGACTTCCTGACCTACGGCCGCGTGCTCGACACCACCCGCATGAGGACCGATCTCGGATTCGCGCCGTCGTACACGACCTCGGAGACCCTCGACGATTTCATCGCTCGCGGCAAGGTGAATCCGGTCATCGGTGCGGACACGTGGCGGTCGCTCGAGCGGCGGGTGACATCGGCGGCACACCAGCTGCTGTGACCCCCGGGGGCGGACCGTGTCGGGGAGAGTGGCACGTCCTGTGACGCAAGTGAGTGACACTTCTCCGTGTTCTGTCAGAATGTGGCCGGATTGGTGGAGCCATGGTGCGCAACCCAATTGCAACGTCTAAACTCGTCGGAGAAGAGAGCCAGAGTCGGGGGCTTCGGGGGCCGCACATCACACGCGCACCGGGATCATCACGGATGGTTGTCCAGTCACGATTTGCTACGAGAGGTGGTGGGTGCGGTGATTCCCAGCGGCGCAAATGATGCGCGCACCGCAAAGGTCATCCAGCTCTACGCAACCCCTGACGCCGACCTCGGACGTGACCACGCGCAACGCCGGCATCCCAGCCAGCAGGACCGGCCCGGCACTCCCGCACCGCAGAGTCGCGTACGCGTGAAAGACCGCACTTCGCAAGGGATTCCGGTCGGCCACCCGAACACCGACGATTTCGGTCCGTCCGCGGCGGTCACTCCCATCAACGACGACATCGCAGTGCCGGGCGAGTTGGGCGCCGAGCACATCGGCCCGGCCAAGTCGAGCCCATTCTTCTCTTTGTCGGGAATGCGCGGTGCTGTCGCGGATTCACTGACTGCAACCGCAGGTTTCATTCGAGAAAGAATGAGCGGCGAATATGAAGTAGATGAATTCGGATTCGATCCGCACTTCACAGAATCTGTGTGGTTTCCCGCGGTTCGTCAGGTTTATGACAAGTGGTTCCGTGTCGAGGTCAGCGGAATCGAGAATCTTCCGGTTGAGGGCGGCGCCCTCCTCGTCGCCAACCACGCCGGAGTCCTCCCCATCGACGCGTTGATGACGTCACTGGCCGTTCGTGACAATCATCCGACCGGTCGCTACCTCCGCATCCTCGCCGCCGACATGGCGTTCGAGGCGCCCGGCGTCAGCGACGTCGCACGACGCATCGGTGCCACCCTCGCCTGCACCGCCGACGCCGACCGGCTGTTGCGTGCCGGCGAACTCGCCGCCGTCTGGCCGGAGGGGTACAAGGGCATCGGCAAGCTGTACAAGGATCGCTACAAGCTGCAGCGGTTCGGCCGCGGCGGATTCGTCACCACGGCATTGCGCAACGCTGCACCGATCATCCCGGTGTCCATCGTCGGCTCCGAAGAGATCTACCCGATGATCGGTGATTTCAAGCCCCTCGCGAAGATCCTGGGCATCCCATATTTCCCGATCACTCCGCTGTTCCCGTGGCTCGGCCCGCTCGGTGCGGTGCCGCTTCCGTCGAAGTGGCACATCCACTTCGGTCGGCCCATCGAGACCGGTGGCTACGACGAGTCGTCGGCCGACGACCCGATGGTCGTTTTCGATCTCACCGATCATGTCCGCGAAGAAATCCAGCAGACGCTGTTCCGGATGCTGAGTCGTCGCGGGAGCATCTACTTCGGCTGATCGGCGCGAACCTCCTGCGATAGTGTTCGGCCCATGAAAGCCGTCACCTGTCACGAGGGTCAGCTCGCCGTCACCGAGATCCCCACTCCGGAACCCGGTCGCGGCCAGGTGCTGCTCAAGGTGGTTCGTGCCGGCATCTGCGGCTCCGATCTGCACGCGCGGGTCCACTGCGATGCCACCGCGGACATGACCGTCGAGGTCGGCTACGACGAGTTCATGCGGTCCGGCGACTCGGTGGTGATGGGCCACGAATTCGTCGGTGAGGTCGTCTCCTACGGGCCGGGGTGCCGCAAGCGCTGGAAGCCGGGATCGCTGGCGGTGGCGATGCCGATGATCCGCCACGGAGATCAGCCGCACCTCACCGGATACTCGGAGCTCGCGCCGGGCGCCTACGCCGAGTACGTCCTTGCCGCGGAGGATCTCACCATGCCGGTGCCCGAGAAGCTCTCCGCGGAGAGAGCTGCGCTCACCGAACCGATGGCCGTCGCCCACCACGCCGTCCGACGCGGCGAGGTGGGCCGAAAGGATGTCGCGATCGTCATCGGCTGTGGCCCCATCGGCTTGGCGGTGATCGCCATGCTCAAGGCCGACGGCGTGAAAACCGTTGTAGCCAGCGATCCTTCGGCTGGTCGCCGATCCCTCGCCCGACGCTGCGGTGCGGATATCGTCGTCGACCCCAAGATCGAATCACCGTGGACGGTGGCCGCCGACAAGGGTGACTACATCACGGCCGCCACCGACCTCTTCGACGTCGCCTTCGGCGCGATGAAGAAACTGCAGTTCATTCCCCGCGTTCCGTGGTGGTCGCTGATCCGCCTCGGCGAACGATTCGGGGCCACCCCCCGCGGTCCCGTCGTCTTCGAGTGCGTCGGCGTGCCCGGCATCATCGAGAACATCGTGTCGCACGCACCGTTCCGGACGCGCGTCGTCGTGGTCGGCGTCTGCATGGAGACCGATTCCTTCCGCCCCGCGATGGCGATCAACAAGGAACTCGAGTTGCGGTTCGTCTTCGGCTACGACCCGGCCGAGTTCCGGTCCGCGCTGCACCTGATCGCCGATGGCAAGGTCGACGTCGCGCCGCTGATCACCGGGACCGTCGGACTCGCCGGTGTGCCGTGGGCCTTCGAGGCGCTCGGGGGTGCCGAGCGGCATGCAAAGGTCCTCGTCGATCCGACGAGTCTCGTCGAGACGCTGTAGGTTTCGGCGGCGCGCTCAGCGTCGATGTCGAAACGCGCTGAGGGCTGCGGCCGCTCCGCCGCCGACCGCACCGATCACCAACGCCGACGTCGCACCGTACTTCGCGGCCTTGCGTGCGGTCCGGAAGTCATACATCTCCCAGCCGCGGATCTTCGCGACGTCGCGCAGATCGGAGTCGGGATTGATGGCAACCGCCTTGCCGACCAGTGACAGCATCGGGACGTCGTTGTGCGAGTCGGAGTATGCGGTGCAGCGCTTGAGATTCAACCCTTCGCGAATTGCCAAGGCGCGCACCGCATGGGCCTTGCCCGGGCCGTGCAGGATGTCGCCGACGAGACGTCCGGTGAAGATGCCGTCCTTGCTTTCGGCGACGGTGCCCAGAGCGCCCGTGAGGCCGAGCTTGGTGGCGATGGTCTGCGCCAACTCCACCGGAGTCGCGGTGACCAACCAAACCTGTTGTCCCGCATCGAGATGCCGCTGCGCCAGCGCGAGCGTACCCGGCCAGATCTTGTCGGCGATGATCTCGTCGTAGATGTCCTCGCCGAGGTCGATCAGGTCCTGCGTCCGTCGTCCGGCGATGAACGACAGTGCCTTCTCGCGGCCCTCGGCCACGTCTCGGGCGTTCTCCTTGCCGGTGATGCGGAACTTTGCCTGCGTCCACGCGAAATCGAGGATGTCGCTGTAGGTGAAGAACTTTCGGGCGGCCAACCCACGTGCGAACAGCACGATCGAGGCGCCCTGCACCAGGGTGTTGTCGACGTCGAAGAAGGCCGCGGCGGTCAGATCGGTCGGCGCCTCGCCACGCTCGCGCTCCCGCTCGATCTCGTCCTCGGTGCGTGGACGCGCGCGCAGCGTGTCGAGCGCGGCCTCGGCGCTGGCCTCGCCGGCGAGACGCTGGCGGAGCTCGTGGGCGGTTTGGCGGAATCTGCCCGATGCGGCGGTCGCCCGATCGGAGATCCAGGTCGTGACCCGGCTCGCCTCGTCGTCCTCCTCGGACGCATCCTCGGCAGCGGCGGGATCGGCGTCCTCGGCCGTGTCGACGACGATCGCGGCGTCCGCGCCCGCGGTGGGATAGACCAGTTCGGCGTGCGCCTCCCAGTCGTCTGGGTGCGGCGTCGGGGTCGCGCCCTCGTCGCCGGGGGCGACGTTCTCGGGGGCGACGTTCTCGGGCGCGGAGCCATCGAGCTCGGCAATCTCGACAGTGCCGTCGTCGACGGAGGCGTCGGGCGTGGAGGTGTCGGTCACCGCATCGTCGACCGCATCTTCCGCCGGACCCGGATCAGCCGGATCCTGGGTCTCACCCACAGGCCACCTCCATACAGATTCGTGGCCTCCAGCCTAGCGGCTGTCGGCGTGCCGTCGGCTGGCAAACTGGTGGCATGTCAGTGACATTCCTGACGCGTGCCGGATGCGCGGCATGCGAATCAGCACGTGGCGACCTCACCCGCATCCTCGCCGACTTCGGTCTCGGGTTCGAGGAGATCGACGTCGACGCCGCTGCCGCCGACGGTCGCCCCGGACTGCGGGCCGAGTTCGGTGACCGACTCCCCGTCCTCCTCCTCGACGACGCCGAGCACAGCTACTGGGAGATCGACGAGCCCCGCCTGCGGAAAGATCTGGCCGGCCGAGCGGGCACATCGTAGCGTCGAGCGGGCACGCACCAGCACCGAGCGGGCACGCACCAGCACCGACCGGGCACTCACCAGCACCGACCGGGCACGCAGCAGCACCGACCGGGCACGCACCAGCCCCGACCGGGCACACAGCCCCCCCAACCCCGGGAAATTGATCTGTTAACCCAGGCGTTACCCTGAGGGCAGGTTCACGGGTGGCGCAAGGAGGCGGCGGTGGGAGTCGACGGCGAGCCCTCGATTCCGGAACCCGCTGTCTTCCGGCTGGCCACATACGCCCACGTCCTGCGGCATTTCTCCGAGCGCGGCGTGCTCGTCGCGTCGAGCGGTGAACTCGCGACGGCCGCCGGCGTGAACCCCACGATTCTCCGCAAAGACCTCTCCTACGTCGGTGCCACCGGTGTCCGCGGAGTCGGATACGACGTCGGCCGGGTGATCGCGCGGATCAAACTCGCGCTGCACACCGATTCGACCCACACCGTCGCCCTGGCGGGTGCCGGACGCCTCGGGCAGGCGCTCATCTCACACACCGGATTCGGCCGCGGATTCCGTGTCGCCGCCCTCTTCGACGACGATCCGGACCTCGTCGGCACCGAGTTCGCCGGCCTCCCGGTGGCCCCGCTCGCCGACATCGAGACCGTCTGCGCTGGTGAGAGCGGTCCGGCGATAGACATCGGCGTCATCGCCCTGCCCGACGACGCCGCCCAGCAGGCCTGCGACGCGTTCATCGGCGTCGGGGTACGGCAGTTGCTGAACGTGACACCGACGATGCTGTCCGTCCGGTCCGGCGTCGTCGTGCGGCAGGTTGATCTAGCCTTGGAGTTACAGGTTCTCGGCTTCGCGGCCCATGCCGTGCATGCGTCGGGGCAGGGGGGTCGTATGGTGACTACGGACAGTCGTAGACCGGCAATAGGTGAAGAAGCGGTGACAGCGTGAGCGTGTTGTTGTTCGGGGTATCGCACCGAAGTGCCCCCGTCGAGGTGCTCGAGCGCCTTGCTGTCTCCGATCACGACCGCCCCAAGCTCGTCGACAAGCTCCTCGCCAATCGCGCGATCTCCGAGGCGATGCTCGTCTCGACCTGCAATCGCATCGAGATCTACGCCGTCGTCGACGCCTTCCACCCGGCGCTCGAGGCCGTCGGAGAGGTCCTCGGCGATCACTCCGGCATGACCATCAACGAGATGACCAAGCACGCCTACGTGCGCTACTCAGAGGCCGCCGTCGAGCACCTGTTCAGTGTCTCCGCCGGACTCGATTCCCTCGTCGTGGGCGAGCAGCAGATTCTCGGCCAGATCCGCAACGCGTATCTCACCGCCGACGCCCACAAGGCGGCCGGCCGAATCCTCCACGAACTCGCCCAGCAGGCCCTGCGCGTCGGCAAGCGCGTGCACACCGAGACCGGCATCGATCGTGCCGGTGCATCGGTCGTGTCGGTCGCGCTGCACCGCGCCAAGGCGGTCATCGCCGGTGATCCTTCCGCCGCCGACGACGTGACGCTGCGTCGCGCCGTGGTCGTGGGCGCCGGCGCGATGGGCGGACTGGCCACCGCCAACCTCGTCCGTGAGGGCATCACCGAACTCGTCGTCGTCAACCGCACGGTCGCCAACGCCGAGCATCTGGCCGGCAACGTCGCGGCGAATCACGGCATCGATGTGCGCGGCGTCGGCCTCGATGACCTGGCGTCGGTCATGGCCGACGCGGACGTCGTCGTCGCGGCCACCGGCAGCGTCGGATCGGTCGTCGGAGTCGGCGAGGTGCACTCCGCCCTCGCCGCGCGTACCTCGTCGACGCCGCTGGTGATCTGCGATCTCGGTCTGCCCCGCAACGTCGACCCGGCCGCGTCCCGGCTGCCCGGTGTGCACGTCGTCGACATCGAATCCCTGCGTGACGACTCCGCGGCCCAGGCTGCCGAAAACGATGCTCTCGCAGCACGTTCCATCGTCGCCAAAGAACTCGCGGATTACCTGACCAGCCAGCGTCAGGCCGAGGTCACCCCGACCGTCGCGGCCCTGCGCCAGCGCGCCGCCGAGGTCGTCGAAGCCGAGATGCTGCGACTGGAGACCCGCCTGCCCGACCTCGACGATCCCCAGCGTGACGAGGTCGCCAAAACCGTTCGACGCGTCGTCGACAAGCTCCTGCACGCGCCGACGGTGCGCGTGAAACAACTAGCCTCGACGCCCAACGGCGATCACTATGCCGAGGCGCTGCGCGAACTGTTCGAGCTCAAGCCGGGCGCCGCGGAATCGGTGTCCGCTCCGGAGACCGGGCTCGGCGAGACCGGACAGGCGCAGGCACAGCAGTGAGCACCGCGCAGAGCCCGATCCTGCGGATCGGCACCCGTGGTTCGCTGCTGGCCACCACCCAGGCCCAGACCATCGCCGACGCACTGACCACCGCCGGGCATCCGGCCGAACTGGTCATCATCAAGACCGACGGCGACGCCTCGCAGAAGCCGGTCGCGGAGATCGGCGTCGGTGTGTTCACCACGGCGATCCGCGTGGCCCTGCGCAATCACGAGGTCGACGTCGCGGTGCACTCGTACAAGGACCTACCCACCGCACCCGAATCCGACCTGGTCATCGCCGCCATCCCGATCCGCGAGGATCCCCGAGATGCCCTGGTCAGCAGGGATGGCATGGTGCTCGGCGCCCTGCCTCCGGGGTCGGTCGTGGGGACCTCGGCCCCGCGGCGGGCGGCACAGCTTAGAGCATTGGGTCTCGGTTTGGAAATCCGCCCCCTACGAGGCAACCTTGATTCTCGGTTGGGCAAAGTCGCCAGCGGTGAACTCGACGCAGTCGTGGTCGCCAGGGCCGGGCTCGCGCGCATCGGACGTACCGACGAGGTCTCCGAAGCGTTAGATCCGGTGGTCATGCTACCGGCGCCGGCGCAGGGTGCCTTGGCTGTGGAGTGCCGCTCCGACGATGCCGAACTGGTGAGAATTCTCGCCGAGTTGGACGACGCGTCCACACGCGCGGCGATCGACGCCGAGCGGGCAGTGCTCGCGGCCCTGGAGGCCGGGTGCACCGCACCGATCGGAGCGATTGCCGAGGTGGTCGAGTCGATTGACGAGGACGGGCGGATCTTCGCCGAGCTGTCGCTACGAGCGGCGGTGGCGGCCGAGGACGGATCCGATGTGATCCGGGCTTCGGTGGTGGGTCCGGTCGATCGCGCCGTTCAGCTGGGTAAGGATCTTGCCGCCGAACTGTTGGAGCTGGGAGCTGGCGAGCTCATCGGCCCCGGTTCGCAGACCTGACGCGCGTCGACGCCTGGCGCGCACGGGATGCGCACCGGTTTCCGATAGGCCCGCGAGGACCCATCTCCTGCAGCAGAAGGGAACTGCAGCCCTGATATCAGGGCAGGAGAGTGCGAACGCATGAGCCGTACGAAGAAGGCCAGTCCGGGACGGATTCTGTTCGTCGGATCGGGTCCGGGGGACCCCGACCTGTTGACCGTGCGAGCACGCAACGTGGTCATGACCGCGACCACCGCGTATATCGATCCAGACGTACCGGCAGGGGTCGTCGAACTGATCGGTGCTGCTCACCGCGACGAGGTCGACGAGAAGCCGACGTCGCGCGCCGGGCGCAAGGCGAAGACCGACGCTGCTGCTGCTGCCGATCAGTCCGCCACCACACCGGGCGCCGAGGACGCGTCCGAGGATGTCGCGCCGGTCGACGTCGACACCACCGGTGAGGACGCCGCCGAGGAGGAGCAGGTCGTCCGCCCCGCACTCGGGGATCCCGCCGAGGTCGCCAGGACTCTGGTCGCCGCCGCGAAGAACGGCGACGACGTGGTCCGCGTGGTCGCAGGTGACCCGCTCACCACCGACTCGGTGCTCGCCGAGGTCAACGCCGTGGCCCGCACCTCGATCGCCTTCGAGGTGCTGCCGGGTCTGCCCGCCGCCTCCGTGGTGCCGAGCTACGCCGGCATGCCGCTGGGCTCCGGCCACACCGAGGCCGACGTCCGTGGCGAGGTCGATTGGGCCGCGCTCGCCGCCGCCCCGGGACCGTTGGTCCTACACGCCACCTCGACGCATCTCGCCGAGACCGCGAGCGCACTGACCGAGCACGGCCTCGCGCCGCAGACCCCGGTCGCGATCACCGTCAACGGCACCACCTGCAGCCAGCGCACCATCGAGGCCACTCTCGCCTCGCTCAACGAGCAGGGCAACGCGCTGACCGGCCCGCTGATCCTGACGGTCGGCAAGGTCGTCGCCCAGCGCAGCAAGCTCTCGTGGTGGGAATCGCGTGCGCTCTACGGCTGGACCGTGCTGGTGCCGCGCACCAAGGAGCAGGCCGCCGACATGAGCGACCGTCTCGTCAGCCACGGCGCCATGCCCAAGGAGGTGCCGACGATCGCCGTCGAGCCGCCGCGCAGCCCGGCCCAGATGGAAAGGGCCGTCAAGGGTTTGGTCGACGGCCGGTACCAGTGGGTCGTGTTCACCTCCACCAACGCGGTGCGTGCGGTGTGGGAGAAGTTCGCCGAGTTCGGCCTCGACGCCCGCGCGTTCTCCGGTGTGAAGATCGCCTGCGTCGGCGAGGCCACCGCGGAGAAGGTCCGCGCCTTCGGCATCAACCCGGAGATGATCCCCTCGGGCGAACAGAGCTCGCTGGGCCTGCTCGACGACTTCCCGCCCTACGACGACGTGTTCGACCCGGTGAACCGAATCCTGTTGCCGCGCGCCGACATTGCCACCGAGACGTTGTCCGAGGGTCTGCGCGAACGTGGCTGGGAGATCGACGACGTCACCGCCTATCGCACGGTGCGTGCTGCTCCGCCGCCGGCCGAGACCCGCGAGATGATCAAGACCGGCGGCTTCGACGCGGTCTGCTTCACCTCGAGTTCCACGGTGCGCAATCTGGTGGGTATCGCCGGAAAGCCACACGCGCGCACCATCGTTGCATGCATCGGGCCCAAGACCGCCGAGACGGCAACGGAATTCGGCCTGCGCGTGGACGTGCAGCCGGAGACCGCATCCATCCCGGATCTCGTCGATGCGCTCGCCGAGCACGCCGCCCGGCTGCGCGCCGAGGGTGCACTGCCCCCGCCGCGCAAGAAGTCGCGTCGCTCGCGCTCGTAGGTGCGCGTGGCGGTGTCGTTCGGTAACTGCTCGCAGGGTCGTCGTCGCAAGGAGGCGTCATGGCACCGGTGATCCGGCCACGGAGGTTGCGTACCTCACCGTCGATGCGTCGGCTGGTGGCCGAAACCACTCTGGCGCCAAGGAATCTCGTGCTGCCGATGTTCGTCGCCGACGGCATCGACGCCCCGCGGGAGATCTCCTCGATGCCCGGCGTGGCGCAGCACACGATGGACTCGCTGCGCGCCGCGGCCGCCGACGCCGTCGCGGCCGGGGTCGGCGGGCTCATGCTCTTCGGTGTACCCGCCCCCGCGGACAAGGATGCGGTCGGCTCCGGCGCCGACGATCCCGACGGTGTGCTCAACCGCGCGTTGCGGGTGCTCGCCGACGACCTCGGTGACTCGACGGTGCTGATGGCCGACACCTGCCTCGACGAGTTCACCGATCACGGGCACTGCGGTGTCCTCGCCGAGGACGGACATGTCGACAACGACGCGACGCTCGACCGCTACGTCTCCATGGCGCTCGCACAGGCGCGCGCCGGCGCGCATCTGCTCGGCCCGAGCGGCATGATGGACGGCCAGGTCGCCGCCATCCGCGCCGCCCTCGACGCCGAGGGGTTCACCGACACCGGCATCCTCGCCTACGCCGCGAAGTACGCGTCCGCGTTCTACGGTCCGTTCCGGGAAGCCGTCGGGTCTACCCTGACCGGCGATCGGCGCACCTACCAGCAGGATTCCGCGAATCGGGTGGAGGCGCTGCGCGAGGTGCGGCTCGATCTCGACGAGGGCGCCGACATCGTGATGGTCAAACCCGCGATGAGTTACCTCGACATCGTGCGGGACGTCGCCGAGATGGCGGACGTGCCCGTCGCCGCGTATCAGATCAGCGGCGAGTACGCGATGATCACCGCGGCCGCCGAACGTGGCTGGATCGACCGGGACGCCGCGATCCTCGAGTCGCTGATCTCCATCCGCCGGGCCGGCGCCTCGATCATCCTCACCTACTGGGCCACCGAGGTCGCTCGGCGCCTGTAGGGGCCCTCGCGGTAGTCCGGTCAGACCAACCTGAGCGAGGAACCTCGACGTTGTCCGGCCGCGGCAGCCGTTCTTACCGGCGCGTCACTTATCCTTGTGCCATGTCCGCACCGACCCCGCAGCCACGGGGAGATGAGGCCGGGAGCGTGCAGACTCGGCCCACGATCGCCGACTCGGTGTCCATCGCCACCGAGTTGTGGATCGTTGTCATCCTCGGTCGGCTGGTGACCCACATCGGTCAGGGCCCGACCGCCCTGCGGGCCTGGCCCGGCCAGGTGCGCGACTCACTACCCAAAGATGCCCCGAAAGACCAGGTAGAGGCCTTGTCGTCGACGACGGGGTTTGTCATCAGCTACACCGCCGTCGGGCTGATCCTGCTGGCGGTATCGGTGGTGATGGTGCTGCTCGTGCGCCGTGGTTACGGCTGGGCGCGGATCGTGGTGGGCGCCGCCGGCGTCTATATCGCGATCAACACGGTGCTGTCCTACTTCGCCGGCGTCGAGCCGACATGGGTGATGATCCCGCTGATCCTGAGCGCCGTCGCAGCACTCGGTGCCTCCGTCTTGCTGCTGCGCCCCGACTCCGATCGCTACTGCCGCGACATGGCCGAATTCCGTCGGAATCGTCAGCAGCAGACACTGCGCGCCGTCTCCGCGGGCTTCGGGCCGCAGCAGCACATGGTCGGTCCGGCACCGGGGTCGGCGCCGTGGCGCAACCCCGGCCCGGTCGGGCCGCACCACTCCCACCATGCGGGCCCGGTGACTCCGCCATCGACGGAAGCGTCGAGCCCGGTGGCCTCACCCGACGCGACGCGTCCGGCGGCGCCCACCGACGACCGTCCGACCGAGACGATTCCGGTGGTCCCGCTGTGGGCGAAGCCCACCGGCCAGTCGGGGAGTGCGTCCGGCCGGCACCGCAAGGCATCAGCAGAAGAGTCGGACGAAGGAAGCAGCAACAACGGTGACCAGACCTGATCCACACACCCGCCCGAAGCTCGTCACCTGGGCCTACCGTTGCTGGCTGATCGCCGGCGGGTTGCTGGTGGCGCTGGGCGTGCTCGGCATCATCGGTGGCATTCTCACCGACGGCCCCACCTTCGGACCCGTCAGCATCGGCGTCCTGGTCGCCGTGATCGGGATCGCGTACATCCTGATGTCGAGCAAGGTGTACACCGGCGACGCGCGCTGGCGTTCCTCGCTCTCGGCGCTGACCCTGGTCGTCGTCGCGATGCTGCTGTTCTTCAGTGTCGGATTCAGTCCGGCTTTCGCGTTTCCGCTGCTCGCTGCCCTCATCGGCGTCTTCGGCTCGATGCTCTCCTATCGACCGGACTCAGAGGAGTGGTTCACCGGGGAGAAGCCGAAGCCGTCAGCGGGCAAGGTACGTCCCAAGAAACGATGAGCACCCCCGACGACGGCCCGTCCGACAAGAAGCCTGTCGACGACGCCCCATCCGACGACATGCTGTCCGACGACGGTCCGCCCGACGAGGGTGGGGCCGGCCCGATTGCACCCGAGGCGAGCGGTGCGGACACGTCCCTCCCCGACCTCGACGGCGAGATCCTCTTCCATGAGTCCGGCGGGAGTTGGCTGGTGGTGCTGATCGGTCCGTTGCTCGTGGGCGCGGTCTTGCTGATGGAGATCCTGGGTCCCGGCCAGGTGCACTGGCCGGTGCTGATGATCTTCCTGGTGGTCATCGGAGGTTTCTCCGTGCTGCAGGTCTATGCCGCGCGCCGCCACGTCGGCGTGACGCTCACCGAGACCACCCTGGAGCAGGGCACCCGCCGCCTGCCGTTGACCGACATCGTCGAGATCCTGCCGGCCAACAACGGCTCCGCCGTTCAGGACTGGGAGAGTGCACCCGCCCTGGGTGAATTGCATGCGGTGCCGCGGCGTCGAAAGGGGATCGGTGTCGAACTCGTCGACGGCAAGCTCGCCCAGGCGTGGGCACGCGATGTCGACGGGCTGCGCCGTGAACTCACCGAGGCTCATCTCGCCGCCCGACTCGGGTTGCCCCCCCGCACCCAACCGCAGCGCCCCGAATCTCGACGATCCAAGGCTCAACGATCCAAGGCTCAACACGCCGAGGCTCAACGAACCGAGGACGACGAAACACGCGGGTGAGACCCTCGCCCCGCGAGCCGTATCGGCAGGCGGGACGAGGATCTCACTCGCGACTCGGAGACGGTCAGTTCTTCTTCGCCGCGGCGATGGCCGCGAACGAGAACCGGGCCAGGTATTCGTCGGCGATATGCGAGGGCAGCAGTTCACCGGGGAAGATGACCGGCTTCTTGGCGCCCTTCACGAACACCAGCAGCATGTCGTTGACCATGCGTACGCCGATGATCGCGGAGTGCTCGACTCGCTCGTTGATCGTGCCCGCCTGCAGACCTGCCCACGTCGGGGCGAACTCCGCGGACATCGGCGCACCGGCGGGCACGAGCTTGCGGAACTTGGCAGGCAGCGTGGCCGACTGGATCGCCGCGATGATCGCGGTGACGATCAGCGCGAACACGAATACCGCGGCGAAGGTGACGAGGAACCGCACCGCGTGGCCCCCTGCGGACAACTCCTCGCTCGACCGGAAGCCGACGAAGAACCGGACCACCGAGATGCCGATCGCGGTACCGATCACGCCGGCCCACGGCCCCGCGCCGGTGAACTTGGCCTTGAACAGCGCCTTGCCCATCCGGGCGCCCACCGTCTCGTCGGCGATGGACGAGGTCTGCGCCGTCTGACCGAACTGCTGCGGCTGATGGAAGACCGGCTGGTGGGAGATCGGCTGCTGTGAGATGGGTGCCTGCTGGACCGGAGGCTGCTGGGGAACCGGACGCTGCTGCTCGACCGGAGGCTGCTGGGGAACCGGACGCTGCTGGGGAACCGGACGCTGCGGCGCGAACCCCTGGGGAGCGAACTGCGGGGCAGCCGTGCCCTGACTCGCGAACGACGCCTGATTCGGGAACGGCGCCTGATTCGCGAACGGGGGCCGCCCGGGGAACTGGGCCTGATTCGGGTACTGGGGCTGATTCGGGAACTGGGGCCGATTCGGGTACTGGGGGAACGACATGAGTGTTTCTCCTACGGGTCGAGGGGCCGTCGTGGCGCGTACGGAGGTCAGATGCCCCGTGCCCGTAGAAATGTTCCCCCGTCGGCAGATCGACCGAAGATTCCTCCGCAGCACCCACCGGCCACCCCGGCGCTACTGCATCAAACGTCCTGAAATCGGGCGATTCCGCGCGGTTTCGCGGCCATGACGCGCGAAATCAGGACGTTCGATGCAGCATCAACCGGCTCAGCCGTGATCCAGCATCGGCGCCCGGAGCAGTGCCTCCGGGATGCCGAAGGCGTCAATCAGGGTGCGCGCGTGCGGACGCAGTTCCGCGCACAGCTCGTTGACGCCACGCCGGATCGCCTTGGCCCGTTCCACCGAGACGTGCCGGTGCATCAGGAACCACGACAGATCCGCCTCGAGTGCCGAGTACACGAACAGATCGCACACCTTGCCGAGCAACTCGGCCGCCGCGCGGGAGTCGCAGTCGTTGATGGCCTCGATGAATGCCTCGAGGACCATCCGCTCGGTGGCCGCCTGACCCACCTTCAGCAGGTGATCCTGCGCGTTGTTGAACACCTCGAACGCGTCGTTGTCGTCGTCGAGCGCGCGCCGCAGGCGCTGCGCGCAGGTCCGCACCAGGTGATCCTCCCGATTGCGGAACAGACGGATTTGCGTGCCACGGTTGGTGAGGTTCGACTTCTCGGGGTCCTCGTCGGACCCTTCGAGCAGCGTCTGCACCACCTGACGTACCGCGGTCTTCTCGGCCACCACCTCGCGGGCCATCCCGGCGATGAACCGCACCCAGCCGCCGGCCGAAAGTCCTTGGACATCATCGGCATACGCCGACAGCAGCTCCTTGGCCAGTAGCTGCGTGAGGACGGTGTTGTCGCCCTCGAAGGTGGTGAAGACGTCGATGTCACCGCGGATGATCGCGAGCTGATTCTCGTCGAGATAGCCGGCGCCGCCGCACGCCTCGCGAGAGACGTTGATGGAGTTCGAGGCGTGCCAGGTGGCGTATGCCTTGAGTCCGGCGACGGTGCTCTCCAACTCGCGCTGGCGGGCGGCGAGCTTGTCGTCGGGATTACCCGCCGCGGCCTCCATCAAGCCCTGCACGTCATGCAACTCCGAGGTGATCTCGTTCTGCGCGAACTGGATCGCATACGACTTCGCGATCAGCGGCAGCAGCTTGCGCTGATGCGCGAGGTAATCCAGGATCACGATCTCGTCGTCGCCATCCGGGGCCTCGAACTGCTTGCGCAGCAACCCATATCGCGTGGCGAGGGTGAGCGCCTTGCGGCCCGCGGCACTCGCCGTGGCGGCCACGCTCGTGCGGCCGCGGATCAAGGTGCCGAGCATCGTGAAGAATCGTCGATTCGGATTCTCGATGGGAGAGACGTAGGTGCCGTCGGCGTCGACGTCTGCATAGCGGTTGAGTAGATTCTCCGCCGGGATGCGTACCTGATCGAACATGATGCGCCCGTTGTCGACGCCGGCGAGGCCACCCTTGTAACCGCAGTCGCTGGTGGTGATGCCGGGCAGATCGTTACCGTCCTCATCGCGGATCGGCACCACAAAACAGTGCACGCCATGGCTTTCCGGTTCGGCACCGGGTCCGGCGGTGATCAGCTGGGCGAAAACTGCTGCTAGACGGGCATGTTCGGCGGCGCCGCCGATGTAATCCTTCCGCGACGACGGCGTCGGCGAATTGATTACGAACTCGCGCGTCGCGGCGTCGTAGGTCGCGGTGGTCTCCAGCGCCTGGACGTTGGAGCCGTGCCCGGTCTCGGTCATGGCGAAGCAGCCGAGGATGTCCAGATCGATGATGCCCTTGACGTAACGCTCGTGATGCCTTGCGGTGCCGAGGTTTTCGACCGCGCCGCCGAAGAGTCCCCACTGCACACCCGCCTTCACCATCAGCGACAGATCGGCATATCCGAGCATCTCGATCGACGTGACCGAGGCTCCGACGTCACCCGTACCGCCGTGATCGGCGCCGAATCCCGCGCCCGCGAAACCATGCGAGGCGAGTTCTCGCATCTTCTCCAGCATCCCGGCGCGGGCCTGCTCCAGCGTCAGTGAGGGATCGGGTAGGAGGTCGGCGCGATCGGAGTTCTCGCGCACCGTGTCCCGCACGCCGCGCCAGCGACCGTCGAGGGCGAATCGCAGATTGTCGACGAGCAGTGCGCGCTCGTCGGCGCTCAGATCATCGCTTGGTGCGGTCCGTGGATCCGGGATGTCGCCCGGGGTCGTCGCGGTAGGTGCCGGGGTCTCGGTAGGCGTGGCCATGCTTCCACCGTACGGAAGCGACGGGCACGTGTGCCCCTATTCGCGACGACTCACCTCCGCCCGAACCTTCGGAGCAGATCGGTCGCCACGTCGGGCGGGACCAGTTCATTCGGGATCACCAGATTGACGGGCGAGAGTCCCTGCCGCGCCCACAGCTGGAGCGCCGCCTCGTCGGCGATGGCGCGCGTGATGGTGTCCACCTCGACGGTGACGTGGTATTGGCCGTAGCTCGCCGAGATCGTCGACGGCGAGAACTCGGCAGTCAGCGGTGTGCCCGGAGTCAGGAATCGTCGCCAGCGGGCCGGCATGTAGAAGGTGACGATCAGGATCATCACGGCCGTGCTCGCCATCAGCAGCGCCGCGAGCAGGAACGTCGACGCGTCGGGGTCGATGATGATGCGAATCGTCACGATGATCAGTACCGGGATCGCGGTCGCGAGCATCACCGGGTTGATGGGTGCGCGGCGGGCGGCTCGCGTGAGGCGATTGGCCATGTCGGGATCGGCGACGGCATGGGTCTCGATGGTTCCGTGCCGACCGTAATCAGGCGCGCTGAACCACCTCGTCGGCGACGAGTACGCCTGAGACGGCGGGTTGTGGTCGGGGTACATCGCGGGCCTCCGCCGACATCGGGGTCATGACTGTCGGTGGTTGGATGCACCGCGTCACCGCGATGTTCCCGCCGAGGCGGAATCGGATCAGGGCAGTAGCCCGAGCCGCCGTCCCACGACGACCGCCTCGTGTCGGTTATGGACGTCGAGCTTCGCCATCAGATTGCGTACGTAGCTCTTCACCGTCTCGCCGCGCAGCCCGAGCCGCCCGGCGATCTCGGCGTTGCTGCATCCGAGCGCGAGATAGGCGAGGACGTCACTTTCCCGCGCGGACAGCGTCGGTACGTCGGTCGACGACGACGCGGAGCTCCCCAACGTTCTCAGGCGCACCTCGATGTCATGGAGCTGAGCTGCGAGCACCGGATCGTCGGTGGACGCCGCGATCTCGCGCAGCGCAACGTAACTCTCCACGATGCCGTCGGCGACGACGGTCGGCAGTGTCGCGGTGGACCCGGTGTCGGCGCCTGGTGCGAAGCGGGCGGGGGGATACTCGCTGCGGGCGTTCGAGATGAGTTGCACCCGACGATCCACCTCGTCGCGCACCTCGATCTCGCGGGCGAGGCGGCGGGCCGACAGGACGAGCCGCGTGATGACCGAGTCACCGATCGTTTCCGCGCTGCGCAGACCGCCGTAGATCACCGCACGCGTCCGTCCGTTCACGACTGCCGGTGCGGCAGTGAGGGATTCGACCCCCTCGGCGGCCACCTCGACGTCGTACTCGTGGGTGATCTCGGCGGAGTTGGCGTAATCGGCGACGGCGCCGGGGCGTCGTTCGGAGATGGCCCGGCCACCCAGGCCGCACTCGGCGCAGATCGTCAGATTTCGCAGGATCGCGGTGCGTGTGCCGACGAATCCCGACAGCAGCAGATCGGTGCCGTCGACGACCCCACCGAACAGCACCGGGAGGCCCGTCGCGCGGTGGCCGTCGCGTAACTCGGCGCGCACGGCGTCGGCGTCGGAGGGGCGTAGGGAATCCGACTGCGTGCGCGCCATGCTGACCTCCTCACCCGGCTACCCCATTTCGGGGGTGGTGCCACCTCAAGTGTGACTCATAGCGTGAGAAGTCGACACAGGTAGCCCACATCACGGGCACGATTCACGCAGGAGATCCCCATGGCGACGCAGCAGCCCGTACCGAATCGCTCGGAAATGACCCCGCTCCGATTCCTCGAGCGGTCGGCGAAGGTGTTCGGCGACCGCACCGCCATCGTCTACGGCGGACGGACCTACAGCTACGCAGAGTTCGCCGACGAGACGCAGCGCCTCGCGCAGGTCATCGCCGCCCGCATCGCACCCGGCGACCGGGTGGCCTATCTCGCGCCGAACATCCCCGAGATGCTGATCGCGCATTTCGCCGTCCCCCTCGCCGGCGGAGTGCTCGTCGCGCTGAACTCGCGCCTGGCCGGCCCCGAACTCAGCTACATCCTCAATCACTCCGAGTCGACGATCCTCGTCGCCGACGCCGAGTTCCATGACACCGTCGCCGCCATCGTCGACGACGTGCCGACGCTGACCGAGGTCGTGGAGATCACCGATCCCGAGTTCGGCTCGCCGGCAGGCGATTCTGCTATCCGGGGTCTGGTGTCCTACGCCGACTTCCTGGCGCGCGCCGACGGCATCGACGCCGAACGGTCGTGGACCGTCGACGACGAGAATCAGGTCATCGCCCTGAACTACACCTCCGGCACCACCGGAAAACCCAAGGGCGTCATGTACACCCACCGCGGTGCGTACCTGAACTCGTTCGGCGAGACCTTCCACAATCAGTTCACCGGTGCCACCCGATACCTCTGGACGCTGCCCATGTTCCACTGCAACGGCTGGTGCACGCCGTGGGCCGTGACGCAGGCAGCGGGCACACATATCTGCCTGCGGGCGGTGCGCGCAGACGCCATCTGGCACGCCATCGACGAGCTCGGGGTGACCCACATGTGTGGTGCTCCCACCGTATGTACGACGATTGCCGGTGCGCCGCAGGCACATTCGCTCGACCGGCCGCTCCGGATCACCACCGCGGGCGCGCCCCCGTCCCCGACGATCATCGGACAGTTGTCGGCGCTCGGGGTATCGGTGGTGCACGTCTACGGGCTGACCGAGGTGTACGGGCCGTACACGATCTGCGAGTACCAGGACGCCTGGGACGACCTGAGCGCTGCCGACCGCGCCGTGAAACTGTCCCGGCAGGGCGTCGCCATGGTGCAGGCCGAGGATGTCCGCGTGGTGGACCGCGAGGCCCCCGGCCTCGTCGACGTCCAGGACGACGGCGAGACGCTCGGCGAGATCCTGCTGCGCGGTAATAACGTGATGGCGGGCTACTTCAAGGATCCCGACGCGACCGACGAGGCGTTCGCGGGCGGCTGGTTTCACACCGGTGACCTCGGCGTCATGCATCCCGACGGCTACATGCAGCTCAAGGACCGGGCCAAGGACATCATCATCTCCGGCGGCGAGAACATCTCCACCGTCGAGGTGGAGCAGGCACTCGTCAGCCACGACGCGGTCCTCGACGTCGCGGTGATCGGTGTGCCCGACGAGAAGTGGGGTGAGCGGCCGCGCGCGTACGTGCTGGTGCAGCAGGGTTCGACCCTCACCGTCGACGAATTGATCGCCCACGCCCGAAAGCTGCTGGCGGGTTACAAGGTGCCGCGGGACATCGTCTTCGCCGAGGATCTCCCGCGCACTCCCACCGGCAAGGTTCTGAAGTTCGAGTTGCGTCAGGATGCGGCCGCGTCGTCCTAGCCGATCACGCCGTGCGTTGTCGTCGGCGAGTCGATTCGGGTGATACTGAATGCCATGACGACCACCGACACCACCACGACCGACTCCGCGGATTTCCGCGTGCACGTCGTGGCGGAGTCCATCCGGCTGTTCGCCGAGAACGGCTACGAGGCCACCTCGGTCGATCAGATCGCCGCGGCGGCGGGGATCTCGCGACGTACCTTCTTCCGACAGTTCCGGGCCAAGGAGGACGTGATCTTCGCCGATCACGAAACCCTGCTGACGTCGGTCGATGACCGGCTCGCCGAGTCCACCACCGACCCCTGGCAGGCCGTCTGCGACGCCGCTGAACTCGTCTTCGAGCATTTTCATCAGACCCGTGACCTGGCGGTTCGTCGTCTCGGGATCGTGCAGGAGGTACCCGCGCTGCGGGACCGGGAACTGGTGACGCAGTACCGGTATCAGCGAGCCTTCGAGGACTTCCTGCGACGCCGCGTCCCCGACGAGACACCCGAGCGGCTCGTCGCCTTCGCCGCGGCGGTCACCGCGGCCCACAACTATCTGCTGCGTTCCATGCTGCGCGGCGACGTCGACGCGACGCTGCCGCGCCTCCGTGCCGAACTCACCCGCCTCGTCACGATCTTCCACAGCGACGCGCCTGGCACTGAGTGTCCCGCGGGAGCCCGGAGTGATCGTGAGGTCGCGGTGATCACCTTCGCGCCGGGAACATCGGTGGAGGAGATCGCGCGCCGCGTCGGTGATGAACTCGGGAGGTAGCGCCCCCTATCCACGGATGGGGGGACTCCCGATCCGTGGATGAGCCGGCCCTGAATGCGCCGGCCGACCAGCATCACGATGGGTGCAGACCGCCGAGCGGCCCGTCCGGCCCTGCACCCGAGGAGCACTCCATGCCCGCCACCCCCGACATCACCACCCCCGACATCACCACCCCCGACATCACCGTCCCCGATCTCACCGGACGGCGTGCCCTGGTCACCGGCGCCAGTGACGGCGTCGGCGTACAGATAGCCACCCACCTCGCACGAGCCGGCGCGGAGGTCATCATGCCGGTCCGCAACCCGGGCAAGGGGAAGGCAGCGGCGGCGCACATCGAACAGGAGATTCCCGGTGCCGCTCTCGACGTCGCGACGATGGACCTGTCGTCGTTGGCGTCGGTCGAGGCCTTCGCCGACGAACTGCTGGCGGACGGTCGCCCCATCCACTTCGCCATCAACAACGCCGGCGTCATGACACCGCCGTCGCGGCAGGAGACCGCAGACGGACTCGAGCTGCAGTTGGGCACCAATCACATCGGTCATGTCGCCCTGATCGGTCGCCTGCTGCCGCTGCTGCGCGCGGGTGCCGCGACGGTGACGAGCCAGGTGAGTATCGCCGCTGATCGCAACGACGTCGCATGGGACGACATCAACTGGGAGAAGAGCTACGACGGGATGAAGGCCTACTCATCGTCGAAAATCTTGCTCGGGCTGTTCGGCATGGAACTGAACCGACGCAGCATCGCCGGAGGGTGGGGCATCACCGGTAACCTGTCCCATCCCGGCGTCACGCCGACCAATCTGCTTGCCGCGCAGCCGCAGATGGGCAGGCGCAAGGACACGCCGGCGGTCCGTGTCATCCGTGCGCTGTCCCGACGCGGGTGGGTGGTCGGCACGCCCGAGTCCGCAGCGCTGCCCGCGGTCCTGGCCGCGACCCGCGGTGAGGGCGGAAAGCTGTATGGGCCCAGCGGCTTTCGGCATCTCGGTGGACCACCTACCGAGCAGACGGTGTACTCGCGACTGACCGACGTCGACGACGCGGTGCGTGGGTGGCAGCTCTCGCAGGACCTCGCGGGCGTGCGATTTCCCGGCTGACCTTGCGGACCATCGTCGAGAGGAAGGACACTGCGATGGTGGATCGTGCACAACTCGCTGACTTCCTGCGGCGTCGTCGTGAGGCGTTGCAACCCGAGGACGTCGGGATCGGTCGCGGTTCCCGACGCCGCACCTCGGGGTTGCGGCGCGAAGAGGTCGCCGCGCTGTGCGACATGTCGGTCGACTACTACAGCAGGCTCGAGCAGCGGCGCGGGCCGCAGCCGTCGGAGCAGATGCTCGCGAGCATCGCCCGGGGTCTCCGATTGACCCAGGGTGAACGGGATCATCTGTTCCGTCTCGCCGGGCACACCCCGCCGGCACGCATCGGGCGCGCCGGTCACGTCTCGCCCGCCATGATGCGCATCCTGGACCGGCTCGCGGACACGCCGGCGCAGGTCATGACCGAACTCGGTGAGACCCTCGCGCAGACCGCCCTCGCCCGCACTCTCTTCGGTGACGAGACCCTGTTCACCGGTCACCGCGCGAGCGTCGCCTATCGCTGGTTCACCGATCCGCGGACGCGTGAGGTCTACCCGTCCGACGATCATCCGCTGCACTCGCGTGCCTTCACCGCAGGCATCCGGGCTGCCTACGCGAAGTACGGGGCCCGCTCGCGGGCGGGGCAGATCGTCGACGCCCTGCGTGCGGAGAGCCCCGAGTTCGTCGAGTACTGGGAAGCACACGAGGTCCGCGACACACACGGTCTGGACAAGCGTCTGCAGCATCCCGAGGTGGGGGTGATGGAACTGCAGTGTCAGATGCTGGTCGATCCCGATCAGTCGCAGACGCTGCTGGTACTGACCGCTGCGCCGGGGACGGAGAGTTACGAGAAACTGCAACTGCTGTCGGTCATCGGCTCCGACCTGACAGGCTGACCTCGTCGGCACGGGTGGACACCACCGATTGACTTGGCACTGAGTGCCGTGCAGAATTGAATACGACACCACGGTGACACTGAGTGTCTCCTCGCGGTCCGACGCCGCGTCGACGGAGACACCGCGTGGCCCCGTACATCTCGTGAGGAGTGACCATGGCTTTTGGCAACCCGGACTTCGACCTCTTCCAGCTCCCGGAGGAGCACGTCGCGCTGCGTGAGGCCATTCGCGCGCTCTCCGAGAAGGAGATCCTGCCCCACGCCGCCGACGTGGACGAGAAGGCGCGCTTCCCGCGTGAGGCCCTTGACGCGCTGGTGGCGTCGGGCTTCAACGCGATCCACGTGCCCGAGGAGTACGACGGTCAGGGCGCCGATTCCGTCGCCGCGTGCATCGTCATCGAAGAGGTCGCCCGCGTCGACGCGTCGGCCTCGCTGATCCCGGCGGTCAACAAGCTCGGCACCATGGGTCTGATCCTCAACGGCTCCGATGAGCTCAAGAAGCAGGTGCTCCCGTCGATCGCCTCCGGCGAGGCGATGGCGTCCTATGCGCTCTCCGAGCGCGAGGCCGGGTCCGACGCCGCCGCGATGAAAACCCGTGCGCGCCTTGAGGGTTCGAACTGGGTGCTCAACGGCTCCAAGTGCTGGATCACCAATGGCGGCGAGTCCAGCTGGTACACCGTCATGGCCGTCACCGATCCGGAGCGCAAGGCCAACGGCATCTCCGCGTTCATGGTTCACAAGGATGATCCGGGCTTCACCGTCGGCCCGCTCGAGAAGAAGCTCGGCATCAAGGGATCACCCACCGCCGAACTGTACTTCGAGGACTGCACCATCCCCGAGGACCGCATCGTCGGTGAGCCGGGCACCGGGTTCAAGACCGCCCTGCAGACCCTCGATCACACCCGCCCCACCATCGGCGCGCAGGCTGTCGGCATCGCGCAGGGCGCGCTCGACAATGCCATCGCATACGTCAAGGAGCGCAAGCAGTTCGGCAAGCCGATCGCCAGCTTCCAGGGCGTCGAGTTCATGATCGCCGACATGGCGATGAAGGTCGAGGCCGCTCGCCTCATGGTCTACACCTCGGCCGCGCGCGCCGAGCGTGGCGAGAAGAACCTCGGTTTCATCTCGTCGGCGTCGAAGTGCCTGGCCTCCGACGTCGCGATGGAGGTCACCACCGACGCGGTGCAGCTCTTCGGCGGCGCCGGCTACACCCGCGACTTCCCGGTCGAGCGCATGATGCGCGACGCCAAGATCACCCAGATCTACGAGGGCACCAATCAGATCCAGCGCGTCGTCATGAGCCGCGCGCTGCTGCGCTGACCGATTTCGCTACCGCGCCAACAGTTCCCGGGCGATACCTTCGGGGACGAGTTCGGCGGGTATGACGATCGTGCTCAACCGATTCGACGACGTGACGCAGTAGGTGGCGCCACGTCGTCGAACTCGTTTGATGGCCATGGTCGAGAGCAGATCCGTCCGGTCGCCGAGGCGCACGCCGAGTTGGTGGGGACCGAACTCCGCGGCGATCGGCGTCCCCGGCGGGACACGCCTGCGGTGGCGCCGGGGTAGCGAGATGAGCATCGCGGAGGCGACGAGCCCCAGGGACAGGCCGGTGATCGGCAGTGGACCGACGACGTCGACGGCGTCGAGCGCGCCGTATTTCAGGTAGATCGTCGCCCAGGACAGCGGCGGAAACGTGATCAGCGCGCCGACGGCGAGCCACAGACCGGGGTGCCGCCACGACCCATCACACAGTCGCCGCGCGAGTCTGTCGTCGGCGAGCTGTTGCACCCGTACGACATTCGACGGCGCCGGTCGTCGGGCGACAGACGCCGGGGCGGCAATGATCCCACTTCGGCAGGGTGGCGATCACGGCGGGAGCGTTGAGTCGGGTCATCGCCGCGAACTGCGGGCCACCTGTCGACTTCGGCGTCCTGAGCAGGTAATGCATTGCGCGCTGGGCCTTCTCGGACATGCACAGCCGAGGCCGCATACGGTCGAAGTACTCCCGAACCCCGTCCCGATCGGCGGGAATGTCGGCGACGCGACAGGTCTGGAGTTCGGCGGCGACCGCGCACTCGGCCCAATAGCGGGCCTCGTCCTCGGCGCTGAGCGGACCGGGGCCGAAGACCTCGTAGCACTTGAGGACGGAATGCCATCCGGCCAGGTGAATCCACAACTGCGAGTCGGGATCGTTGGCGCTGTACCGCTGCCCGCTGATCGGCTCGATTCCCGTTGCCCGTGCGTGCACTTTCTGCAACAGTGCCGATGACTGCACCGCGGACCGGCTGTCGGCCAGTGCGACGACCAGAAAGTACGACAGTGTGCTGTCGAGCCGCCCCCGCGGATCGTTGTAGATCCCCGCCTGATCGGCGACAGCAGCCGTGAGGAACGGGTCAAAGTGCTCCAGCACGACCGAGCGCTGGAAGGCGATCAGCGACGTCGGCGCCGACCAGGCCCGCCAACTCGGCGAACCCGGGCCAAAGAATCCGTAGTCCGCACGCCGTTGCCTGTGATCGAACGGCCACCCCTGTGTGGTGAGCATCCGTTGAGGTGGCGTGGATGTCAGGGTTGCAGTCATCGATGGGTCCCTCCTTGAGTGGGAATGTCGTGGTCGCGGCCGCATCTCGTAGGCGTCCGCGAGGCTGCCGGCGTCGGGCATTGCCGGAATTATTCATTAATGTAGGAAAAAGCTACACAGGTGTAGCAAAGAGGGCAAGGCCTACACCGATCCGAGTGACCCGCGTGTACGGTGGCCTGCATGACACCCGCCTCGACCGCGACGCGGCGGACCCGGGCCGCACATCTGGGTCCCGACCGCCGACGCCCGCAGATCCTCGACGCGGCGCTCGATATCGCCGCCGAACGAGGGGTCGGTGCGGTCACCATTGCCGCGGTGGCTCAGCGCCTGCAGGTCACCCGCCCCGTGGTGTACTCCTGTTTCGAGGACCGCGTCAGTCTCATCGCCGCCTTGACCGATCGCGAAGAGGAGTACCTCGGCGTGCACCTCGCGGCCGCCCTGCGCGATCGGGTCGTCGATGCCGACGTCGATGTCTTCGTCGAGGGGTTTCGGGCGATGCTGGAGGTGGTCGCCGCCCGTCCACAAGCCTGGCGACTGGTGTACGGCCATCCGGATCCTGATGTGGCACAGTACTTCGGCGCCTGGCGCCGGGCCACCGAGCAACGCTGCGCCGAACTGCTGCGTCCGACGCTGGCCGCGTGGGGGACCGTCGACGCCGAGGTCAAGCTGCCCGTCCTCGTCGAACTGTGGGTGTCCGCGGGTGAGGGGGCGGTGCGGACTCTGCTCGGCGGGACCGGGTGGACCCCCGAATCGCTCGGGGCGGTCGCCGGTGCCGCGGTGTTCCGGGCGTTGCGGGGCGCATGATCCGCCGCCATATGCGCCGCATCATCGATTGGCGGACAATCGTTCTCGGCGTAGGGGTGCTGCTCGCAATAGCCGGTTGCGCCCGAGGTGATGGCGCCGTCGAGGTGTCCGAGTCGAGTCCTGCGTCGACATCGTCCGCTGCGGTCGCGCGGTACGTCCACCTCGGCGACGGCTACGCCTCGGGAACGGGAGTAGCTCCGCTGCAAGAGAATTCGCCGTTCCAGTGTATCCGCTCGTCCAAGAACTTCGCGCAGCTGATCGCGAAGCGACTCGATGAGCCTGTGACCGATGTGAGCTGCGCCAGCGCGGACACCGCGGACATCTTCGACTCCCAATACTATGGCGTCCCACCACAACTCGATGCCCTCGGACCCCAGACCACGCTCGTCACGATGATGCTCGGCGGTAACGACAACAAGATCTTCGGCGACACCATCCGGCTGTGCGGAGAACTGGCGTCGGCCGATCCGACCGGCTCGCCGTGTACGGATCGCTACGGCACGGAACTGTTCGCGCCGATCACCGAGAAGACCTACCCGAGCCTGGTGACGGCGTTGCGGGCGATCCGGGAGCACGCGCCCAACGCGCGGGTGCTGATCGTCGGATATCCGTGGATCATGCCCGAGACGCACGGCTGCTATCCCGACATGCGGGTGGCCGCGGGTGATGTGCCGTTCGTGCGGGAGATGCAGACGCTGCTCAACAGCACCGTGCAACGAGCCGCACAGGCCACCGGGGTGGAGTTCGTCGACATGTCCGCCGTCTCCGAGGGCCACGATGCATGTGAACCGGCCGGCACCCGCTGGATCGAGCCGATGACCAGCACCGCGTCGTCGCTCGGCCCCGCCGCTCACCCGAACGCCGCAGGTCAGCAGGCCATGGCGGATCAGGTTGCCGACGCCCTGAAGCGGTGACGCGTCATGCCGGCAGCAGCCGGGGACGCAGGTGTCGGATGTGTAAATCCTCGCCATAGGGGTTGCGTGCCGCCCCGGGCAGGCGTTCCATAGACCTCGTTGGTCGAGTGACCAACTGGAGACCGAGGGGGTCATCTCATGAAGGGTCGCGACCGATGCGTCGCCTGACACATGACCAGCGGCGGACCGAACTCATCGAGGCGGCCATTCGGGTCATCGCCCGTGACGGGCTCGCTGCCGCGAGTACCCGAGCCATCGTCACCGAGGCGGATATGCCGCTGGGCGCGCTGCACTACATCTTCAGTTCGCGTGATGCGCTGATCCGCGGGGTCATCGAGTTCGTCACCGACGAGGAGCGGGTGGCGGCGATGCTCGGTGCCGACATCGCGTCGGGCGGTGAGGGTACCGATCTGGAGAAGCTCATCATCGCCGCGATCGACGCGTATCTCGCCACACTCGAAGCCAAGCCGAATCATGAACTGGCACTGCTGGAAATGGCCGCCCACGCGATGCGCCACGACCGTGACGCCGTGACCGCACAGTGGGCGACCTACCGCGAATCCGCCGCGCAGGGCCTGGCCTACGTCGCCGAGAAGGCGGGCGTCCGGTGGGTGCAGCCGACCGATGATCTGGCCCGCTACCTCGTCACCTGGCTCGACGGCCTGACCGTGTCCTGGCTCGCCGACCGGGATACCGCCGGCGCGCGTCGCACCGCAGCCCTGTTCGCCACCTCGTTCGCCGCGCTCGCGGCAGCGCCCATCTGAAAGCGACTCTCATGCTTCTCGACATCGACGACGGCGTCCTCGCCCAGGTCAACGCCCACGCCGTGCTCGGCGCGCTGCCCGCGCTCGCCTCCATCGCACCCGAGGCCGGCCCCATCCTGGCCCGTCTGCGCGAGGAAACCACGCTGTCCCTGCGCGTCCGCGGCGGGCCCACCGTCCATTACCGCTTCACGCCGACCACGATCACCAAGGTCGGCGCCGGCCGCGGACCGACACTGCTGTTCGCATCGTCGTCGCATCTGAACACCATGCTCGACGGCGGGGCCGCGCCGATACCGGTCGCCGGCCCGGCCGGGCTGAGGTTCCTCAAGCAGGTGTTCGAGCCGCTCGGGGATCTGCTGGAGACCTACCTGCGTCCCTCCGACGAGCGGCTCGCCGATCCCGAATTCGCGGCGCGCAGTATCGAACTCGCACTCATCGTCGCCGTCGAGGGGGTGGCCGTCGTCGCCAATCACGACCGCAGCGGCCGATTCTCGGCGGCGCATATGCCCGACGGCACGCTCGACATCGAGGCCGGCGACGACATCCGGCTGAGACTGAGCGTGAACGATCACCGGGTGACCGTCGTCGACGATCACGACGATCCGCCGCGTGCCCGGCTGCGCTTCGCCGATCTCGGCACGGCCGGCGATGTGCTCGCCGGCCGGGAGAGCGCGCTCGCCTGTGTCTGTGACGGCCGCATCGCCATGAGCGGCTTCATCCCCCTCGTCGACAACACCAACCGAATCCTCGACCGTGTCGGGGCCTACCTGAAGGCGTAGAGCAGTGACCATTTCCGAGAACACCACGCGCACACCCTCACCGGTCTACACCTACGACAAGAGCAACGCCATGTTCGACCGCGCCGTCGCGGTGATCCCCGGCGGCATCTACGGGCATCTCGGTCCCAGTGAGGGGTGCTACATCCCACGCTCGGCATACCCGCTGTTCTCCGCGCGCGCCGAGGGGACCCGCTTCTGGGATCTCGACGGCAACGAGTTCATCGACTACATGTGCGGCTACGGCCCGAATGTGTTGGGCTACAACGATCCCGTCGTCGCGGCAGCCGCGGAGCGTCAGGCGAGGTACGAGGACGTGGTCTCCATCCCGGGTGCCACCATGGTGGAGTTCGCCGAACTCCTCACCGACACAGTCGATTGCGCGGACTGGGCCTTCTTCGCCAAGAACGGCGGCGACGTCACCACCCTCGCCGTGATGACGGCACGCGCGGCGACCGCCCGGCAGCGCATCGTGTTCTTCGAGGGCTACTACCACGGCGTCGACCCGTGGGCGCAGAAGCTCGATTACCCCGGTGTGCTGGAGCAAGACGTCCTCGGCAACATCGAGGCGAAGTGGAACGACATCGCGGACCTACGTCGTATCTTCAGCGAGAACCGTGGCGAGATCGCGGCGCTGATCGCGCAGCCCTACAAGCACGGCAACTTCGTCGACAACGAGCTGCCCGCACAGGGATATTGGCAGCAGGTACGGGCACTGTGCGATGAGCACGGCGTCGTCCTCATCGTCGACGATGTTCGTGCGGGGTGGCGCCTGGATCTGGCCGGCTCCGATCACTTTTACGGCTTCAAGGCAGACCTCATCACCTTCTGCAAGGCACTTGCCAACGGCTACAACGTTTCTGCGCTCTGCGGCATCGACGCACTCCGGGAGTCCGTCTCGTCGATCACCTACACCGGCAGCTACTGGATGAGTGTTGTGCCGTTCGCCGCGGGTATCGCCACCATCAAGCGACTGAAAGAGATCGACGGTCCCTCCATGTTCCGCAGGTTGGGTACCGAACTCACCGACGGGCTGGTGGATCTGGCTGCCACACACGGGCATCGGCTCATCGCCAGCGGTGAGCCCGCACTGTTCTACCTCCGCCTCGCCGACGACGATTCGCTCGACCTGCATCAGCGGTGGATCGCGGAATGTGTGCGCCGCGGCGTCTTCCTGACCTCACATCACAATCACTTCATCAACGCCGCGTTGACCTCGGCGGACATCACCCGCACCCTCGAGATCGCCGACGACGCATTCGTCGCGATCCGGAACGGGTGACCGGCGTGGCCAGTCCACCCGCGCCGAAGGCATCCGACGACGGTCTCGGCTCCACCGGTGTGCGTCGCGGCGTCTCGTTCTCGGTGTTCGCCGCGGTCCTCGGCGCCTACGCGGCACAGGGTTTCGGCTACGCGACCCTGGCGACGGCAATTCCGGCGTTCAAGGACCGCGTCGGACTCAGCGAGACGGTTCTCTCCGTCCTGCTGCTCGGGATGTGTTTCGCGGCGGCACTCGGCTCGATGGTCGCCGACCTCATCGCGGTGCGAGCCGGCAGCCGGTGGGCGCTCGCGGTGGGCTTCGCGGCACAAGCGGGGTCGGTCGTCGTGGCGGCGACGGTGACCTCGTTGCCGGTGTTCGCCGCGGCACTCGGCGTCTACGGTGTCGGCCTGGGTGCCGTCGACGCCGCGAGCAACATGCAAGGTGCTCTGGCGCAGGCGAAGTCGTCGGTACCGGTCTTCGGAAAGCTCTACGCCGGATACACCATCGCCGCGATCATCGGTGCCCTGGTGACCTCCGCGGTTCGCTCCACCGATCTGCCGCCCACCATCACCCTCGGCGGTGCGGCCGCCGTGCTGATCGTCGCGGCTCTGATGTCGGGGCGTTACTGCGATCCCTTCGTTTCCGCCCGCATCCCGGGTACCGGTGACGGATCGTCGACGGTGCCGCTGCCACGCGCCGGGATCTGGCTGATCGGAGCCCTCATCTTCGTGGCATTCACCGTCGATTCCGCTGTCTCGGCCTGGAGTTCGATCTACATGCAGGACGGTCTCGGCGCCGTCGGGGCGCTCGCACCGCTCGGCTATGCCGCCTACCTGGCCGTCGTCCTCGTCGGCCGGCTCGCCGCCGACCCCATGGTGCGCCGCTGGGGCCGACGCCTCACCGGATTCGTCGGTGTCGTCGTCGCGGCGATCGGCTGTGTCCTCGTGGCCGCCGTCCACCTCCCGGGCGCCGCGATCCTGGGCTTCGCCGCGGCAGGAACCGCGGCAGGCCTCCTCGTCCCGGTCGCGTTCAGCAGGGCAGGGGAGTTGCTCCCCGTACGCAGCGACGAGGTGATCGCCCGCGTCAACATCTTCAACTACGGCGGAGCGGTGGTGGGCGCGGTCGCCCTCGGACTCTTCGCCGCCGACGCCTCCGCCCTCGCCTACGGCTTCCTCCTGCCGGCAGTAGCCCTCCTCGCCGCCCTCCCCCTCCTCCGCGGCCTGGCAAGCGCACCGACCTGACACCGAGTGGGCACGCACTCGCACCGAGTGGGCACGCACTCGCACCGAGCGGGCACGCACTCGCACCGAGTGGGCGCAACTTACGGGCCGGCGGCCTCGCTGCCGATGAGATGCGCGCTGACGATCAGATTGTCTCCCGTGACACCGGCATCGACGACGCTGCAGGTCACGAGAAGCAATCTCCCCGGCACCGGCGACTGCACGCCCGCGTCTTCCGGAACCGATGTGTTCGAGTGGGCGGCAACAGAATCCACCACATAGACAGGCCGACCGGACGCCGACTCGACGACGACCTGATCGCCCACCCGCACCGATCCGAGCGCGTTGAACACCCCCGGACCACCAGCCACCGCATGGCCGGCAAGGATCACCGTGTCGTCGGCGTCGGTGCCCGGCATTCCGCGACACTCGACCCAATACGGATCGTCGACCGTGGGTGGGTCGATCGTCGGACACGACGACGCCGGAAGCGTGCGCACCGCACGATTCATCCCAATCGCCGGTACGACGATGCGCGTCGGCGGCGCCGCGGGCACAGCGACATTCGATGCGACGACTATCGATGGAAGCGTCGACGCCACGTCATCTTCCGGCGTGAACGGCTCTGCGGCACACGATGTTATGGCCAGCAGACCGAGAATCGCCGTGACGACGACTCCGAAACGCTCACTCACGGAACTCTCCCCAACGGGCCGTGGATATGTCAGGAGTGGCGCTGTCAGCGGGCCCGACGCCGCGAGCCGATCGCGACAGCGCCGCCACCGATCACGGCGAGAAAACCCAACGCGCCGAGCGCAACTGACGGCTGAGCGCCGTCGGTGCCGAGTGTCGGCGCGGTGCGCCCGGTCTGGAAAGTCAGGCCATCTCGATACGCGAGCGGCGTGAATTCTCCGCCTGCGGGGACGTAGCCGTACACGCGGTCACCGTCGGGTGAATCGTGGGCGACGATCGATTCTCCCTGCGGACCCGACTGGGGGATCGGCGAGCCGCCCCGGCCGACCTGCGGCAACCCGATCTTCGGGATCGAGAGCGTGATCTCGGGCAATTCGATCGTCGGCCACTCCGGCAGGACGATCGTGATATCCGGTGTCTCGCCAGGGGTTTCGGCCACCTGATCGACCTCGGGAGTCGTGGACTCCGTCGTCTTCGACGACTCCGGCGGGGCAACCTCCGACACCCCGGTCTCGGTACTCGGTGTCTCGGTGGTTTCTGTGGTCGTCGACTCCGCGGTCGTCTCCGGTTGCGTGGTCTCGACCTCGACGACCGGCTTCGTCGTCTCGCTCTCAACCGACGGAGTAGTGGTCTTCGGCGTCGTCACGGGTGCCGACGTCTCGGGCTGCGGAGCCTCCGACGTCACCGGTGTCTCGGCGACCGGCGTGGTCGACGGCGTGTGCGTGACCACCGGCTTCGTTGTCTCCGGAGATGTTGTGCCAGTGGAGTTTCCGCACGTGCATGGCGGGGGCGGGGGAGGCGGTGGAGTCGTCACGCAGTCCTCGGTGGCGTCGGATTGCTTCCCGCCGCCTCCGGCCTGATGACCCTTCTCGGAGCCATGCGCACCCGACGAGCCGGTCTCCGCACCCGTGGCGGGCGATTCCTGCGACTTCCCCGACGACACACTGCCGCCATGTCCTTCGCCTGCACTGGCGACGGTGGGTGTGGCCAGCAGTCCGCACAGGACCGCGGCAGCGACAGCAGACGTGCGCAACCGACGACGATTCATCATGATGTTCCCCCCGAAAATCATTACGACTCCCAGAACCTACCGCTCATGGTCACGATCGCCGCCTTCTCGCCATCGGACCGTGAGCTAACTCACGATTGGCCGGTGTCCGTGTCCTCTGAACGAATCACTTTCTCCCAACCGCGCACCCGAAGCAGTCCGCCGCCGCGTCGAATCGCTTAGCTTCTACCCGACAAACGAAAGAGGAACCGATGCGCTCTACGAAGATCCGCCTCCTGATGCTGCCGCTGGCGGCCGCCGCCGTCTTGACCGTCGGGGGGTGCAGTTCCGACGATGCGGCCGACACCGCCTACCTCTCCGCGCTCAAAGCCGGCGGCGTCAACACCGACAACCGCGAGGCGCTGATCGCCAAGGGCAAGCAGATCTGCGAGGACCTCAAGGGCGGCACCCCGGCGATGGACCTGGTGGAGAGCAATGGGGGCGGTGCGCAGGGTGCGGCCACGGTGGGCGCCGCGATCGGTGCCTACTGCAAGGACCAGCAGGGCAAGCTCACCGCGGGCTGACCCGCCTGTCATCATCGACGACGACCCGCGAGGCTCACCCGAGGACCTCCAGCGGTGCTACACAAGCCTGCCGGAAGAGGAACCGAAGTTCGAGATGCTCCGGAAGAGCTGCAGTCCGGAAGAGCGTCAGCAGGACAAGATCAAGGCCGGAGGGTAGGCATCGCGGTCGCTCGGCACGCTGTGACCCACCCCACCCGCACTCCGGTTCACATCTTCTGCTCAGGCAGCAATTGGCGGCCACGGTCACCGGTTTGGAACACTGGAGGCCGTGACTCGTCAAGTAGAGGTGACCGCGCGCTCGGCCGCCCTGTTCGACCGTGCCGGTCAGGCCATCCCCGGCGGCGTCAATTCGCCGGTCCGCGCGTTCTCCGCGGTGGGTGGCACGCCCCGCTTCATCACCTCGGCGGCCGGATACACCCTCGTCGACGCCGACGACAACACCTACGTTGACCTGGTCTCTTCCTGGGGCCCGATGATCCTGGGCCACTCTCATCCGGCCGTCGTGGAGGCGGTGCAGAAGGCGGCGTCGACGGGGCTGTCCTTCGGCGCACCGACCGAGGCCGAGATCGAACTGGCCGAGGAGATCATCGATCGGGTCGATCCGGTGGAGCGCGTCCGCCTCGTCAACTCGGGCACCGAGGCGACGATGTCGGCCATCCGATTGGCCCGCGGGTACACCGGCCGGTCCAAGATCATCAAGTTCGCCGGGTGTTATCACGGCCACGTCGACGCACTGCTGGCCGACGCCGGGTCCGGCGTCGCGACCCTGGGTCTGCCGACGTCGCCGGGCGTGACCGG
Organism: Agromyces sp. NPDC029043; assembly: GCF_055564615.1. NCBI lineage: Bacteria > Bacillati > Actinomycetota > Actinomycetes > Micrococcales > Microbacteriaceae > Agromyces > Agromyces sp. NPDC029043. Next base: position 57,478 of record NZ_JBVHVX010000012.1, on the reverse strand, counting down.
CGCCTCCGCCCACGACACGCTGGTGCTGCCCTACAACGATCTGACGGCCGTCGCGAAGGCCTTTGAGGAGCACGGCGCGGACATCGCCGCCGTCATCACCGAGGCGGCCGCCGGCAACATGGGAGCCATCGCGCCGGTCGACGGTTTCAACGCCGGTCTGCGGGAGATCACCCGACGCCACGGCGCGCTGCTGATCATGGATGAGGTCATGACCGGTTTCCGCGTCAGCCCGTCGGGGTGGTACGGCCTTGAGGGTGTCGCCGGCGACCTCTACACCTTCGGCAAGGTGATGAGCGGCGGACTGCCCGCCGCCGCCTTCGGCGGTCGCCGCGACATCATGGAACGCCTCGCGCCGGTCGGCCCCGTCTATCAGGCCGGCACCCTGTCCGGAAACCCCGTCGCCGTGGCGGCCGGCCTGGCCACGCTGCGTCACGCCGACGCCGCGGTCTACGCCGCACTCGACGCCAACGCCGACCGGCTCGCCGGTCTCATCACCGATGCCCTCACCGTCGAGGGAGTGGGGCACCGGGTGCAGAAGGCGGGCAACCTGATCAGCGTCTTCTTCGTCGATCCGGCCGACGCGGGAACGCCCGTCGTCGACTATGCCGGCGTCAAGGCAACGCAGACCGACCGCTTCGCGCCGTTCTTCCACGCGCTGCTCGAGCGTGGCGTGTATCCGCCACCGAGCGCCTTTGAGGCATGGTTCGTCTCCGCCGCACTCGACGACGACGCCTTCGCACGGATCGCCGACGCCCTGCCCGCCGCGGCCGCGGCTGCTGCAGCCGGAAAGTAAAGGGGGACAAGGACATGCACACGATCGTGCACATGATGCGCCACGGCGAGGTCTACAACCCGGAGGGTGTGCTCTACGGCCGTCTGCCCGGCTATCACCTCTCCGACACCGGAAAGGCGCAGGCGCGCAAGGTCGCCGGCGCACTCGCCGATCACGACATCGTCGCCGTATTCGCCTCGCCGCTGCAGCGCGCACAGGAAACGGCGACCCCGATCGCGGCCGCGCACTCGCTGCCGATCATCACCAACGACGAGCTCATCGAGGCCGACAACATCTTCGAGGGACTCAAGGTATCCGTCGGTGACGGTGCCCTCTCCAAGCCGCGTCACTGGCCCAAGCTGCGCGATCCGTTCACGCCGTCCTGGGGTGAGCCCTACATCCAGCTCGCGCACCGAATGTTGGCCGCCGCCAACACCGCTCGCGACGCCGCGCGTGGCCACGAGGCCATCTGCGTCAGTCATCAGCTGCCCGTCTACACGCTGCGGCGTTTCCTCGAAGGGCAGCGCCTGTGGCACGACCCGCGTCGTCGGCAGTGCTCGCTGGCGTCACTGACCAGCCTCATCTACGACGACGATGCGCTCGTCGACATCGTGTACTCCGAACCGGCCGGCGCCTCCGATCCGCTGGCCACGGGAGCCTGAGCGACACGATCATGGCAGTTCGGAAGGTAAGCAAGGCCGCGGTGGTGGCGAGCGCGCTGATCATTGCGCTCGCCGGTTGCGGTACCGGCGACGACGCGGTCTCGCAGGGCAACACCTTCCAGTTCGTCTCACCCGGCGGCCAGACCGTCATCTCCTACGACGCCGCGGACCGCAAGCCCGTGGCGCCGCTGTCCGGACCGGATCTCGTCACCGATCAGCAACTCTCGCTGGATGATCCGCGGTTCCAGGACAAGGTCGTCGTCGTCAATGTCTGGGGTTCGTGGTGTGGGCCGTGCCGTGGTGAGGCCGCCGCGCTGGAGCAGACCTACGAGAAGACGAAGGCCGACGGCGTCGAGTTCCTCGGCATCAACCTGCGCGACGATCGTGCCAGCGCCAAGGACTTCGTCGCCGACCGTAACGTCGGCTTCCCCTCCATCTACGACTTCGACGGCGCGACCCTGGCCGCCCTGACGACGCCCACCTCGGTCGTCCCGACGACGATCATCCTCGACCGTCAACATCGCCCGGCGGCGGTCTTCCTCAAGGCGATCACCGCCGACGAGCTCACCGCGAAGGTGACGCAGGTGGCCGGCGAGCAGCAGGTCGCCAAGTGAGCTCAGCCGCCCTCGCGCCGTCGGTCGCCACCCTCGCCTCCGTCGGCGACACCTTCCAGAACACGGTGCTCTCCGGTCCGCTGCTGCTCGCGATGGGTGCGTGCCTGGTGGCCGGACTCGTCTCGTTCGCCTCACCCTGTGTCGTCCCCCTGGTGCCGGGATATCTCTCGTATCTCGCCGGGCTCGTCGGTGCGGAAGCGCCCGCGGTCAGCGTCGGCGAATCCCCGAAGAAGGGACGGTCACGCGTCGCTCTCGCGGCGTTCCTGTTCGTCCTCGGCTTCACCGTCGTCTTCGTCGCGGCGGTCGCCACGGTCTTTGGGGTCACCAGCACGGTGACCCTGAATCATCAACTGCTGCAACGGATCGGTGGGGTCGTCACCATCGTGATGGGCCTGGTCTTCATCGGCCTGGTGCCGATGATGCAGCGCGAGGTCCGGTTCGCCCCGATCCGCGTATCCAACCTCGTCGGCGCCCCGCTGCTCGGGGGTGTCTTCGCGTTGGGCTGGACGCCGTGCCTCGGTCCCACCCTCACCGGTGTGATGGCCACCGTCACCGGGACCGAGGGCGCAACCGCGGCCAAGGGCGTCGCGCTGGTGATCGCCTACTGCATCGGGCTGGGCATCCCGTTCATCATTCTCGCGTTCTCCTCGGCGTGGGCGCTGCGCAGCCTCGGCTGGCTGCGACGCAACGCCCGGGTCATCCAGGTCTTCGGCGGCATCATGCTGATCGCCGTCGGCGTCGCGCTGCTCACCGGCCTGTGGGATCAGTTCATCGTGTGGGTCCGCAACGCCTTCATCAGTAACACGGAGTTACCCGTATGACCGACCTGCAGGACGCCCCGGCAAACAACAACGCGAACGACGCCGACGCCGCGTCCGTCCACCGTCAGCACCCGCTGATGCGCTACGTCGTGGCCCCGCTGCGCAATGTGTGGCGCTCGCTGACCTCGATGCGCACCGCGCTGGTCCTGCTGTTCCTGCTCGCCCTGGCCGCCATCCCCGGCGCCCTGCTACCGCAGCGTGAGCTGAACGAGCAGAAGACCCTGCAGTACATCGCCGACAAGGGCACCGTCGGCGAGTGGATGGACAAGCTGCAGATGTTCGACGTCTTCAGCTCCGTGTGGTTCACCGCCATCTACGTCCTGCTGTTCATCTCGCTGGTGGGCTGCCTCACCCCGCGCATGATCGAGCACGCCAAGAGTCTGCGGGCCAAACCCGTTGCCGCGCCGCGTAATCTCAAGCGTCTGCCCCGGCACCGCGAGATCACCGTCGACGGCACGCCCGAGCAGATCGCCGAGCGCATCAGCTCGCGTCTCTCCGGCTGGCGGCGGCGCACCGTCGTCAAGGACAACGGTGTCGTCGAGGTGTCCGCGGAGAAGGGATACCTGCGCGAGTTCGGCAATCTCGTGTTCCACTTCGCGCTGCTCGCGCTGCTCGTCTCGATCGCGGTCGGCAAGCTCTACGGCTACGAGGGCACCCGCAGTCTCGTCGCCGACGGCGAGCAGGGACTGTGCAACAGCTCGACCGCCGTCTACGACTCGTTCCGCGCCGGCAGCATGGTCGACGGCACCGATCTCTCGCCGTTCTGCATCCGCATCGACGACTTCTCGGCCACCTATCTGGCCAACGGTCAGCCCGACATGTACGACGCCACGATGAGCTACGCCGTCGGTGGCCGACCGTCGTCGAACGATGGTTGGCAGACGACGTCGGTCAAGGTCAACGAGCCCCTGCGCGTCGCCGGCGATCGCGTCTATGTCCTGGGCAACGGCTACGCGCCGACGTTCTCGGTGACTTTCCCCAACGGCCAGACCCGCACCCAGACGGCCCTGTTCATCCCCGACGAGATGGCCACCATGCTCTCCTCGGGTGCCGCCCGCTTCGACACGCCCGCGGGCCTCTATCCCGACGAGGACGTGCGCCGTAACAACCAGATCGCCCTCGAGGGACTCTTCGCGCCGACCGCCGAATATCAGGGCACGCTGCTCACGTCGTCGTCGCCGGATGCCAAGCGGCCCGCCGTCGCGATCCGCATCTACAAGGGCGATACCGGCCTGGACACCGGCCTGCCGCAGAACGTCTACCAACTCGACGTCGACCTCATCCATCAGGGCCGCCTCAACCGCGAAGCGCAGGTCAATCTGGAGCAGGGGCAGTCGCATACCCTCGCCGACGGCACGACCGTGCGGTTCGACGGCTACAAGCGCTGGGTATCGGTGCAGGTCAGCCACGATCCCGCGCAGAAGTGGGTGTTGGGCTCGGCGATCGCCATGCTCGCCGGGCTGCTCGTGTCGCTGCTCGTGCGTCGTCGACGGATCTGGGCGCGGCTGGTTCCCGTCACCGGCGGGTCGTCGGCCCCCGGCGCGTCACCCGCCGACAGTGAACGACGTACTGTAGTAGAGATTGCCGGGCTCGCGCGGACCGATCAGGCGGGCTGGGGCGAAGGCTTCGACGAGCAGGCGGCCGCGCTGGTCGACGAGTCCGACGCCCGTCCCGCCACACGACGACTGCGGAGACTGTGAGGAGATTGCGATGAACCCCGAGGGCACCACCGAGGTTGTCGGGCACGTCGACGAGACGCTCGCCCGCTACTCCGACCTGCTGTTCGGCACCGCGATCACGGTGTACGTGCTCGCGATGGCCCTGTTCCTCGCCGCGCTCGCCGGCGCCCGCACCCGTCGGCTGGCCGCGAAGGCCGAGCTCGTCGGCGCCGGCGTCACCGTGTCGTCGGACACCCGCGCACCCGGCAAGATCGACGACGCCCGGCCGCGCCGCACCCTCGGCGAGCGACTCGGCGACATGGCGTACCCGGTGGTCGTCGTCGGACTGCTCGCCCACATCGCGTCGATCGTCACCCGCGGCCTGGCCACCGATCGGGCCCCGTGGGGCAACATGTACGAGTTCATCTCGCTGACCTGCGCCGCCTGCGTCGTCGCCGGTCTCGTGGTGCTGCGCAAGCGTGAGTACCGTCCGCTGCTGGCGTTCGTCCTGCTGCCCGTCACGCTGCTGATGTTCATCGCCGGCCGCTGGCTCTACACGCAGGCCGCGCCCGTGGTGCCCGCCCTGAAGTCGTACTGGCTGGCCATCCACGTATCGATCATCTCGATCAGCTCCGGTGTGCTACTCGTGTCCGGCGTCGCGAGCATCCTCTACCTGATCAAGATGCGGTGGGGTGTCACCTCCACCGCCGTCGACGACGACGCGCAGCGCACCGGTCGGCTGGCGCCGCTCGGGCGCATCGTCGATCACATCCCGAGCGCCGACACCCTTGATCGTCTGGCGTACAAATGCGTCGTCTTCGGGTTCCCGCTGTTCGGTCTGGGCGTGATCTGCGGCGCCATCTGGGCCGAAGCCGCGTGGGGCCGATTCTGGGGCTGGGATCCGAAAGAAACCGTGTCGTTCATCGCGTGGGTGATCTACGCGGCGTACCTGCATGCCCGGGCGACGGCCGGCTGGCGCAACACCTCGGCGGCGTGGATCAACGTCGCCGGATTCGTGGCGCTGCTGTTCAACCTGTTCATCATCAATCTGGTGGTGTCAGGTCTGCATTCCTACGCCGGGCTCTGATTGCGCCGAGCGTCGGTTTTCACCTGCGTCTGTTTTCGCCGGCGTCGGTTTGCACCAGGTTGTCGGTTTGCACTAGGTGTCGGTCGACCTGGCGGCAACCTCGGACTTGATCATCCGTAAGACGTCGATCATGACGTCGATGGTGTCCGGGCACAGCTTCGATACGTCGACGCCGGCGAGTTGACTGCGCGTCTGCGCCACCAGATCGACATAGTCCTGCTGGCGTTGGGCGCGGTCGGAGTCCTCGTCCGGATCGGTGAGGAAGAATGTGACGCTCACCCCGAAAGCGCGGGCGATGGCCTCGACGGTGCGAAACGACGGCGTGCGCGCCTTTCCGGTGCGCAGTTGGGAGATATACGCGTCGCTCAGTGAATAGCCCAGCGAATTGGCGCGTTCGGCAATGCGCTTTCCGGTGTACAGGCCGCCGGTATTGTCCCGGGTGGTCTCGAACAGCTGTCCCAGTTTGGTGGCGAAATCGGCGTCGCCACGAGTGACCGGTGCGCGACCGGAATCAGTTGCCACAGGCAAGATACCCCCGAAATGGAATGACTTACACCGACGCGGATAAGGATAACCCGCGCATTCATTCTGATCAGGGGCGGAGTCGATTCTTCTGCCTCGCGGCTAATTCACGAGCGAAAAGAAAATTGCGTTTCTGACTTTATTTCAGGTCGTCGGTATCGGGACCGTTTGTCCCCGAACCATTGGGACCGCGGGTACGGCGATCGAGATCATGGAGAAATTCCGGATCATCGTCGGGGCCGCGGGGCGCCGCACGGCCACCGGTGCGCGGAGCCGACGGACCGTCGTCGGAATTCAGTGAAGGTCCGAATGCGCGCCAGAGCAGAAAACCGATGGCCACGATGCCGATGAGTGCGAACAGGTACGCCACGACACCCTCCCTTCACGTCACTTCCAGCGTACGTGAGTCCGGCGTTCACGGGGGCGGTGTCGGCTGCTGAGTCGGCCCGATCGGCGTCGACGACCCCGCGGGCCGACGCCGACCTCCGCGATTACGGGGTACGGCGGTTGAGCAGCTCCACGACGTCGCTCTCGCGGAAGCGACGGTGGCCGCCGGGAGTGCGGATCGAGCCGAGCACGCCCGCGCTGGCCCAGCGCGCGACGGTCTTGGGATTCACGTTGAACATCGCCGCGACCTGGCCGGGGGTCAGGGTGTGCTGGCTGGCGATGCCCGGCGTGATGAAACCAGTCGGGGTCTCGAGAGTGGTCACGGTGTGTTCCCTTCGTGAGGTGCGGAGTTTGCGTCTCCGCTACGGGACATGAATACACGCAAATCGCCCAGGTACTCGAACCGTCAGTACTTGGTAAAGGGAGTGCAAAATGCCTCGGGACGTACTCTGGAGACCGTGAACGACGAGCAGAAACAGCCCGCTGACCAGACTCCGGAGACCCCCGCCCGTGCGGGCAGTGCGGCCGGGCTGACCGGAGCGCTGGCGATCTACACCATTGCGCGCCTTGCGCTTGTGGCGCTAATCACACTTTTGATCATGTTCGTGCCTCGAATCTTCGGTGTCGAGCCCCCGCTGATCGTCGCGCTGGCCTTCGGTGTGCTCATCGCGATGCCGCTGGGCATGTTCCTGTTCAAGTCCATGCGCAACCGCGTCAACGACCAGATCACCGCCGTCGACGACGAGCGTCGCCGCAAGCACGACGACCTGCAGTCCCGGCTCCGCGGCAACAACTCCTGACCCGATGACTCACTCCACATCGAGTTGGCCGGGCGCGGCCGATGTCGATCACCGCTCCGACCGTGCCTGGTCGGAGAACGCGGTCCGCATCATCGAGGCCGACGCCCGGCGCAGCGCCGATACCCACCTGCTGCGCTTCGAACTCCCCGACTGGGCACGCTGGACGGATTCCTCCGGTGCCGAGACCGGCGTCGAGCTGTATTTGAAGGACGAGAGCACCCATCCCACCGGGTCACTGAAGCATCGGTTGGCGCGGTCGTTGTTCCTGTACGCGATCTGCAACGGGTGGGTGCGCGAGGGGACGACCGTCATCGAGGCGTCGTCGGGGTCCACGGCGGTCAGCGAGGCGTACTTCGCGAACCTCATCGGGGTGCCCTTCATCGCGGTGATGACGAGGTCCACCTCACCGTCGAAGACGGCGTTGATCGAGCGGCAGGGCGGCCGCTGCCACTTCGTGGATCGGCCGGCTGATGTCTATGACGAGGCGCTCCGGCTGGAAGCCGAACTCGGCGGGCACTTCATCGATCAGTTCACCATGGCCGAGCGGGCCACCGACTGGCGCGGCAACAACAACATCGCCGAGTCGATCTTCGCCCAGATGGGCGCCGAGGAGCATCCGATCCCGACCTGGATCGTCGTCGGCGCGGGCACCGGCGGCACGTCGGCAACGCTCGGCCGGTATCTGCGCTACCGACGTCACCCCACCTGGCTGGCCGTCGTCGATCCGGAGAACTCGGTCTTCCTCCCCGCCTACGAATCCGGGGACGGCACAATCACTTCCGCGGTCGGCTCGCGGATCGAGGGCATCGGCCGACCCCGCGTCGAGCCGTCGTTCGTGTCGCAGGTCATCGACCGCATGATCGGCGTTCCCGACGTCGCCTCCATCGCCACGGCACGGTGTGTGTCGGAGCGATTGGGCCGCCCCGTCGGCGGCTCCACCGGCACCAACATGTGGGGCGCACTGCAACTGGTCGCCGAGATGGTCGACCAGCGCCGGGCCGGCAGCCTCGTCACCCTCCTGTGCGATTCCGGCGAGCGCTACGCCGGAACCTACTTCTCCGACGACTGGGTGGTGGCCCAGGGCTTCGACCTCACCCCGGCCACCGAGGTGCTTGACGGGTTCTTCGAGTCGGGGGTGTGGGGCGAATAGAACTGCGGTGAATAGTGCTCGCCGCGTCAATTATTGACGTCGTGATCGCTATAGACCGCAGTTCTTCCGGTACCCCCCGGAACTACAGGTCGTCAAGCTCAGGGACGGCCGTCAGCTCGGTTGGCTGCAGCTTCTTGAGGTGCTCGCGTCGGCCGATCAGCTCGAGGATCTTCTTCTCGACCACATCCCAGCCGTACACGACCTGGTCATAGGTGATGCGCACCACGATGTACCCGAGACGCACCAACTCCAGATCGCGCTCGCGGTCCCTGCGGTAGTTCTCTTCTCCGGTGTGATGCGCTTTGCTGTCCACTTCGATCACCAGTCTGCGTCCGACCAGGAAGTCCACGCGCCCCACCCCCGCGATCGTGACCTGTGGCTCGAGCTTGACGCCCTTGGCTCGCAGGCGCAGGCGAACCATCGTCTCTGTACCCGATTCTGCTCGCGCACAACGACATATCAGCCGGCGGATACGGCGGGGTGCGGCCGACAGGGCCTCCTTGATCTCGGTGATGGTCATGAGCTTGTGGTGCTGAAGTGAATCCAGCACCACCACAATGCCTTCGGGGTCCAGGCACCGCACCGCATGGCGCAGAGCGATGGGGAGTTCGTCGACGGCGGCCCCTTCCGCCTCGGGATCGCCGTGCTGACGGCAGAACTCGAAGTTGCCGCGCCGGTGGGCGGATTCATTCCCGCGCACATGGACCCGCTCAGCGGTGCGCAGCTCTCGGATCCACCGCGTAGCGCCGCCCTTGAGCTTCTTCGTCTTCCACTGGTAGGTCGTAGACGGTGTCCACACGCCGCGCCATTTCAGGGCGGAGACGCAACTCAAGACGCCGCCGGCTTTGACTGCCGACACCACGTCCCGATCGGCCGAGCCCGTCGCGTACCAGCCGCGCCGGAGGCGCAGCAGGTCCCCGGCAGCGACGAGCTTGTCCGCCTGCCGCGGCGTGACGCCGAATTCCTGCAGGTCAGCCCAGCGGTACACCCCGGATTTTGTGGTCATGGCAGTCAGGGTTACCCAGATCCGGGTAGTCGCCGGATTTCTGTCCACAGGGGAAGAAGTGCGGTGAATAGTGCTCGCCGCGTCAATAATTGACGCGGCGGTTGCTATAGACCGCACTTCTTCCCTGACCCGGTCCGTGAGCTGAGACGTCCTGAGCTATCCGTCTCATTCTCGGTCCGATACGATCCGACCGTGGGAGACAACACGACGGCGCTGGTCGTCGCACAGGATCTGGTCCGTGAGTATCGGATGGGGGATCAGACGGTCCGGGCCCTCGACGGCCTGAACCTGACGATCGACGGCGGCCAGTTCGCCTCGGTTGTCGGGCCGTCGGGGGCAGGCAAGTCCACCCTCCTGCACGTCCTCGGGGCGCTCGATACCCCGACCTCGGGCACCATCACCGTCGACGGCTCCGACATCGGCAACCTCGACGACCGCGCCGCCTCCGAGTTCCGCCGCACCAAGGTCGGCTTCATCTTCCAGTTCTTCAACCTCGTCCCGACCATGTCGGCGTGGGAAAATGTCGCTCTGCCAAGGCTTCTCGACAATCAGTCGCTGCGCAAGGCGAAACCCCGCGCCATCGAACTGCTCGAGCGGGTCGGCCTCGGCGGCCGAGTCGATCACCGACCATCGGAACTGTCCGGCGGCCAGATGCAGCGCGTCGCGATCGCGCGTTCCCTCATCATGAACCCGACGATCCTCCTGGCCGACGAACCCACCGGTAACCTCGATTCGAAGACCGGGCAGTCGGTCCTCGAACTGCTCGCCGAGGTCGCCCACGACGCCCCGGACCGGCTCGTCGTCATGGTCACCCACGATCCCAATGCCGCGGCCTTCGCCGACACCACCATCACGGTGCGTGACGGGAAGGTTGCCTGAGCGATGCGCTCCTTCCTGTCCGGCCTGACTCGGATCCGCATCCTGAACCTGCGGGAGATCCGCACCCACCGCCTGCGCATCCTCACGTCGCTCTCGGTGGTCATCGTGTCGTCGGCGTTGCTGATCGCCGTCCTCGGCACCTACGGATCGATGACGGAATCGGTGCGCGCGTTCAACGCCGCCATCACCGGGGCCGCGCAGATCGAGGTCGCCGCCATCGCGGATTCCGGCCTCGACGACGGCCTCGCCGGGCAACTCCGCGCAGGACTGCCCGACGCCAAGTCCGTCGTGCCGATGGTCCGCACCGCAGTCATGGTCGACGGAAAGCCGGTGCCGCTCATCGGCTCCGACTATCGCGTCACCTCCCTCTCCAGCGGCCTACGCGACGCCGTCAACAGCACCAGCGACACCGGCGACAACACCACCGGCAACAACGACGCCGGTCTCACCCGGGAAGATCTCACCGACGGCGTGATCGCGGGTGCCGCAACCGGACTCACCGCCGGGCAGCAGGTCACGATCAACAACATCCCGGTGCGCGTCCTGCGGGTCGTCGACGACGCGGACGGTGGTGCCCTCAACAACGGGCGCTTCCTCTTCGCGTATCTCGATCTGGCGCAGCGACTTTCCTCGCAGGAGGGAAAGCTCGACTCGATTCTCATCGTGGCGAAACCCGGTGCCGATCTCGACGCCCTGCGCGCCGAGACGGCCCGGCTCGTCGACGGGCGCGCCGTCGTGGTGAATCCCGATTTCCGGGCCAAGCAGGCCGAGGTCTCGACGTCGGTCACGCGCGACGCCACGCTGTTGGTGTCGTTGATCTCGTTGGTCATCGCCGGCTTCCTGGTGTTCAACACCATGAACATGGCCGTCGCCTCCCGCCGCCAGTCATTGGCGATGCTGCGTGCGCTCGGGGCCCGGCGCGGCTATCTCGTCGGTGATCTCCTCGGTGAGGCCGCGATCTTCGGTCTGGTGGGCGGACTCATCGGCATCCCGTTGGGCATCGTCGCGGGTCGCTGGGCGATCGGCCGGATTCCGGAGGCCTCCCAAGACACCTTCGCCATCGACTATCACCTGCCCGGCTATGCGCCGGTCGTCGCGGTCATCGCCTGCGTGATCGCCTGTGTCGCAGCCACATCACTGGCCGCGCGATCGGTGTTCGCGGTGTCACCGGTCGAGGCGATGGCGCCCGGCGAGGTCGCCGACGGACGGTCCCGCCGTGGAGCGGTGGTGATCGTGGCCGCGATCGTCGGGATCATCCTGATGATCGCCGCGTACCTCGTCGCGACGCGCATCCCGGACCGCCCGGCAATCGCCGCGGGCGCCATCTATGCCGTCGGTATTCTGCTGTTCTGCTTCGCGCTGACCGGCCCGCTCGTGTGGATCGTGGTGCGTGTCGCCCGGCTCTTCGGCGGGCCGGGGCAGCTCGCCGCCGTCAACACCGACCGCGCGCCGCGTCGCGCGTGGGCCACCCTGATGACCGTCGCCGTCGCCATCTCGGTGGGCATGGGGACCTCCGGCGCACTCAGCAACCTCGTCGACTCGATCTCCGATTCCCTTGACGGACTGGGTGATCCGGACTTCTACGTCTCCTCGCAACCCAACGGTCAGGTGCCGACCGCACCGCTGTTGGCTCCCACCATCGCCGACGACGCCGCGCGGGTACCGGGCGTCGCGAGTGTCGTACCGGGCCAGTGGGCGTCGGTGAACGTGGGGGAGGCGCGCATCCTGCTGCAGGGACTCACCGACCGCTCGATGGCACCGTTCACGAAGAAGGCGAGCCCGGAGGCATTACGAGAAATGCTCGCGGGCAACGGGATTCTGCTGTCGAATGTGCTCGCCCGCACCATCGGTGTCCAGACCGGGGACACGCTCCGGCTGGCCACTCCGACCGGTTTTCACGACGCCAAGATCCTCGACACCGTCGACTATGTCGCCATCGACTCGGGTACCGCCGCGATCTCGTTGCCGGTGCTCGAGGACTGGTTCGACCGTCACGGTGCGACCTACCTGCAGATCACGCTCGATCCCGGCGCCGACCCCGCGCAGGTGCGTTCCGAACTCACCGCCATCGTCGAGCGCACTCCGCTGCCCGGCGGCCGGACCGGCGATGTGCACAGCGGCGCCGAAGCGCTGAAATCCGCTCAGGCACTTGCCGAACAGTCGGGCGCGTTCACCGTCGCGATCCAATGGATCGTCGCGGGGGCGGCCGCGATCGCCCTGCTCAACACGTTGCTGCTGTCGGTGATCGAGCGTCGTCGAGAGCTCGGCGTGCTCCGCGCCATGGGTGCGTCGCGGCGCTTCATCTCCCGCATGGTGCTCGCCGAGGCCGCGGCCGTCGCCATCGTCGGATCGGTCGTCGGCGTGATCATCGGTGGTGTCCTGCATTGGCTGAGCGACAAGATCCTCACCGCGACGACGTCGGTGCAGGTGGAGTTCGCGATGCAGTGGAACACCCTGATCTTCGTCGTCGTGGCGTGCGGCCTGTGTCTGGTGGGCGCGCTCGTTCCCGCCGTGCGCGCGGCCCGCATGAACATCAGCGAGTCGATCCTGACCGAATAGCCGATGGCCCTACTGCGCCCCTACTGCGCCGCAGGCCGCGGCTCGTCGGGCGTATCCGGCGTCGACGCGGGGCGGTTGTCCCGCCGCACGAACGGAATGGCCGCGGGAATCTCGTCGACGACCCGATCGCGCTGCCACCATCGTCGTGCCGCATATCGGGGGCAGCCGCACAGGGCGCAGTCGGTGCCGCTGCGATGATGCTCGTGCGCACGCCGTGTGTGCTGGCAATGCCGACATCCGCGATCCCGCATACCGCGGAGTCTAGCCGCTGATAACCGAGGAAACGAGCGATTGCGACCGGTTCATCCGTGAGGCGCGACCGCCGATTCCGGTGCCGCGGACTCGGTACGGCAGGTTCCGTCGGCGAGGAACTCGACGCGTGTGGGTATCGCGTCGGTCGGGTCGATGACGACGGTGGCTGTCAGGCTGCGATCCGGCGGCAGGACGCGCACGACGATCGACCCGCCGGTCGTGGCGTCGAGGCATTGGGCGAGCCCGTCGAGCACGTGCTCGCAGACCTCGGGTGCGGCGTCGTCCAGCGCATGCCCGTCGACCATGATCACCTCCACCCCCCGATCGCGCGCCCGGGCAGCGGCGTCGGCGGTGATGCGGGTGCCGGCCAGGATCGGCGCACGCAGCGAATCTCGGAGTTGCGCTTCGAGTTTGCGGCATTCATCGCGCTCGTCGTCGGTGAGCGGGGTGCTCTGCGCGATCCGCTCGAGGGTCGGCCGCACCAGCGTGTTGAGACGGTCGATCTGTACGTCGCGCTCCTGCAGCGCGGCGACGGCGGCCGCCCGCGAGGCGTTCTGATCCACCGACCGCTGCCTGATCTGATAGATGTTCTTGGCCGCCGGGCGGATGCTGGCCGCGAACAGCGTCGACATCAGCAGTGGTCCGAGATTGACCGAGCTCCTGGCAAACCCGACGAGTGGACCCTGCCCGGTCTGCGTTGCCCACAGCATCGTGGCGCCGATGATCAGCACCATGGCGGCCCACGCCCACCCGACGCGCCCGCGCACGCACATATACGTGCACACCATCGTGTACCCGCCGTAGAACCACATCTGTCCGGCCGACGGTTCCTGACCCGGAGCCGCGTGCAGGCCGCCGAACACCGCCAGGGGCATGGCGACGACCATCGCGATGGTCACGCCGAGCGGCAACGGGTCGGGGCTGACGGTGAGCAGCGCAAAACCGCACAGCGCCAACAGAATCAGTCCGAGGATGCCCGGCCACAGCGACGTGAGCCCGGCGCTGGACATGGCGAACTGCGTCGTCTGGGCGATGATGAAGAACGCCACCAACGCGTAGGCGATGCGGGTGTTCATGCCCAGCAGCGAGCGGACGTCGCCGGTTTCCTGGTTCAACCGGAAGTCGAGGAATCGGCTCATGACGACACCGTCCAGCGCAATTCGATTGTGGTGCCCTGTCCCGGCGTCGACGTCGCACTGGCCCAACCGCCGGGCAGTGATCGCACCCGCGAGAGGATGCTGACGGCCAATCCGAGGCGGTGCGGTGGGACGGCGGCGATGTCGAAACCGACTCCGTCATCGGCGATCGTGATGTCGATGGCGTCCGCGGTGACAGCTATCGCAACGGTGCGCGTGGCGGCGTCACCGGCGTGGAGCAGGCTGTTGCGCAGGGCCTCGGAGATCGCGGCGTCGAGGACATCGATCGCCTCGACGGGGAACCGGACGTCGGCGGCGTCGTCGGACATCGACGACGACACGGGCTGTGTCACGTCGACGGCGAGCACCGCGGCACGCAGCCGGGTCAATGCGGATGCCGCCGACATCGTCGTGATCTCCGGTGGCGGGGAGTCGAGCTTGTCCATTGTCGTGAGTGCCTGTTGCTGAACGGTTTCCGTATTTCCCTGCCGGGCGGCGGCGAGCAGGGTGGAGATCACCCAGTCGTGGAGCAGCGCGTCGATGTGGCTGCGCTGGCTGCGTCGGGCATCGACCTCGGCGGCGGCCGCGGCGTCGGCGTAGGCGTCGGCCTGGGTGGCGTCGAGCAGGCGGCCCGTCCGCATCGCCATCAGCGCCGCCCCGACATACAGGATGATGAAGGCAAGGGCGAACAGGATGGCGGGCAGGAGATGCTCGTAGTACGACGAGGGCGGCCGCGCGATCTGCACGGCCAGCACCGCCACGACCATGACGGCGAGCGTGGCGCGCGTGGACATCGTGATGGCGGCGGCGAGCGCGGCGAGCCCGGGGATGATGCTGAACCAGATGGCGTTGCGGCCGGGGAGCGGATCACCGGTCCAGGCCGGCCACCAGGTCACCGCGGCGATGATGAACCCGAAAGCGCATGCGCGCGTTGCCCACCGCATGATTCGTCGTCGACGTGCCAGCGCTGCCACCATGAGCACGGCGGCAGGGCCGAAGATCAGCAGCAACGACCCGTAACTCCACCACGCCGCGGTGAGTTCCCACTGCTCGGCAATCGTCGGTTCCAGGACGAAGGCGTAGCCGATGTACCCCGCGGCGACGAAGATCGAGAACAGACGCTCGATGCGGATCTCGGCGCTGTTCTCGCTGATCGTCGCGTGGGCGGGCGACGACGGTGACGTCAGTGACGCTTGCGCCGGGGAAAGGGTAGCCATCCGTCTTCCAATGCTCGTTGGTAGAGATCGGTCTTGGTGGGTGCGGGTCGCCCGGATTCCGCGTACTTCTGCCGGATACGGGCGAGATAGGCGTTGACGGTGTCGGTGGACAGATGCGACAGCGACGCCACGCGCGCCGCCGATTCGCCCGACGCATAAAGACTGAGGACCTCGCGCTGCCGCGGACTCAGGTGGACCGCGGCGAAATCGGGGTCACTGTCGATGGCGATGGCCCAATCCATCGTGCCGACCATGCCGCCGCCCAGCGCCGTGCGAATGGCGTCGACGACGACGACGTCGTGCTCGGATTTGCGGACCACCCCGAGTACACCGGCCTTGGCCGCGGTCCGGACGAGGTAGGGCTCCTCGCCGGAGGTGAACACCAGGATGTTCGCGATACCTGCCGCCTGCAGGTCGGCGACATTCGCGGCCGGCGACGACCCGTCGGGAAGCCGCAGGTCCAGGATCGCGAGGTCGAGATCAGACGTGATCGCGAGCAATTCGGCGACGGTGGGCGCCGCGGCGACGATCTCCACGTCGGGATGTGGCTCGAGTATGCCGCGCAGCCCGACGATCGTCACCGCATGGTCCTCCACGATCCCGATCCGGCTGGGGACGCTCACGTTTGGCCTTCCTGTCGCAGGTCAGGAGATCAGAATAGGTCACACCCCCGACATCCGGAGAGGTTGGTCCGACGAGTTTGTCAATTTTTCTTGACCATGATTCGTCAACATAACCTGACAACATGCACGACGACCAGAAGCCCACAGACACCGAGGCCACCGGCGATGAGCTCGCCCGAGAGGCAGCCGCCGACGACCCGGCCCGTGGACTGGCCGCAGTGCGTGCGTTGCGAACACTGGCCGACCGACTCGAGGAGGTCCAGGTCGCCAACGCGCGCACCAAGGGCTGGAGCTGGCAGGCGATCGCAGACGTATTGCAGATCAGCCGGCAGGCCGTGCATCAGAAGCATTCACCACGTGAGACCCGATGATTCGGGTCAGAAGGAGAAGAACTCATGTTTGAGCGATTCGCACGCGAAGACCGCACACTGCTCGTCTTCGCCACACAGGAAGCAGCCGATCTCGGACACCGACGACTCGGCAACGATCATCTGGTCCTCGGGATGCTGTGCAACGCACGCACTCCGATCTTCACCCTCCTGGGTGAGAACGGGCTGAAGCTGGACACCGCACGCGCCGCCGCGGCCGCCTATCACGACGAGCACGCCGACGATGTCGACGCCGACGTCGAGGAGAGTGCGGCCGCACGGTACGAGGAGGATCGAGAAGCATTGCGCAGCATCGGCATCGACCTGGACAAGGTCCGAGCAGCCGTGCACGACCGGTTCGGCGACGACCTCTCCGAGGGATGGGGCGATCGCCCCGGACCTCGGCGCGGTGGCCGCGACTGCGGCCCCGAGGGGCGCGCCGCGCGTGGCCGGGGACGCGGGCATGGCCGCAGTGGTCATGGGCGTGGCCGCGGTCGCGGGTTCGGTCCCGAAGGATTCGGACCCGAAGGATTCGGACCCGAAGGATTCGGACCCGGCGGCCCCGGTTCGTGGGGCGAGCGCGGCGAGGGTCCGTGGGAGCAGGGTCGCGGCCGACGCGGCCCGCGCGGGCGAGGCACCAAGCCGCGCTTCGCATCCGACACCCGCGACGCCCTCGGCACCGCGGTCGAGATCGCGCGCGAGCGCGGTGACCGCCAGCTGCGCCCCGAGTATCTCCTGCTGGGGATCATCGAGGTGGCCGACGACGCGTCGACGGCGGTCCTGGCCTCCGGCACGGCGTCGATCGATGACCTGAAGGCAGCAGTCCTCGCCTCGCTCCCCGAGATCGAGGTCGAAGCCTAGGCTGCCGGTGTCATCCCGACGCGGCGTCGGCCGGCGCCACGATCGGGTGCGGGAACGGCAACCCGAACCGTTCCCGCAGGGTCGGGGCCGGGTACCCGCGATGAAACAGACCGCGGTCCTGCAGGATGGGTACGACGAGGCGCGCGAAGTTCTCGAGGTCGACCGACGTGTCGGCGGGCATGATCGTGAAGCCGTCGGCCGTACCCGCCTCGAACCACGCCTGCAGGTCGTCGGCGATCTGCTCCGGTGAACCAACCAGCAGCCGATGCCCCGATCCACCCGCACCCCGCTGCACCAATTCTCTTGGTGTACGCGGGGTTTCGGCTATCAGTGCCCGGGTGGAGACGCTGAATCCGGTGGAGAAGGCGGTGCCGGGAATGACGTCGGGAAGGTCGTCGGCAGAAATCGGATCATCCGGGCCGAACGATCCGGGCGCCAGACCGAGGTTCGTCACCAACTCGGCGGTGAGCCGCTCGATGGGGAGCGTCGCATACAGCGCCTCGGCGCGGGCCACCGTATCGGCCTCATCCCGTCCGACCAGCACGACGACGCCGAGCGAGATCTTCACATGATCGGGATGGCGACCCGCGACGGCGGCCCGTCGTCGGATCTCGTCACGGAAAGCGATTGCCTTGGACTGGGTTTGGGCAACCGTGAACACGACGTCGGCGAAATCGCCGGCCAGCTTCAGGCCCCCCTCCGAACCGCCCGCCTGCACGATGATCGGGCGGCCCTGGGGGCCGGGTGCCACCGGGAGTGGTCCGGCGACGGAGAAGAACTCGCCGTCATGATCGATCGACTCGATCCGTGCCGGATCGGCGTAGCGCCCGGACGTCTTGTCCGCGATGAGCCACCCCGGCCGCCAGCTGTCCCACAGCCGGGTGACGACGTCGAGAAACTCCCACGCGCGGCGATACCGTGACTCCTTGTCGGGGTGCGCGGGCAGCCCGAAATTGGCTGCGGCAGCGGGTGTTCCCGTGGTCACGATGTTGACCGCCGCGCGGCCCTTCGTCACATGATCCAGCGCCTGGAATCGGCGGGCGAGGTTATAGGGCGAGTTGTAGGTCGTGGAACTCGTGATCACGATCCCCAGGTTGTCGGTGATCGCCGCGATGTTGCCCAGCAGCACCGCCGGATCCAGCCCGGTTCCGGGAGCCTCCTCGATCTCGCCGCGCAGCGCCGGGCCGTCGCCCAGGAACACGGCGTCGATGGAGGCCTCCTCGGCGATCCGCGCCAACCGCTGGAAGTAGTCGATGTCGAGGTAGGCGAGCGGATCGGCGTGCGGTAACCGCCACGCCTGCCGGAAGTGGCCAGGCGTCATCAGGGACAGATTCAGGTGAAAACTGGTCATCATCAACTTCTTTCGTGCGGGCGCCACCCCAGCAGTGGTGCCAACTGCTGCGCGGTCGATTCGAGTAGACGGATGTGCTCGTCGAGATCCGGGACTCCAGGGACGAAGCTGACGAGCAGATCGGTTGCCAATCCGACGGCCGGATCGGCGGACAACTGTTCGGCGATGAGTTCGGCAGGCCCGAGTAATGCGCGGTCCGCGGCGAGATATTCCTCGACACTCTCGATGGGTTTCGGAGCGCCCGATGTGCTCCAAGTACGCCACCGATGCACACCCGGCGTCACCAGGCGGACCGCTTCGGCCCGATCCGGATGCGGATACACCGCGCGCGACACCTGAACGCGTGGAGGCCGTTGCGTGTCCTGCCAGGCCGCGAGGTACGACTCGATCCACGACGCCTGCGCGGCCTGCGCATCGTCGACGGTGCCGCCGCCCCACACATTCGCCCGCGACAACTGCAGTCCGTCACCCGCCAGCGCCGCCGCGGCAGCGGAGGCATGTGCGAAGTCGGGATTGCTGGTCGTCGCCTGCCATAGTCGACGACGCACCCCGGCACCCGATGGATGCAGGGATTCGCCGCCGGAGTTCAGCGGGCCGCCGTCGAGCACCTCGTGGAGTCGTGTGACCGCTTCACCGAAGATCCGTTGCCGGTCGGTGAGATCTTTCCCGAACGCCTCCCAGGCGCCCGGGAAGGGACCCGACCCGACCCCCAGCTCCAGGCGGCCACCGCTGAGCGCATCGACGGTGGCCGCATCCTCGGCGACCCGCAACGGATCCTCCAGCGGCAGCACCAGTACTCCGGTACCCAACCCGATGCGGGTGGTGTGCTGGGCGATCGCCGCCAGCACCGGCAACGGCGAGGACACATGCTCCCTGCCCTGCCGGAAATGCCGCTGGATCACCCACCCCGAGTCATAACCCAGATCCTCGGCGACTCGGAACAACTCGATGGCGTCGGAGTAGGCCTGCTCGACCGGCTGATCGCGGTCGAGGTGGAGCAGGAAGTTCAGCCGTGGCGGACTCGGAGACCCGGGGTGAGATCCGCTCATCTCAGAGATTCAGCCCGGTGCCGTGCACGCCGTGCTCGTCGATGAGCGCCAACTCGTCGGCGGTGAAATCCGGGAACTGCAGTGCCTGCACGTTGTGATCGAGCTGCCAGGTGGAGCTCGCACCGATCAGCGCCGAACTCACGGCCGGCTGCCGCAGCACCCACTGCAACGCCAACTGCGCCAACGACTGCCCCCGCGCCTCCGCCAGCTTGTTGAGCTCGTTGGCGCGCTGACGGTAGGTCTCGTCGATGACGTCCGGTGACAGGAACGTGCTGTTCACGGCACGTGCGCCGTCCGGGATCGACTCCAGGTACTTGTTCGTCAACAAGCCTTGCGCCAGAGGTGAATACACGATCAATCCGAAGCCATCCTGCTCGGCGAGATCGAGCAGCCCGTTCTGCTCCACCCGTCGATCGAAGATCGAGTAGCGCGGCTGATGGATGAGCAGCGGAACGCCGGCCTCACGCAGCAACTCGGCGATCTGATGGGCGCGGTCCGGCTGATAATTCGAGATGCCGACGTACAGCGCCTTGCCCTGCTGCACAGCGGAGGCGAGTCCGCTGACGGTCTCCTCGAGCGGCGTCGACTCATCCGGGCTGTGGTGATAGAAGATGTCGACGTAGTCGGTGTCGAGGTCCCGCAGACTGTGCTCGAGCGACGCCAACAGCGACTTGCGCGAACCGCCCTTCTGGTAGGGGCTCGGGCCGATCGCGTTGCCCGCCTTGGTCGACAGGATGATCTCGTCGCGGTAGGGCGCGAGGTCCTTGGCCAACACCCGACCGAAATTCTTCTGCGCGGCGCGGTGCGGCGGACCGTAGCGGTCGGCGTTGTCGAAGTGGGTGATCCCCAGATCGAAGGCGTGCAGGATGATGTCGCGCTGCGTCTCGAACGGGTAATCGGTGCCGAACTTCTGCCAGAGCCCGAAGGAGAACGACGGCAGGTCCAGTCCGGAGCGGCCGGTGCGGCGATAGGGGAGCTTCTCGTAGCGCGACGGCTCCGCGGTGTAGGTGAGTTCGGTGGGTCCATAGTTTGCCATGGGGGACAGCGCCTTTCGGTAGGAGATCGAAGATCGGTGAGTGGATGAGGGGGTGAAAGCAGAAGACCTACGACGCCCGACGCAGCGCCGCGGGCTGCAGTGACGGGGTATCACGACCGGTATCGCGGTCGTGGAATTGCGTTCCGGGTTCGACGATGCCGTCGATCCGATCGAGGATGGCATCGTCGAGACGTACGTCGACGGCCTTGAGGTAGGTCTCCAGGTGCTCCTGCGTGCGCGGGCCGATGATCACCGAGCTGACCGCGGGATGATCAGCGCGAACGCGATCGAGAGCTCGATCAACGACAGGCCGTTCTCCTCGGCCAGCGCGGCCAGGGCATCCGCCGCCTGCAGCTTGCGCTGATTCTGCGCCGCCGCGACGTCGAACCGACCCGGGATGAGATCGGCACGCGCCGACGCCGGCTGATCGCCGCCGACCCGATACTTCCCGGACAGCCACCCCGCGGCCAACGGTCCGTAGGAGAGCACTCCGACGCCGTAACGCCGGACGACCGGGAACACCTCGCGCTCGACCCCGCGCACCAACAGCGAGTACGGCAGTTGCTCGGTGTGCGGCGCGATCAATCCGTGCTTCTCGGCCAGCCAGTGCGCTTCCACCTGCTGATGCGCGGGGAAGACCGAGGTGCCGTAGTACAGGATCTTGCCCTGCGTGATCAGACCGTTGAGCGTCTGAAGTGTTTCCAGCAGTGACGTGTGCGGGTCCGGCCGGTGGGCCTGATACAGATCGATCCGGTCTGTGCCGAGGCGCCGCAGACTGTCGTCGACGGCCCGGGTGATCCAGCGTCGGGAGTTGCCCGCCCGGCGCGGGTCGTCGCCGATCTGCCCGTGGAACTTGGTCGCGAGGAACACCTCGTCGCGGCGTCCCGCGAGCGCCTTCCCGACGATCTCCTCGGAGGTGCCCTGCGCGTAGACGTCGGCGGTGTCGACGGAGGTTATGCCGGCGTCGAGCGCGGCATGGATGATTCGGATGCTCTCATCCTCCTGCTGCCACCGCCCGAAGTTCATGGTGCCCAACGTCAATGGGGTGATGGGCACTCCGGTGCGCCCCAGGGTGCGGGTGACCTCGATGGTCATGACTTCCTCTCGATGGTGCCACGGGTCCCGATGGGACCGGGATAGGTCGGGTTCAGAACAGCCCACTCGTGGGTGGTTCCTCGCCGGTGAGGTGATACGCCCCGGCGACCGCGGCCTTCCACTGCCGCGGATTGTGATTGGCCGCGGTCCGGGCGTTGCGCCAGTGCCGATCGAATCCGAGATCACGGTTGGTGATGGACCCGCCACCCACGTCGAACAGCAATTCCGATGCGCGCAAGGCGGATTCGATCGCGACGACCCCGGCCTGAGCGACCACGACGGCGGCCTCCGCACCCGCCCGCCGAGCGTCGTCACCGGTCAGCCCGCGCACCGTCTGCAATGCCTCCGCACCGAGCAACACGACGGCCCGTGCCGCCTGCGCCCGCGCGGCGATCTCCCCGACGGTCTGGCGGACATACGGATCGTCGACGCTGCTCTGCGCGCTGCTGTGCTTGATCGGTCGCGCCTTCTCCCGGGTGAACCACACCGCGTCGTCGAGAGCCCGCGCCGCGATACCCGCCTGCACCGCGGCCAGATACAGCTGCGCGAACGATCCGAGCCAAGGGTTGTCCGGGGTGGCCTCGCCGACGATCACGACCTCGTCGTCGGAGACCCGCACATCGGTCAGCCGCGTCGAACCGCTCTGCGTGAGCCGTTGACCGATGGCGTCGAAATCATCGAGCCGTTCGACGCCGCTGCGATCGGTGGGGAGGGTGAAGCGGATCGTCGTGCCGTCGTCGGTGATGGCCTGCGCCGAGAAGTACGACGCGTAGAGCCCGCCCGTCGAATAGTACTTGCGGCCGTTGATCACATATCCGCCGTCGATCCGACGCGCCGTCGTGGACACACTGCCGCTCGCACCGCCATTGCGTTCGTTACCGGTGCCCGCGAACAGTGCCCCGGTACGCAGGCGCGCCAGGTTGATCTCACGCAGCGGCAGATCCGAGCGCCCCGCGATCTGGTTGGCCAGCAAGAATGACGCGCGAAGAGACTGTGCCACATTGGAATCCGCGCGTGCGATGTCGATGATCACCTCCACCACGTCGCGGATGCTGCCGCCCGCACCACCGTCGTCGACGGCGATCCCGGTCAGCACGACACCGGACGCGCCGAGCGAGCGGACATCGTCGAAGGCGTAATCCCGGCTGTCTTCCCGTACGCGGGCCGATGCGGCGATCCGCTCCAGTGCCGGGGCGATCGCTGATCGTATTCCGTTGACGGACAGAATGGTTGGTGTGTCGATGTCGACTGCGGTCATCGCAGTACCTCCTCGTGGCGGGGAAGGCCAGGGGCCTCGTCGGGAACGCGCAGACCCAATGCCTGCCGCAGATGCCGGGGTGTCTCGCGCCCGATGCGGGTCACGATGTTGCGGAGCACCGCGATGGTGTCCTCGGGCCGATCGCGATGCACGAGGACGACGCCGTCGACGGTCGTCGAGGCCAGCGCCTGCAGGAGTGGATCGGCGTCGTCCACATCGAGACGAGCCAGCAACGCGACCTCTCGGCGGTGACGTCCGATTCGGTCCAGCGCCGCCGACAGCGCGACATCCGCGCCGTCGATCTCGGTGTGATCGACGATCACCGCATCCGCGATGGCCGCCGGCCGATCCCAGTGAAGTGTCGGTACATCGGTCGCGACGAGCACCGGCCGGCCCTGCGGCGATGACGGTCCATCGAGAGGTCCTGCGACGGAATAGAATTCACCGACATGATCGATCGGCTGGATGAGCGCGTCATCGGCCACGATCGCCGCGTCCTGATCGCCGAGGAGCGCCTGGACCGGGAACGACTCCCACAACTCGGTGAGGACACCGGCATACTCCGACCACCTGCGCGCCGACGCCGAGTCGGAGTCGGCCCCGCCGCCGTCCGAGCCGACCTCGCCGGTGACCTCATCGCCCGCCCCGGGACGCAGGGCGAGCCCGACGAAGCCGCCGGTGGCCCGGTGGAAAGACAGGATGCGGCGCGCCAGGTTGAACGGCGCGTTACCAGTGGTGGGTACGTCGACGATGTAGCCGATCCCGCCGTATGCGCCGGCGAGATACGCGCCGACCGTCGACGGATCGAGGGTGGGCGGGTGTCCGGGTCCGCGGTCGACGAGGCGGATCGCGGTCACCCCTGCGTCGCGGGCGGCATCGACGAGGCGTTCGGCGTCGGTCACGGTCACCTGATCCGGCGAATCACCCACGGCCAGTTCGAGAACAACGGTCATGTACAGGGTTCCTTAGCGTGCGCTGACGAGGGTTGCGGCCGGTGTGGAACGCAGCTGCGGCACCGGGAGTCCCAGATGGCCGCGCAGCGTCGTGCCGTCGTAGTCGGTGCGGAACAATCCGCGCCGCTGGAGTTCGGGGACGAGCTGCTCGGCGAAGTCGTCGAAGCCGGAGGGCAGCACGTCGGGCATCACGTTGAAGCCGTCGGCCGCCTCCGCGCGGAACCAGCGTTCGATGTCGTCGGCAACCTGCTCCGGCGTACCCACGACGATCCGGTGCCCACCGCCCCCGGACAGCTTCTTGAGCAGCTGCCCGAGTGTCGGATTCTCGCGGTCGATGATCTCGCGCACCACCCGGTAGAAGGTCTGCGATCCGCCCGCCTCGTCGGGATCGACGAGAAGGTCACGCGGCAGCGGCTCGGCATCGTCGAGGCCGTCGAGGGAGAAGCCGAGTTGTCCGGAGAGTCGTTGTCGGGCATAGGCATCGGGTAGTAGCGCGTCGAGCTGCTCGCGCCGCTCCCACGCTTGCGCCTCCGTACTGCCGAGCACCGTCGACAATCCGGGCAGCACCACGATCTCATCCGGATCGCGCCCGAACGACGCCGCGCCGTCGCGTAGTTCGGTGCGGAACGCGCGGGCGCGGTCGAGCTCCTGATCCGCGGAGAAGATCACCTCGCCGACTCGTGCGGCAAGTCTCTTGCCGTCGCTGGAGCCGCCGGCCTGCACCACCACCGGGCGGCCCTGTGGCGAGATATGCGACGTCCGCGCATCCCAGGACGCGACGACGCGGTCGACGAGATCGGCGGCTCGCCGGTAGCGCAGGGCGTGATCGGGTTCGCGGTCGCGGCCGAAGTTCCGGGCGGCGATCGGCCCGGCGGTCGTCACCACATTCCACCCGAAGCGGCCGCCGCTCAGATAGTCGAGATCGCCGAGGCGGCGGGCGAGTTCGTCGGGATCGTTGTACGACGAGGACAACGTGCCGATCAGCCCGATGTTCTCCGTCTGCGCGGCGATCCGGGCCAGCACCGACGTCGGCTCGAGATTGTTCCCGGTCCGGTGGCGGATGCTCGGGTCGAGGAGCGGCCCGTCGGCGAGGAACACCGCGTCGAGGCGAGCCTGCTCGGCCTTGCGCGCGATCGACGTGTAGTGCTCGATGCGATAGCTCGCCAGCCCGTCGGTCCCGGGGAACCGCCACGATCCACCGAACACCCCGGCGTTGAGGATGTTGACGTTGAGATGCAGCTGCCGGCTCATCGCGTGATCCCCTCGGCATCGACCCCGCCGGCATCGGCCCCGCCGGCCCCGACCGACGGCTTCCCGGCGTAATACCCGGACTCCGGGCCGACGCCGTTGACCACGTAATCGCCGACGACGCGTGGCTTGTAGATCACCGGATTGTGGGAGGCCAACGTCCGCGCGTTGCGCCAATGCCGGTCGAGGTGAACACCGTTGCGGGCCGTCGACGATCCGCCCGCGTCGAACGCGGCGCTCGCCGCGTCGAGAACGGCGTCGATCACCGCGATCTGCGCCGCCGACGTCGTGATGTAGGCGTCGACGAAATCCTCCTCGGTGCCCGCCGCGTGTGCACCCTGCAGTGCCGTCGCCGCGGTGCGCAGCAACGATTCCGCAGTGACCGCCCGAGCCTGCAACCGGCCGATCACCGCCAGCACGTCCGGATCGGTGCTCGCGTCCTGGGTCAGCGCGTGACGACTGGTGCGGGTGCGCCCCCGGACGATCGCGGTGGTCTCGGCGACGATCGAGCGCGCGATGCCGGTGAGGTTGGCCAGATGCACGATCTGCACGAACGAGTCCAGGCCGCGCAGCGACTCGCGGTAGGCGCCCACGTCGCCGAACGGTTCCACCGGCACATCGGTGAGGACGGTTGTTCCACTGCCGGTCTGCCGTTGCCCGATCCCGTCCCAGTCGTCGACGTGCTCCACGCCGGGATGCCGGGCGGGCAGCACCGCGAAACCGCGGGTGCCGTCGTCGTCGAGGACGGCGGTGCGGATGTAATCGGCGAAGCGCGATCCCGTCGAGTAGAACTTGGTTCCCGAGACGACGCGGACACTGTCGTCGTCGAGCCGGATGCGCGTCGTGATGGTGCCCCAACCGGCGCCGTCGCCGACGCCGGCGACCTGTGCCGACGGCTCGGACTGCGCGTTGCCGAACACGGCTCCTGCGGCGACCTTTGTCAGCCAGTGGCGTCGGATCTCCGGATCGGCCTCCTGACGCAGGATCTCGGTGGTGGTGAAGTGACCCCGCCAGATCTGCGGCACATTCGAATCCGCCTGTCCCGCTTCGGCAAGCAGGTCGAACAGGGTGGGCAGATCGACGTCGAATCCACCGAACTCGCGGGGTACGCGCAGCGTGCCGAAGCCTGCGTCGGCCAGTTTCCGGATCAACGCGTCGGGGTGCTCGTGATGCAGATCGCGCTCGCCGGCACCGACGGCCAACTCGGCGAACACCTCCCGGATGCGCACCAGCGCGTCGTCGAATGTGGCGGGGTGTGCGGTCATGACGGGGACCTTCCATCGAGGGCGACCAGATCGCGTCCGGCGATCGCGGAGAGGAGTCCGACGGTGTAGTCGTCGGTGGGGGAGGAGAAGACCTGATCGACGCTGCCCTGCTCGACGATGCGTCCCTGCCGCATGACGACGACCCGGTCGGAGATCGCGGCCACCGCGGACAGATCGTGCGAGATGAACACGTACGTCAGGCCGCGCTCACGCTGCAGCCGCTCCAGCAGTTCGAGGATCTGTGCGGCCACCGAGACGTCGAGCGCGGAGATCGGCTCATCGAGCACCAGTACCCGTGGCTCCACGACCAGTGCCCGCGCGATCGCGACCCGCTGGCGTTGCCCGCCGGAGAGTTCCCGCGGGTGTCGATCGATGAAGTCGGCGGGGAGAGCGGCGGATTCGAGTGCGGCGACGACGCGCTCACGCAACGCACGACGCCGCGCGCGCTTGGAGAAGCGACCGATCCAGGGCATCCCGTCGTCGAAGGCGACAAGGGGTTCGGCGACGACGTCGAACACGTCGAACCGCGGATCGAACGACGAGTACGGATTCTGATAGACGATCTGCACGTCGCGACGCAGTGGGCGAAAGCCGCGACGCCCAAGTCCGGTGATCTCGTTGTCCAACAAGGTTACTCGGCCGGCGGTCGCCGAGGTCAGGCCGGTGAGGATGCGCGCCGTCGTCGTCTTTCCGCTGCCCGATTCGCCGACGATCGACAGCGTCTCGCCCGCCCGGACGGAGAACGAGATGCCGTCGACGGCGGGGAATTCGCCGTACTCCTTGCGCAGATCGGTCACCTCGATGACCGGCGGTGCGTCCGCGGGCGGCGCCGGCCGATCGTTGCGCAGCGTGCGCGACGGCACAGCGGCGAGGAGGCGTCGGGTGTATTCGTGCTGTGGTGCGGCGATGACCTCGGCGGTCGCGCCGATCTCCACCAGCCTGCCCTGCTGCATCACCCCGATCACGTCCGAGCGATCCGCTGCGACACCGAGATCGTGGGTGACGAGCACGATGCTCGTCGATAACCGTTCCCGCAGGCTGTCGATGAGATCGAGGACCTGCTTCTGCACCGTCACATCGAGGCCCGACGTCGGCTCGTCGGCGATGATCAGATCGGGATCGCCGGCCACCGCCGCGGCGATCAGCACCCGTTGACGCATCCCGCCGGAGAGCTCATGTGGATACTGGCGGAACCGGCGTTGCACATCGGTGAAGCCGACGAGCTCGAACAGTTCGTACACGCGCTCGCGGCGGGCGTCGGCGTCGAGATCGGTGTGCAGGCGCAGCACGTCCTCCACCTGATGTCCCACCCGCCGAACGGGATCCAGCGAGACCGTCGGGTCCTGCGGGATCAGCGCGATCGATCGGCCGCGCAGATCCCGCCACTGCTTGCCGGTGTACGTGGTGAGGTCCTCGCCGCGGAAGGAGATCGATCCCCCGGTGACGGCGCCGTTGCCGGGCAGCAACCCGAGGATGGCGTGACCGGTCGTCGTCTTGCCCGAGCCGGACTCGCCGACGAGGGCGAGGACCTGGCCGGGCTCGACGTCGAAGGAGATGTCGTGCACGACGTCGCGGTGCTGATGTTTGACGCGATAGCCGACGGTCAGCCCGCGGACGGAGAGCACCGGGGATGAAGCAGTCATGATGCACTCCGTCGGGTGAGGTGTCGCGAGATGTGATTGGTGGACAGCACCACCGCGACGATGGCCAGCGCGGGGTACAGGGTGAGCCAGCCACGGGTGGCGATGTACTTACGGCCATCGGAGACGAGCAGTCCCCACTCCGGATTCGGCGGCTGCGCCCCGAGTCCGAGGAAGCTCAGCGACGCGATCCAGATGATCGCGATCCCGAGTTGCACGGTGATCAGGGAGATGGTGGGCGCCAACGAGTTCGGCAGCACATGCCGGAGCAGGATCGCCGGGGAGGTGGCGCCACTGGTGATGGCGGCCTCCACGTAGTTGCTGGTGCGGACCTTGAGGACCTCGGCGCGGATCAGCCGGGCGAACGTGGCCGCCGACGTCAGTCCGACGGCGAGCGCGGCCGGCACGAGTCCGGTGTGACCGGTCTGCGCGGAGTAGAGCACGACGATGGTGATCGCCAGCAGGAACCCCGGGATGGACAGCACCACGTCGATGATGCGCATCGCCACCGAGTCCGCGAACCCGCCGAACCAACCGGCGACCGCGCCGAACAGCGACCCGACGAGCACGGCCACCGCAACCGCGAGGCTCGCCCCGAGGAGTGATGCACGGGCACCGTAGACGGTGCGCGCGTACAGATCCCGACCCAGCAGGTCGGTGCCGAACCAGTGCTCCGCCGACGGCGGTTGCAGCTTGCTGGCATAGTCGACGGCTATCGGGTCGTAGCCGGTGAAGAGTCCCGGAACCAGCGCCCACGCCACCGCGAGTGAGAACACCGCGATCGCGAGCACCAATCCCCAGTGCCCGCGCACCCATCGTCGAATCACCCGAATCCGACTGTCCCCCTGGGGAAGAACCGAGGTCGACGACCCTGTCGGGGACGCGGACGGGTCCGGTGAGCCCGACGCACCTGTCGATCGGGCTGGGGTGAGGGTCGTCGAACCCCGGCGTCGGGTGCGTGCTTGATCCAGGATCGTCATGGTGTGGCCACCTCCGCCGGCAGCGCCGGACGTGTGGCGCCGGGCAGTGCGGTGGAGGTGGCCGTCCCTCCGCGTACTACCCTGGCGCGCTTGGATTTCTCGTCGACCAGGATGCGCGGGTCGATGAACGGATATGCGATGTCGACGAGCAGGTTGACCGCCACGTAGATGGCCGCGGCCAGGATCACCACGCCGGAGACGACGGGCAGATCCTGCGTGCTCACCGCGGCCACCGTGAGCTGCCCGATGCCGGGCCGGGCGAAGACGGCTTCTGTCACCACCGACCCGGCGATCAGCTCACCGCAGGCGAGGCCGAGGAGCGTCAGCACCGGCAGCGACGAATTACGCAGCACGCCCCGGCCGAAGATGTAGCGCTCGCCGGCGCCCCGCGCGGTGAGCACGTGCACGAACGGCTGCGACCGCGTGGAGCCGATCGACGACGCGAACACCTGCGAGAGTGGCGCCGCCACAAGGATTCCCAGGGTGATCGCCGGAGCGATCACCGCGAGGAAGCTGCCGTCGTCGGATGCCGGGATCAGGTGCAGCCGGAACGAGAAGAACTGCAGCAGCAGGATGCCGATCACAAAGGTCGGCACCGACGCGAACAGCGGTGGCACCGCCTGCAGCGCGCTGCGCAGCCCCGGGGACGGCACATAGTTGATGCCGAGGGCGACCGCCGCCGAGATCACCAGACCGAACAGCAGTGCCAGCCCCGTCAGTGCCAGCGTCGACGGCAGTGCGTCGGCCAGCATCTGCCGGACGGGGGTGCCCGTCGTCAACGAGTACCCGAAGTCGCCGTGCAGCACCCCGGACAGACCGCTGAGGTACTGCTGCCACAGCGGCCGGTCCAGGCCGTAGTACTCGAGCAGCGTCTGGGCGGCCTCCGGCGAGATCTGCGCCTCCGGATCCTGGATGCGGTTGTTCACCGAATCCCCGGGCAGCGCACTGAGCAAGATGAACGCCAGGGTGTAGGCGGCCAGCAGGACCAGTGCGGCCTGCCCGATTCTGCGTGCGATGTAGTGACGCATGTCAGTTCCTTCAGTTCCTTCGGTTCCCGGGGCGGCGGTGTGCGCCTACTGGGTGACCCAGGTGTCGTAGAGCCAGGAGCGGCCGGTGGATTCGGTGGTGAATCCGTGCACGCCCGATGCGAGACCGAAGACTTGCGTCTCGTCGTAGAGCGGGATGGAGTAGCCCTCGGTGAAGATGTGATCCTCGATCGCCTGGATCGCGGCCTTACGCTTCTCCGGATCGAACTCCGCGGCCTGCGCGTCGAGCAGCTGATTGAGCTTCTCGTCGGGTCGGTAGTTCTCGGTGACGTTCTGTCGGTCGGTCTGGTACGCCGTCCGCAGCACACCCGGATCGGCCGTCGACGTCTGGCCCTGGGTGAAGTACCAGTCCTTCCCCGACGCCAACTGCGCCTGATAGTCCGTGAGCGACGGGTTCGTCAGCGTGATCTCCACGCCGGCCTTCTTCCACTGCGACTGGACCACCTCGAGCACCGACTGCGACACCTGATAGAACGGCGCGATGCGGATCGGAAAGCTCAGGCGCTGAACGTCTTTCACGCGGATGCCGTCGGCCCCGGGCTTCCAGCCCGCCTGATCGAGGAGCTGCTTGGCCTTGTCCAGGTCATAACCGAGATACGACGACGCGTCGCCGCGCAGCGGAGTGCCCTTCACGAGTGCGCCCGTCGGGATCGGATAGTTCGACGACAGGGCCGTCTTGTTGATCTCGGCGCGGTCGGTGGCCGCCTGCAACGCGAGGCGGACGTTGCGGTCCTGGGTCGGCGCCTTGGGGTCGGCCAGGTAGACGGTCAGGTCATTGGTCTCGCCCTGCACCGGGATCGCGATGAGTTTCCCACCACCGCCGCTGACGGTCTCCTCGTCGTACGGAGCGATGTTCCGGGCGATCTGCGCCTCACCGGATTGCAGTGCGCCCACGCGGGTTCCGGCCTCGGGGACCGTCTTGAACACCAGCTTCTCCAGGTAGGCCTTGCCACTGTGTGCGGAGCCCTCGGCTGCCCAGTTGTAGTCGTCGCGGCGTTTGAGGGTGATGCCGGTGGTGCCGTCGACCGAGTCGACGGTGAACGGTCCGGTGCCGACGATGTTGGAGGCGTCGCCCTGACCGTTGAGATCCTTCTCCAGATAGGACTTCCCCAGGATCGAGCTGGCCCGGTAGTTGGAGAGGATCTGGATGAAGCCGGCGTTCGGCTTGGACAGCTTCACCGTCACCGTCTTCGGATCGACGACATCGGTGCCCACATAGTCCGACCAGAACGGATCCTTGGTGATCCCGAGCGCTTCGTCGCCGTTGCCGTGCTGATCGAAGTTGGCCTTCACGATCGCCGCGTCGAACGGCGTGCCGTCACTGAAGGTGACCCCGTCGCGCAGATGGAACGTGTAGGCGAGGTGATCGTCGCTGATCTCCCACTTGGTGGCCAGCCAGGGCTTGTAGTCGCCGGTGGACGGGTCCTGCCAGATGAGGCGTTCGGTGAGGTTGTTCGTCACCTGGCTGTTGGACCAGATGGAGTTGGACGAGGTCCACGCGTCGTACTGCACCGGATCGAAGAAGGTGAGGGTCCCGCCGAACACCGGGGTGCCGCCGTCGTCGGAACCCGACGATCCGCCGCCGCAGGCGGCCAGCGCCGTCACCGCGACTGCCGCCACCGCCGACGCCGTCAGTGCACGTCGAAATCGTTTGGTGCTCAATGGATGTGGTCCTCTCCGGGGATGCAGGTCATGCGAAGGAATGGCGCAGCGTCCGGTGATCCGGGCTGCGACCGAGTCCCCGAGAGCCAACCATCCCGACGCTCGCCGAGTCATCTTTTTGATTCAGGCTGAGCGCAAACGGAGCTTGTGGCGCTGTGCCGCAGTAGTTTTCGCAGGGAAGAGAATTCAGGTGAGAGGACGTCTGCCATGGCGGTCAGTGTTGCCGCGTACCCATCCGCGGCGCCGGAGGTCGATGCCGCCGATGAAATCCCGGTGGTCGCAAAGGTTGCCGAGTACGCGGATGCGGTGTTGTTGCCCGACGCCCTGCGCGCCGACCGTGAGGGTGTCTCGCCGGATCGGGTGGGCGAGTTCGCCTCGGTCAATCTCTTGAATCACGGTGCGCCGAAGGCCTTCGGAGGTGCGGACGCCTCGCGCGCCGCTGATCGTCGTATCCACGAGATCCTGTCCGGTGCCTGCTTCAACACCTGGCTGATCTGGGCTCAGCACGGGCCGGTCGTCGGCAAGCTCGCCACCGAGTACGCCGCCGGCGCGGACCTGTCCGAGCGTGCCCTCGACGTACTGCATGGCAGGTTGCTCGTCGGCGCCGCGATCAGTGACGTCCGGAGATTCCCGGACCGCTTCGTCGAGGCCACCCGCGTGCCCGGCGGGTGGCGCCTGGACGGCACCGTCTCCTGGTTCAGCGGGTGGGGACTCAACTCGGCGATCTTCATCGCCGCCGTCGAACGGGCAACACAGACGGTGGTGACCTCCCTGGTGCCCATCGACGAGCACGTCACCGCCACGCCGCTCGCGCTGAGCGCGCTCGGCGGCAGCCGCACGCAACGCGTGCGGGTCGACGGCCTCGTCGTCGACGACGCCGATGTCATCAGCAGACAGTCCCTCGACGACTGGCGGCGCGACGATGTCGACACCGTCAGCGATGCGCGCCCACAGCATTTCGGGCTCGCGCACCGTGTTCTCGCCGAGTTGGCCGCAGAACGTGAGCCCGCCGCCCGTGCGGTCGCGCAGCGGTGGGCGCCGCGTGTCGCGCAGATCCGCGCCGACGCCTACGGACTCGCCGACGAGGCCAAGAAGGTCGACGGCCCGTACCGTACCGCCGACCGTCTCGCGGTGAAAACCGCCAGCGGAGAGGCACTTTCGACGCTGACGCGGGCACTGGTCATCGCACGCTCCGGACACGGCATCGATCTTCATGACACAGCCCAGCTCCACGCCCGCTCCGCCCTCTTCGTCCTCGTCCAGGGGCAGAACGCCGATGTCCGCCGAGCGCAACTCGAGCACCTCGCCTGAACCGCACAGAGTCTGAAACGTACAGAGCCAGAAACGCACAGAAGAGATCCATGAGCAGCGAATTCCTTTGGTACATACCGAATCAGATCGATCCCGGCCATCGGGGCGACGCCACCGTCGACGGGCACAACAGTCTGGACATGTTGACCGAGCACGCCCAGGCGCTCGAGGCGAGCGGGTGGACCGGTGCGCTCCTCGGTACCGGGTGGGGGCGGCCGGATACGTTCACCGTTGCCACCGCGCTGGCAGCGCGCACCACCACTTTCGAGCCGCTCATCGCGGTCCGCCCGGGATACTGGCGGCCGGCCAACTTCGCGACGGCCGCGGCGACTCTCGATCACCTGACGGGTGGCCGTGTCCGCGTCAACATCGTGTCCGGCAAGGATGACCTCGCCGCGTATGGCGACGCCGACGGCGATCAGGCCGACCGGTACGCGCGGACCCGCGAGTTCATCGCGTTGGTCCGCAAACTCTGGACCGAGGAGAACGTCACCTACCGTGGCGAGTACTTCGGCGTGGAGAACTCCACCGTTGTCCCGCGCATCACCCCGCGGGAGGGGCGCACGCATCCGACGCTGTACTTCGGGGGTGCCTCGGAGGCGGCGGAGCGGGTGGCGGCCGCCGAGGCCGATGTCCAGCTGTTCTGGGGTGAACCGCTCGACGGTGTGGCCGAACGCATTGCCCGGCTCAAGGAACTCTCGGAAGAGGTGGGTCGCGAGCACGAGCCCCTCGAATTCGGTTTGCGCATCACCACTTTCGTACGCGACACCACCGAGCAGGCGTGGGCCGAGGCCGAGGAGAAGGTCAGGGGCTTCGCCGATCGCGGGGCCTATGGTCAGAATCCGCACCGCAAGGTGGCTGTCGGCCAGCAGCGATTGTTCGAACTCGCCTCTCGCGGTGAGGTTCTCGACGACAATTTGTACACCACTCCCGGCCGCTACGGCGGTGGTGGCGCCGCGACGACCTGGCTGGTGGGCTCCCCGGACGATGTCGCGAAGTCGTTGCGGAAGTATCAGGATCTGGGGATCACGCATTTCGTGCTCTCCGATACCCCGTATCTGCGCGAGATCGATCGCCAGGGCCGGCAGTTGTTGCCGTTGCTCCGGGGATGACCGCCGAGCAGACCCTTCCTCTCCTCGCTTCCCCTCGCTCTGATGTCGTCAATCGGCATCTGCTGGCCGCGGTCTTCGCTGTCTCCAACACCACCGCTTATGTCGCGCTGATCCAGATCCTGCCGGTCGTCATCGACGCGATGGCGGCCGATCTGGGTGTGTCGCGGACGGCGGTGGCCGGTGCGCAGACGGTGTCGACCCTCATGGGTGCTCTCGCCGCATTCCCCATCGGGCGGTTGATGGATCGACATGGCGGGCGCGTGTTGATGACGGCCGGATCGCTCATCGGTGTTGTCGCCGTGGTGATCTGGTCGCAGGCCTCGTCGTTGGTGATGCTCTACGGGGCGTTCACACTCGTCGGCCTGGCGATCGCGATGTCCACTTACGAGGCCGCGTTCGCGGTCATCGTCGTGGCCACCGAGTCGACCCACCGTGACCGCACGATCCTCACCGTCACCATGATCGCCGGACTCTCCACCTACCTCGTCTATCCGTTGCTCGGCTGGATGAACGGCGAGTGGGGCTGGCGCACAACACTCCTCGTCCTGGCCGGAGTCCTCGCGGCGACCGCGGTTCCCGGCCATCTCTGGGTCATCCCGTCGCGGGCGGTGCAC
Organism: Agromyces sp. NPDC029043; assembly: GCF_055564615.1. Classification (NCBI taxonomy): domain Bacteria; kingdom Bacillati; phylum Actinomycetota; class Actinomycetes; order Micrococcales; family Microbacteriaceae; genus Agromyces; species Agromyces sp. NPDC029043. Next base: position 22,484 of record NZ_JBVHVX010000012.1, on the reverse strand, counting down.
CGCGGTCGTGTGACGTTGCAGGCAGGTGTCCCGATCGGCGCCGCGCTGCGTCAGCCACGCTTCTGGTATCTGCTGGTGGCGTTTGTGGGGCAGGCGGGCTCCGTCGCGGCGTTCTTGCTGTTGGTGATCTCGTATCTGCTGTCCGTCGGCCATTCGGTGCTGGTGGCGACCTCGATCCCCATCTCCATCGGCGCCATGCAGATCCTGTCACGGTTGGCACTGGTCACGGTGTTGCGGCGTGTGCCGATCACCCCGATCACCTGCGGAGCGTTCGCCCTCCAGGGCGCCGGATTGTTGACGCTCCCGTTGGTCGGCCTTTCGGTTCCGCTCACCGTGCTCTGCGTGTCGGCGGTCGGGATCGGCCAGGGGATCGGCGTGATCGCCCGGCCCTCCATCGTCGCCGATCACTTCGGCGTCGCACACTTCGCCACCGTCCTCGCGGCGATCACCGTCCCCATGGCGCTCGCCCGAGCCGGTTCGCCCCTCCTCGGCGCATGGCTCGGCGACTGGCGATTTCTGGTGATCTGCGGGATCGTCGCGCTGATCGCATCGGCGGCTCTGCTCCCGATGGTTCGGACCTCCCCGGTTCCGGCCCCGCATGGTTAGTGATTGTCCGCTCTGTGCGACAGATTCCTGAGCCGTCGGCTTTGCTGTCTATCCACTCCTTGCGACAGATCTCGGCTGCCGCGACAGGTGTCGCACAGAGCGGACACTTGCCTACGTCGTGGTGTCGACAGTGTCGCAACGAGTGGACATCTGGGTACCGCGCCGACCCACGCCACGAAGTTCCGGAGTCGACCGGCGACGCGAGTTCGTCTGCGCGCCCATTGAGATCGCGTGGCACACGCCGTGCTCGAGCCAGTCGGTCCAGATCGCCGACGTCGTGGCGGCGTGGTGGAATCCGATCGTCATGGTGATCACCTCCTGCGGTGGAGCATGATCTGAGGGTGCGCCTGCATTCGCGCGCGGGCACGCGTAGTGCGCTACCCGAAAGTCAGCGCATCACGCCGTCACAGCACCAGTGGTCTACGCAGGAATCCGGTGATGGCGACGGTGTCGGCGTCGGAGACGTGATCGGAGCCGTCGGGAGTGTCGCGCAGGAAGTAGCAGGGGCTGGTGAGGGTGGCGCGCACCTGCTCGGGCGCACCGGTGACGTCCACACCGAACACGTCGCTCGTGCCGCCCTCCTGGACGAGGTTCCACTGGATGGGCAGATCGTCGAGTGCTGCGCGGGCGTCCTTGGCGGTGAGGGTGGCCGACGTGTCGAACGGGAGGTCGGCGACGTAGCTCACGCCGTTGAACTTCGCGCGCGGTCTCAGGTAGAAACTCTTGGCGACGCACGGCTCCCACGCCTCGGTGCCGTCGTCGTCGGGAGTTGCTGTGCGCGTGGCCAATTTGTTGGCGATCGAGGTCATCAGCGCGTGGCCGGCGGTGCGTACCTCGGTGGCCTGGGTGGCAGTCAGGGGTGCGCTGTCGTCGACGATGGCGGAGTAGCCGGGGGTGGGGGAGTCGACGGCACGCGAGCAGCCCGCCAGTAGCGCCGACACCACCACCAGCACCGGGATGAACACGAGCACCCCGGCATGCGTGCGCGAGAACATGGAGCGAGTCTAGGCGACCGTCGTCCGCTGTCCCGGCGTCTCGGGAGTCCGGCCGTTTCGCCGCGTGCGTGACGTCGGCGGGGATACGCTGAGCGCACCCGAGACTCCGCGGAAGGACCCGCCATGATCGTGAGCGTCAACAAATCCGGTGGCGTCGCGGGCGTCTTCGAGGACCTCGCGTCCTACGATGTCGCGGAGATGTCCGAGGATCAGCGCGCCGAACTGCAGAAGTTGCTCGGCGACGTCGACTTCTTCGGATTGCCTGCCGATGTCGGTGGCATGCACCCGATTGTCGACGACTTCGCCTACACCGTACGGATCGTCGACGGCGATGTGGCGCACCGTGTTTCGTGGGACAGAACGACGAATGACCCGCCGCTGGAGAAGTTGCGGGCCATCACCCAGCTCATCGTCGACTCCGCGCCCGGTGCCGCGCAGGAGTAGGACTCGGGCGTTCGTGACGGCGTAGGCGCGCCACCGTCCAGAGCGCGATCGCGTAGCCGATGATCGCGAGGATGTCGGAGACGGTAAAACCGTTCGTCGGCGTGAACACGATGAGAGTCGCGCCCTCGATGGATCTTGCTGTCGGCGTGTGCTGTGTCACCTGTGTCCGCGCGTACGGCGAGCTCGCGGGGAGAGTCTGAAGCCCTTTGGCGCGGTGGGCAGGCGCCAGTGGAAGAGCAGGCCGACCAGGCGGAACACCGTCGCCACAATGCTGCCGACCAGCAGGAACACCCAGTTGGGCGCATCGGAGATGTCCTGGCCGACGACGTAGATGGTGGCACCGAGCATTGCCGGGACCGCGTAGAAGTCGGCGGGTTGGAGGAGCAGCGGGACCTCGTTGGCGAGGATGTCACGGAGGATGCCGCCGCCGACTGCGGTCAGTGTGCCGACGACGACGGCCGCGAACATCGACGCGTGGACGTCGATGGCGATGCTCGCCCCGACCGTTGCGAACAGCCCCATGCCGAACGCGTCGAGGACCAGAATCGTGCGCCGCAGCTCGGAGAACGCCGGGTGGAAGAAGAACACCACGAGGCTCGCCACGATCGCGGCGGCGATGTTCCGCCAGTTCTCGATCGACGTCGGCGGGGTGATCCCGAGCAACAGGTCACGCAGAATCCCGCCGCCGACGCCGGTCAACGCGCCGACGGTGATGATGCCCCAGAGATCGAAATCCTTGCGCACACCGAGCAGCGCTCCCGACGCCGCGAACACCGCGATGCCCGCATAGTTCAGGATCTGCAACACCATCACGGTCACCAGTCTGACAGAGCGTGTCACACAACAACATTGACCATCGCGGATTCCGTGTCGACCTCGATTTGTGACGTTGACCCCTCGCTGATCATGCGTCCGCACGGACAGGTAGATTCACTCGCGGTGTCATCTGTTCGGGCGACGCCGGTGGAGGGGTCAACGTCGTGAGTCGATCGCAGGTCAGTGTGTCCGGCGTGGGCATCACGGTGGGTGCTGTGCTCTGTGTGCTGGTGGGTGGCATGGGTGGGGCGACTCTGGGCAAGGGTGATGCGACGGTCGTCTATTCACCACCGACGACGACCACCGTCACCTCGACGCTGACCGAACGCGTCGCGATCTTCACCGACAACACCACCGAAGTCCAGACCGTCACGGTCACCGCCGAACCGGCAGACACGACGGCACGCTGAGGTAGCTATCCCGCGGGTTGTCTATCGCGCGGTTACCTATCCGCGCGGTCATCTAGCCGGCGAACACCAGCGCGATCGCGGTGAGCACGGCCCACGCGAGCATTGCGATCCCGGTCGACGCGAGGGACGGAATCAGCGCGGGACCAGACGCTTTGGCACGAACGGGCGCGATTGCCCGGAGCATCAGCGGCGCCGCCAGCAGGCCGATCAGCGCAACCGGTGTCGCGAGGCACAGCACCACCGAGATCAGCAGTGGCACGAGGACGAGCACCATGAACAGCGTCCGCGTCCGCGTATCGCCGAGGCGCACCGCCAGTGTGACCTTGCCGGACTCCGTGTCGGTGGGAATGTCGCGGAGGTTGTTCACGACAAGCACTGCCGACGAGATCGACCCCACCGCGATCGCGCAGCACAACCCGACCCAGTCGACGCGGCCGGCGGTCACGTACTGCGTTCCGAGGACGGCGACGAGGCCGAAGAACACGAACACCGCGACCTCACCGAGTCCCGCGTATCCGTAGGGGCGTGTGCCACCGGTGTAGAACCACGCGCCCGCGATGCAGATCGCACCCACCAGCACCAGCCACCACGCGGTCGTCAGCGCGAGCACCAGGCCGCACACCCCCGCGATCCCGAAACAGATGAACGCCGCCCGCTTCACGGCTGCGGGGCTGGCCGCGCCGGACCCGACGAGCCGCATCGGACCGACCCGCTCGTCGTCGGTGCCCCGGATGCCGTCGGAGTAGTCGTTGGCGTAGTTCACACCGATGATCAGCGCCAACGACACGATCAACGCCAGCGCGGCCTTCCACCACGAGATATCGCCGAGCCACAACCCGGCCCCCACTCCCGCGACCACCGGAGCGATCGCATTCGGCAGCGTGCGCGGTCGCCCGCCCTCGATCCATTCCTTGGTGCTAGCCACCTGACGATCCTGTCATGGGCCCCGCGATCCCAGATGGTCGAGACGCCATCGCGGACAAGACCCGGGTCACCGTGCGCTGTGACGGATCCGGCGGGGCGAACCCTTCGTCTTCCTCGAAGCCAACCCTTTCAACCCAAGGGACGATAGCGACCTGCATAATTGCGTCGTACGCTGTACTCACGCTTGAGACTCGATGACCGACAAGGCGCGTGTTTCTGCGCGCCGTCGGGGCCGATCAACTGAACTGTAGGGAGCGACGATGCGCGTCTCGAACCGCGCACGTATGCGGCTGCTGGCAGGTGTGGCAGCCCTCGCTGTCCTCGTCTTCCCTGGCAGTCATGCGCGAGCCGCTCCCGACGATCCCGTCGGCGACGCGCCGATCATCGAGTTCAACACGCCCTACGACGCCGACCCTTCCGAGGAACCGTCCGACGAATCGTCGGAGGCCCCGTCTTCCCCGGACCCCTCACCGGAACCGAGTCCAGCGCCGCCGGCGGACCCCACGATCACGTCAGCAGCGACTGCGACGGCAACCGAAACAGCGACAGCGACCGCAACGCCGACGGCAACCGCCACCGCGACTGCAACCGCAGACGCGCCGACCAGCAGCTCGGACCCCGCCGCTGCCGCAGCCGTCGAGCCGGAGGCCACGGACCCCCCGCCCCTGGCGATCGCCGAGGTCCCGACTGCCGGTCTGATCGGGGTGCAGACCCCCGAACAGGCGATCGCACACGGCATTACTGAGCCGGCCGCGTCGGGCTACGTCTCCGACAAGTACATCTTCGGCGCCGGGGCCAAGTCGATGACCGCGGTCCCGACGGCGTTCGTGAGCGAGCCGTCGGGCAGCACGTCATCCACCGGCACCACCACCACGCGGACCGCTCCGTCGGCTCCGGTCACCGAACACGGTCCGCTCGGATTCCTCGCGCTCCTCGGCCTGCCACTTCTGGGGGGCAGTGGCGCGGCCGGCACTCTGAGCCCCGCACCCTGGACGCTGCTGTGGTGGGTACGGCGCAGTAACTCGTTCGCCGTTGATGGCGTGTCCCCGGCTCGTGGATCGGTCACCACGGGACTCCTCGACGGTCCGTTCCCCCCGACGTGGGCCGACGATTCCGACGCCATCGACCCCGACGCCGACGCCATCGACTCAGACGTCATCTCCTTCGCTGTCGACGACGCCGGATCGCTCATCGAGGTGGGCAACCGATTCCTGACGACCGCCTCGACCGACACGACGACGATCCTCACGATCCGCGACCTCGCGGGCTCCGTCACCACTACGCACGAACTGCCCGGCGCGGCGTTCGGTGACACCACCGTCGACCAGGCGAGCCGCCTTGTCTACGTGATCACCCATGTCGCCGGCTCAGGCTTGACGCGAGTGACCGTCGTCGATCCGCGTACGGATGCCGAACCTGCCGCGGTCGATGTCCTCGGTGCCCCGGATGCCTTCCGGCTCGGGCCCGAAGGTACCGCCTATGTCCTCGCCACCAGCGCGACGGACGGGAGCAGGTACCTCACCGTTCTCAACGCCGAAAACCCCAGACGCACAACGACTATCCCCATCGACGGTGATTACGCCGACCCCGATAGCTTCGTCGCCACCGCGAACGGCGCCTACCTCATCACGTACACGCCGGTCGGAGGCGCCGCGCATCGCCGCGACATCCGCTTCATCGACACCGCAGGAGCGGTCCACACGCCGGTCCGCCCAAGCTCGGTGTCCCCGTTCTTCGGCGACGATCCCGATGCGCGCTTCGTCGTCACCGACAACGGCGATCTCGTCATCGTCGACGAGGTCGCCGTGACCCTCGTGCGTTCCACCGATCCCGGCACCGCGATCATCATCGATGAGTCCGATGGCTCCTGGACCGTCGAGGGCGATACATACCTGCGCACCGACATCGAGCCCGATGGACACGGCAACTCCATCACCGTGCTCACGATCATGGATCTCACCAATCCCGAAGAGCCGCAGGAGATCGCGGTGCAGGGCGAGCCGGTGCAGCGCGTCGTCGCCGACGACGACACCATCTTCCAGGCCACCGAGGCCAAGGATTCCGAGGGCACCGTCGTGTCGACGACGATCTATGCGATCGACCCATCCGACACCAGCGCGGTGCGGGCCGCCACCTTCGACGGTGCGATCGTCCGCCGGATCGCCCTCAACCCGGAGACCGGCGACCTCCACGTGTGGAACAAGCCTGACGCGCGGGCATCGTCGGCGACACTCCGCGTCGTCGACGACGAACTCGGCCCCCGCGGCGCGTACGCGTTCAACGAAGGCAGCGGAACAGTCCTGACCGCCGACGACGGCACGACATATGTTGTGACCCAGGTGAATCTCGGATCGAGCGCGTGCTTCTCCCAGGTCTGCGTGCTTGATGCCGACGGTGACTTCGTCGCGGCCACCGACATCGCGGGCACGGCGTGGACGGGCGCCGTCGGACCCGACGGGTCGGTGTATCTGCTCGTCGCCGACCCCGCCGACGGCGACGTCCAGCACTCGGTGGTGGCCGTCGACAGTGACGGCTGGAGCCGTACTCAGGAGATCCCCGGCTGGGCCGAATCCTCCGGCGCCGCCTGGGAGTACGTCCGCTTCTCCGAGAGCGGCCGCCCCTTCGTCGTCGCCCACGACCGAGAAGCCGGCGCCACAGTCGTCACCCTCCCCGTCCCGCACTCCCACCCCCAACCAGCGGGCGCCCTCCAACACTGAGCGGGCACGCTCCAGCATCGACCGGGCACGCTCTAGCATCGAGCGGGCACGCTCTAGCGTCGAGCGGGCACGCTCTAGCATCGATCGGGCACGCTCCAGCATCGAGCGGGCACAAACCCGACCTCCGCGACGCGGGCTGCCGCTAATCTCGAAGCGTCCGGAAGGAGTTCGACCATGGCGACATCCCCCGACGTGACCTTCGGCCCGCCCGGTCGGGTCGAGCGCCTCGATCCTGCGACCATGGCCGACCCCACACTGTCGCGGGCGCGCTCCTCCGCGGCGGACGCGGCGTCGACCTTCGCGGATCGTCCGGGGTGGGAACTCGTGGAGAGCACGGCCGTCGGCGTGGACGGGCCCGCCGCGCATGTGACTGTTCGCGCGGGGCGGCACGAGGACGCGATCGTCCTGATCGTCGACGATGGCGGCTATCGGTGGATCACCGGACAGCGCGCATCGGTTCGTCCTCTCATCGCTTCTGCGTCAGAAGCATCAAGCGACACAATCACTTTCGATCTGGCAATCAACCCTCCACCAACCGAGACACTCGACGGCGTCGCGACGGTAAGCAGCGTGCGGACGATCCTGAACACCGTGGTGTTCCGCTTCGAGCGGCTCGCCGTCAACGCGTTGATCAGGCTCCTCGAGCTTCCAATCACCACCGGGCTCGTACTCCCGCAACTGCGCGGGCACTCGAACGGCGACTTCGCCCTCGAGTGTCCGCCGCTGCACCCCGGCACGACGCCCTGGGGAGACTCCGACGCAGCCGGCACCAAACGCATCCTCCTCTTGATGCACGGCATCTTCGTCACGACGAGATTCACCTTCACCGCGCTGACCGCGTCGGCCGAGGGACGTGAGCTGCTGTCCAGGACGGGGAACGGAGAGGACGATTACGACGCGATACTGGGCTTCGATCACCGCACGCTGAGTCGAGATCCGGAGCAGAACGCCGCGGAGTTGCTCGCCGCGTTGCAGGGGCTGGGGTCGGGACTCGTGATCGACGTCGTCGCGCATAGTCGGGGGAGTCTGGTGACGCGAAGCCTCGCCGAACTGATTACCCGCCCGCAGAACATCACGATCGACAAGGTCGTGATGGCGGGCGCCCCGAACGCCGGATCGAGCATCGCGGACCCCGACAACTGGTGGCGACTGCTCACCGTGTTCACGAACCTCTCGATCGCGATGTCGCGCCAACTGTCGCCCGACGACGAGCCGTCGTTCGGCGCCGCCCTCGGAGAGGTGGCCGACCCGCTCAGCGCCTTCGCACGTATCGTCGCCCAGCCGGACGTTGACCCCGAACTCGTACCCGGACTGGACGCCATGAAGCCGGGCAGTCGCTTCCTTGACCGCCTGAACCAGGAAACAACCAACCCCCACTATTGTTTCATCACAACCAATTTCGACGCGGACGAGGTCGTTCCGAAAGGCTCATTGCTCAAACAGGTGGAGCGGGCCGCGCTCGAGGTCAGCAACCCCGTCTTCGACGGCGAGCCCAACGACATCGCGGTGGATCAGCGCTTCATGACGCTCGTCGATCGTACGCGGCCCCCGGATGACAGCGCCACGGTTTTCGACGTGCCGTCGACCACCGGTGTGCACCACCTGTCGTATTTCGCGAACATCTCGGTGGTGAGCAGGGTGTCGCAGTGGTTGTCGGAAAAGCGCGAATCTCGCCGTAGCGACTGACTCGCGGGTACTCGTCCCGTCGACCCCCATCACCCTCCGAACTCGGGTAGTGCACTACCCAAGACCTCAGTGCGTGCGACTGGAAGTGTTCGTGTCACAGCCAGGGCAGATCGGAGAATCATGACCGGAACACTGCACTCCGCCGACGTCGAGAAGCTTGACTTTGTCGACGTGGAAACCCCCGTCACCGAGGCCGGGGGCACCTCAGCCAGCACCACCGCGAAGACCGAACCCGCCGACCACCCCATCGATCCCGCCGCTGCCCGACGCCGCCTCAATCTGCTTGCGCAGACGGCGGTGCCGATGACCGTGTTAGCGCAGGATCCGCTGGTCTTGGAGAACGGCGAGCCGGTCCTCGCCACGGTGCAGGTGCCGGCGAGCCGGTTGCAGCGCGGACCGCGCAGCCATCGCTTCCACGTCGTCGATATCGCCGTGGGAACCAACAAGGCGGAGAAGCCAATAGCGCTCCATGCGCGCAACGAACCGTGGCGGTATGTCGACAGCTTTGCCAACAAGCCGAATCAGACCACCGACGACCTCGTCGCGAACCCGAAGTTTCGCGCGCAGAACCTCTTTGCGGTGGCATCCTCCACCCTCGCGCTCGTCGAACAGCACCTCGGGCGCCCCGTGCCCTGGTACTCCGGATATCCGCAACTGTTCCTGATCCCGCAGGCCCGCATCGAGGCCAATGCCTTCTACTCGCGTGCCCACAACGCGGTGCTGTTCGGCTGGCTGCCGGCGCTGCAGGGGCGAGCACCGGTGTACACGGCGCTGTCCTACGACGTGATCGCCCACGAGGTCAGCCACGCGATCCTCGACGGACTCCGCCCCCGCTACACCGAGCCCGGCCTACCCGATCAGTTGGCTTTCCACGAGGCGCTCGCCGATCTGATCGCCCTGCTCTCCGTCTTCACCCTGGACGGCGCGGCCGAGCGACTGCTCGAGCCGACCGACGGCAAGGTCGAGTTCCCGGCCGATGCCAACGCCACCGCCGACGACCCGAAGAAGCGCTCGGAGCAACTGTGGAAAGGCCGCGCCGACCACCTGAAAGCATCGCCACTGGTGCGTCTCGCGGAGCAGATCGGTGCGGTGCGCAATCGCAGCGAGGCGTCGACGCCGGGTCACTATCCGGCCCTTCGACGATCCGTCGATCTCCCCGCGAACGCGAACTGGAAATCCGATCCGGCTTACGAGGAGCCGCATCGACGCGCGGAAGTCCTTGTCGCGGCGTTCCTTCAGACGCTCGTCAGCATGTGGGCCCAGCGCCTCGATCCACTGCACAGCGAGAAGGGCTGGCTCGACGCCGACCGCGTCGCCGAGGAGGGCACGAAGTCCGCCCGCCACCTCCTGGGCATGATCCTGCGCTCCCTCGACTATCTGCCGCCAGTCGAACTCGAGTTCGCCGACGTCATCGACTCGGTCATCACCGCGGATCGACGACTCGTCCCCGACGACGAGCACAACTACCGCGACGCCCTCAAGAAGACCTTCGCGGACTTCGGCATCACGCCGCCGGAGCACCAGATCCTCGACGAGGACGGGCTCGATGCACCGAAACCCAGCCGTATCACGCAGCCGATCAATAGCGTTGCGCTACAGTCGAACCCGTCGTCGGACTACGATGATCCCGACGCCTCACCGCTTGCCATCCGCTACGAGCATCTCAACCTCGTCGCGCTGCGCTCCTCCCCGGAGGAGGTCTATCAGTTCATCTGGAACAACTCGGCCGCACTCGAGATCGACGTGCGGTTCACGACCCGGGTCACCCGCGTGCTGAGCAGCTCGCGCGTCGGCGTCGACGGCACGCTGGTCACCGAGATTCTCGCCGATTACGTGCAGACCCTGCGCACCACCGCCGGCAATCTCCCGCCCGGCATCTTCACCCCCGAGGGCATGCCGCCGGACGCGATCGTCGAACTGCTCGGCGGAGGAGTCCTCGTCTTCGACCAGTTCGCGCGCTTCCGGTTGCATCAACGCAAACTTCTTCTCGACGCCGATCGTCAGACCCGACGCCTGCGCTATCTCTTCGAGCACGGCATCCGCGACGCCGACGGCGCCTACGGGACCTCCGACGGCGAGGGTGACACTAAACGCTTCGCGCTGCTGCACAACGACGTCTCCGAGGACTCGTGGTGACCGCCCGGCCGAGCCGAATTCGGCTGCGCGCATACAAGGTCGGGTTCGGCGACTGCCTGCTCCTCACCGTGACCTACAGTGGTGCGCTGGGTGACGGCCGCACCGAGCGGCACATGCTGATCGACTGCGGGACTATGCGTGCGGCCGACGACGGTCCCAGCCTCGGGGACGTCGGCGACCTGGTCCGCGATCACTCCGGTGGCAAACTCGACGCCGTCGTCGTGACACATCGGCACAAGGATCACATCGGTGGCTTCGGCGACGCCACGGCCCGCAAAGCCCTCGACGAACTGAATCCGAGTGTCGTCATCCGCCCCTGGACCGACGTCCCGGAAAAGGAACGCGCAGAGCACGGACTCGACGCCCGACATCAACGATTCCTCGCCGGCCTCGACACGCTCCCGCAGCAGGCGAACCGGCTGGCGGAGTTGGCCTTTGATCGCGAGCGGATCGCGGCGCGCGCCAAGGAGCTCGCAGATCTGAGTATCGCGAACGGCAAAGCCATTGCGCTGCTGGAGGAATGGGGAGAGCGGGGCCGAGCCGAGTACGTCCGAGCCGGCGACACTCTCGACCTCTCCGACGAGTTCCCCGGAGTCGACGTCCAGGTTCTCGGGCCGCCCACTCTGGATCAGGCTCCGGCGTTGACCCGCTACGCCCAACAGTCCGAGGAGTACTGGTTCGCCCTCGCCGCCGACGATGATCTCGTGTCGCGGGTCGCGCCGTCGAACTCATCGTCGAGCGCGGCGAGGGCGACACAGACCCTGGCACCACCCCATAGCATGGGTGCCGCGGAATGGCTTGTGCGCGAACTCAACAGCCGGACCGTCTCGCAGGGGATGGAGACATCGATGCCCTCGACGACGCGCTCAACAACACGAGCGTCATCCTGCTGATTGCCGTCGGCAAACGTCGGCTGCTGTTGCCCGGGGATGCGCAGTTGGAGAACTGGTCCTACTCGCTGGATCAGTCACTGGCGCGGGATGAGACCGCCGCAGGCAAGGCCCTCGCCAAGGCGTTGGCAAAGGTGGATCTGTACAAGGTCGGGCATCACGGCAGCCGCAACGCCACACCCAAGAAGCTGCTCAAACACTGGACGACGTCGTCGGGAACGAAGCGTCGAATTGTCTCCGTGCTGACCACCAAGGCCGGCGTCTACGGCAAGGAGGACGGCGAGGGCGAGGTACCGAAGGACACGCTGATCGCCGGTCTCAGCGCCTTCGGTCCCGTCGCCAGCACCGACGATCTCCCCGCGGATGTCTGGTGGATGGATGTCGAGGCCTCCGCGAGCGGTGCCGAGGGATTCAGCGTGCAGGACACCACGCCACACCCCTGATGCCGAGCGGGCACGGTCTGGCGTCGAGCGGGCACGGTCTGGCGTCGAGCGGGCATGGTCTAGCGTCGAGCGGGCGCGGTCTGGCGTCGAGCGGGCACCGTCTGGCGTCGAGCGGGCACCGTCTAGCGTCGAGCGGGCACCGTCTAGCGTCGAGCGGGCACGCTATCTGCCATCCAGGCCGGCGATTGCGGCCAATACGCCCACCGCCACGAGAACGAACACCGTCGTCGCCCGGCGCGGATCGTGATGTGGACATCGACGCCGCTCGTACCACGCCAACCCGGTCAGCGTCACGACGACAGGGACGCTGTGCCCTGCCGCGACCATCACCATCATCACTGGCGCACAACTGATTCCGCAGTTCCACCCGAGGGAAACGCCATATCGGCGAGACGCTCGACGGGCTGCGGGAAGTGCGAGTGGCGGCGCCACAGTCGCGTGACACCGGGCCAGTCCGACGCGCTTCTGCGGAGTCCACTGCCACGCGATCGCGCACGCCGTCGTCGCCAGGATGAGCGCGAACCCCGACACAAAGCGTTGGAGTATCACGACAGCCACAGCCGGCGCGATCAGCAGCGGAAGCCACCCGACGCTCCAGCCCGTCAGCACCCAGCCCGGTACGCGCGAGCGGTACGACGACGGCGCCCGCAGCGCCGCATACCGCGCGTTCCAAGTGATCAGCGGAGTCATCACGGCGAGCATCCCGAGGAGGCCCAGGGCGTGCGTCGTGATCGGCATGGGGGTGTGCGCGCCGTGATCGTGCATGGTGTGGCCGAATCCGCCGACGCCGCCATCCAGCGCGATGAGAACAACCCACCCCATCACGGCGAGCGCGTACAACGGCCACTGCGGTTGACGGCCGGCACGCAGTTCGGCGAGCAATCTCCAGGTGCGGCCGTGGGGGACCGGCCGTAGTTGAGCGAGGACGCCAACACCAGCGGTCACGCGAACTCCAGCGACAGGCGTGCGACGGTCAATCCCACAGCCTCCTCGTCGCGGCCGCTGTCGATCGGTACGAGGCGCACCTGGGTGTCGAGGGGTGCCAACGAGTCCGATTGCGCTCGAACCTGTTGCGTCGCATCAAGGATGCGTCGTTGGCCATTCCCGGCACCAGCATCGCCGGCACCGTCATCACGGCTCGCCTCGAACACGCCGAACAACGACAGCGGACCGACATAGTGTGTCGTGTCCGACGGGTCCGCGGCGGCGTCGGCGTCAAGGCCGAGATAGACCTCATACGACGTGACGGCTGGGCGCTGCGTCGTGATGCCCTCGAATCGCAGAATCCACCGCGCAGTCTCGGGGAATGCGGCCACTGCGACGTCGGCGTCGTCGGCACCCCCGGCAGCGACAGGGACGTGGGTCGTCGACGCGACGGTGAACGATTCGGATGCGGAGATCGGTTCGGGCACTGCGACATCGAGGCCGAAGGGCCCCACCTCGGCTCCCGGCGGTGGAGGGGGAGCGGGTGGGAGCGGCGGCGGGGTCGTCGAGTCGTATTGATAGCCGAGGGATTCGACGTCGAGGACCTCGGGTGCGGTCCACGTCGCCAGCGATCCATCGCCGCGCAGGAACCGGAATTGCCGGTTCACCCACGAAGTGTGGGCGGAGGTTCCGGTGCCGGCGCCGTTGGCGAACGGGTAGTCGTGGCCGAGATCATGGGCATACGTCTCCCAAAGACGGTCGACGTTGCAGTGATGGATCCAGAACACGGGATCCAGGCCGACGGCCTCGAAGATCGACATCGCGCCGCCGACATGCATGTGCACGGTGCCATGCGGCGAGGCGTCGAGTAATCCCATTTCCCTTGCACGACTGTGGAACTGCTCGTCGTTGCCCGGATCGTTGAGCACGCCTCCGCCGAAGGAGATGAGCCCGGTGTCCTCCTCGTTGGCGAAGTGCGGCCGCTGGAGAGCCATGCGCGCGTCCGCCCACGAGGTGTCACCAGGATTCGGATCACCCTGATTGTCCCGCACCGGACTGAACAGCGGATTGGGCAACGTGCCGTCGGCGAGTGCGTCGACGCCGGGTACGACGACGCCGTCGGGCAGCGTCGCCCCACGCAAGGGGAGCGGTAGTCCGAGGTTGGCGTCGTCGACGATCTCGTCGGAATAGTTCCAGTACGGCAGACCCCACTCGTTCGCCGGACCACCCAAATCGCTGATGTGTTGCCGTGCAACGGCTTCGAACTCAGCGAGATACGCGCGATGCCAGGGCAGGAAGAACCAATGGTTGTGCGCGCACTCCTGCCACAGCGCCTTCTGCCCGCCGACGCTCGGCCACGCTGACGGTCGCGCGTAGGACGCGTGCACCTGCGACTGATAGCCCAATCCGAGCGGATCATCCCAGCCGATCGCGATCTGCGCGAGCTGCGGACGGAGGTCTCCCCCGCCGCCCAGGAACTGCGCGACGAGCTGTAGGTACCTGTCGATGCCCGGCGTCCGGAGCTTCATCTGATGGATCGCCGCGGCGTACCAGATCAGATCCTCATGCCAGCCGTCCTCGGCGCCCTCGCGCCACGCGGCTCGTCGTGTTGCGGTCATGACATCCTCGTCTCTTGTTGTCGATCGGGCGCGTTCTCACGCTGAGCGGGCACGTTCTGGACTCGAGCGGGCACGTTCTCACGCTGAGCGGGCACAGTCTGGCCTCGATCGGGCGTCGGCGTCCCATCACGCACCAACGCCACCGGTCGACGCAACCGCCGCGCGCCGGGCACGCTGAGTTTCCGGGTGCGCCGCGTGACGTCGAATCCTTCGACTGACAGGGCGACGTCGGCAGTGCATGTGCCGCTGCGTATCTCGACCAGGTGTCCGCTGTTGACCACCAACGTCATCGCTGACATGGCGAGCGCTCCGGTGAGTTCGACGGCGATGGTCCCGGCCGACATCCCATTGAGGTACACCTCGATCGTGGGGCGCTGCGCGATTGTGATCCGGTGCGGCACCACCCCGACGATCTCCTCGCTCCGGTTGGCAGCTGTGCGTCGTGCTGCCGACGTGATCGCGTCATACTTGCGCCAGGCAGTCGCAGCGAAGTCGATGAGGTTCATGTCCAGAAGCCCGTTCGCTGTCTTGACCAGTTCGTCACGAACCGTGCCGATCGCGTTCGGCCCGCAGCGGACGCGTGTCTCGACCGTTCGCCGTTGCTGTAACACGTTGTGTAGCTGGGTGTTTGACTCATCGAGGTCGTCGCCGAACAGGATGGTTCGGATCGTCCCGTCAGTCATGTCGAGGGTTGACATCGGGTACCTCCTCGAGGGTGGTCACTGCGGGTGTCCAGTGGGTGCGGACGTGGACGGCAGCTCGTTTCCCCGGGTGCGGCGTCGTCGTGGATAGTGCTGTGGGGTAACGGATCTGCGTGGATCGCCGTCTCCACGGGCGGCTGTGGCGAGTTGGAGTGTGAGCGGTTGTGGGCTCGTCGCCACAACCGCGCGGCTCCGGCTGTAGCGGCGGCACAGAGTGCCAGTACCGCGGTGATCAGAATCAGGACGACATGATTCGATCCTCTCGCCGATGCGGCGGTGGTCGTCGTCGGAGTGGTGGTGACGGCGGGGGACGGTGTTGGAGGAGGCGGTGGTGGCGGCACGATCTCACCACCGCCCGCATCGCCGGGTTCGACGTCGAAGGTGGTGCCGGCGAAGTCGACAGGCGTGCCCACAACAGTGCAACCGACTGTCAGGAGATGTGTACCGGCCCGCGCGCCGTCGGGCACGACGAAGCTCGCTTGGCTCCCAGTGAAGCCGGCGATGTCGGTGCCATCCCACCTGAGCTGCTCGGACCCCAGGCATCGCCCGATGCTGGCGCCCCGGAGTCGCCTGTTCAGAGAGACCGTGACCGTCGTCCCGGGTTGACCGGCGGTGGGGTCGAGCAGGAGGTCGTAACGGTATTGCGTGACCCCGCCACCGGACTCCCCGTCATCGGGAACCGATTCGCCCGACGGCACAACCGACCCCGACACAACCGACCCCGACACGGGCGAAGGGTCTCCGGGATCAGCACCCGCGACACCCGGAACCCACAGCACCATCAGCGCGCACCCCACGATCACCGCACGGATCGTGCGGAGCAGGGCGGCCGCGGTGCGAGGCATAGATCAAGGATCGGCCCGATTCAGGCGAGAAACACGAGTAGTCGACTACTTGTTTCGGAAAAAGCCCGAAGGCCCCGCCCACGTTGGGCGGGGCCTCCGGCGGCAGCTGACACGGCCCGTCGGGGTGTGAGCGAAGCGCTGCTCTGCGGGTGGTTTGGTGGGAGGTGCTTATGCCGAGGCTTTCAGGAGGTGGGTAGGCGGATGGCGCAGACTCGTTTCGTCCACTACTTGCGACAGTTTCCTGGGCTGCGAGACGCAATGGTCGCAGTGCGGCCAAGCGGTCGGGTCTGCAGGCCGTGAATCGCAACAATCAACCACCTGTGTCAGACCCGTTGGCTACAGTCGCACCTGGTCGGCGTCGCGCCGGCGACGGCGAGGAGACAGCGGGTGTCGGGAGAACAAGCGCGTTTACTGAAGGATGTTGCGGCTGTCAGAGATCGCGTCGATCTGCTGAGACTCCTACTGGCCGTCTGCAGGAAGCACCCTGATCAGTTGAGGACGATGAATGGGGATCGAGAGCAACGATCCGTAACCACCGCCCGCACCCGCGAAGCGCGTGCGCACTTCGCAAGTGCGCTGGTCAACCGTTCGGCGCGTGATTACTTACACCAGCAATTGAGTGCGGACGACTACCCGCAGGCCGCACGAATTGTGGCGGTCGCGATCGATCAGGTTGTTCAGTCGCAGGACCCGCGAAAGTATCGGACGATGTGCGCCAAGTACGGAGTGCGCATTCTTGAGGATCTCGACCCGATCCCGACACCCGTTTTTCCTGTGACGGAGACATTCGGCAAGGGCGGATTGTCGACGGCCCCACGTCAGAGTCCGTGGGCGGTTGATCGTGTCGTCGGATTGGCGCTATGGGATAGCTCCGCGCACGGATCGTTACAGGTGATCTACGACCCCATCGCCGGGGAAGCGCTCGACAATGCGCTGCACGGCGAGATAGAAGCACTCACCGTCACTCCGAATCGGAGTCTTGCGACGGAGTTCACGCCAGGATCATCAACCCCGACGGGGTTCTTCGGAATTCATGTCATCGATGTCGAGAAGCAGAACGCGGCCTTTCGCGCGAGCCTGCGGTACTGCAGCGAACACGAGATCGACATCCTCGTCCTGCCGGAACTCGCAGGGACAGAGGACTTCCCGGCTATCCTCACACAGTCGACCGATAGCCATCCACGCGTCGTGATCGCCGGGAGTCGCCATATGACCGACGACGGCCTGCGTGTGAACAGGCAGACCGTGTGGTACCGACACACGAATCACTTGGTATGCCATGACAAGAGCGGGCGCTTCTTTGCCGGCGCGCCCGCCGTGGAGTCTGACGGCGTCAGTGAACCCAACTCCGCCGCAATGGAAGACATCGACTACGGTCAGACGATCCGTTTGCACGCGGGGACCGACTGGTCGATGGCGCCCCTCGTGTGCGCAGACTTCTTGGACGAGAACGTCGTGAGAGCCGTTGCGGACCTCCATCCACGGTTGGTCGTGGTGTCGGCGATGAGTCCCAAGACATCGCCTTTCGAGTTGTCCTCGGCAACTGTGATAGCGGCCTGTCAGGCGACGGTGATCGTTGCCAACGGACCGCTCGACTTACGCTCAGCAGCGCACGCGCAGACCTCGCCACTGACCGACGCCGACTGCGCGACTGTCGCGATCTTTGCGTTGCCCTTGAGTGATCCCGACCAGGCGACGATTCGTGTGCGGCCGACGGCGAGCGCGTCTGCGCCGCACCTGGTTCATTTTCGGTCGGAACGGCGTACGGCCGAACTGCTCTCGGGAATCCGTATCTAGTCAAGTACTTGTCATGTACTATTGGCGTCTGGTCAACGTCGGGGGTTGGAGGTCGCATGGGTACGTCTGTAGCGTCGTTGCTCGAGCTGATTGAGGAGGGCTCGGCGGCTGACGATGCGCAGTTCGCGCACTTGCTCGGTCAGCTCGTCGCCGAGGTCGTAGTCATGCCTCCGAGCGCTGAGGATGTCAAAGAAATCACTTCTGGCCTGCAGTTTTCATCGACGATGACGGACGGCTCTGTCGATCCACCAGGGCTCCACCTCGCCTATACGGTGCTGTTGGGCATGTTCCAAGCATTGTATGTCGAGTTATCCAGCCAACCGGAGCGCGCAGGTCAAGCAAGTGTCAAGGAACGGATCTTGTTTGCGCTGGCAGAGTCGTCGGCTGGTCCAACCGAGATTGCTGAGCGGGTCGGATGCGCAACAGAGGTGGCTTCGCGGACGTTGCGTATGCTGCGCGAGGAAAAACTGGTTCAACGCGCGGAGACCACTGGACCGTCGGACCGGCGCTATCACATCCAAGAGCTCGCGCCAGAAGGAGAAGCCTTCGTCGACCGGCGTCTGTCTGGCGACTTCGCGCCCCTACCGGATGAATCGCTTCCCGCCGACGACGCAATCTCGGCACCTGAATCCGCGACCGCGGAACTACGCGGAGTGGTTGATCTAGCGCGACACCTGAACGCGCGTGACCCTCGCCGGGCGGCGAGCCTTGGACCCACACTCGAACGACTCAAGAGCCAGGTCGATGATCGTCTGTTGCGTGCCGAGGCGATCGGTGAACTGTGCGTGACCGCGCGATCAGTCAAGGGCACCTACGACCGCAACGATCTCGAGCGCTGGTACAACGAGCTGCTGGACATGGCCGACGTCGATCCGCGTATCGCTGCACGCGGGTACTACGAGCGCTCACGGTGGAAGACAATGTATGAGTCACCCGGCGGACTCTTCGACAAGGCACTGAAAGACCTCGCCCGCGCGAGGGAGGTTGCGGAACGGCTTCAGGGTGACGACAAGCATCATCGCCTGGGTTGGTGTGCCTACCAGGAGGCCGCCGCCGCTCTTTATGAAGACGATTTCCCGTTGGCACTGCAGCGCGCCGAGGAAGCTCAGCGAAACTTCGACGAGGTCACTTCGGCCGATCTGAAACCAGAGCATGGCACCTACGCGAGCGAATTGATCCGAGTACGCGCGCTCCACGGGTCCGGCAAGGCGGCGGAAGCCGTCCGCGACCTCCGGGCGCTCGCGCTCTCGGCAGATCAGGCCGGTTACCTTCGCCAATCGGCAGACGCTCAAATGTGGCTGGGTCGTTGGGAGGCCAGCGCCGGAGAGGCTGCCGATGAGCGTGTCGCAGCTGCGCTCCGAACCTACGAAGAGCTGGGCAATACGGAGCTCGCCGTCGAAGCGAAGGCAGTGAAGAGTGCGCTGCAGTTCTTTGACAGTGATGGATCGACGCCTCACGCCGTCGTGCTGCAGTCGCAGCTGGCGGAACTGTTGACCAAGCTGCAGAGCGACGCCGGGAGACTGTATCCACGGGCGCATTATTGGCGGACCGCGACGCTGTGGCGAAAGTTAGGTGTCGTCGCGGCGCAGGCAGGTGCGTACGACGAATCAGACAATGCTTTCCGGACCTCATTGCAGACCTACGTCGAGACAGGAAATGTTGTAGGACAGGAGGATACGCTTGTCTGCTGGTGGATCACCCGGCACCAGGGTGAGAGTGTATCGCCGACTGCCGTCGAGGAATGGGCTGTCGAGGTTGGCGCAAAGTTGTTGTCGTCCACAGTGATCTCCACTGTCGCCGACCGACTCGAACACAGCCCCTCGGATGTGGTCGTCGACTCTGATAGCAGGGCGCACGTTCTGCGTTCGACTCTGCTCGGCTGAACCGACGAGTATGACGGACCGCCGCGATGAGATCAGCGACATGGAATCCAAGTGGCGGGGGATCGGGTAAGGCGGGATCGGCCAGCGCCGCTACATCATCACTCGCCGCAGCTGCCGATTGGCGGCGGCGACATCAAACGCGGTGGCGTCCAAAGCCGCGCCATCCCGGAGTCCTGCCCACTGTCGTAATGCCTTGTGCCGCGGGTGTTGTGGACTGTTGACCGCCACCACAAAGTCGTCCCACCCGGGTGGCCCGCCGACGTCCTCGAGTGGCGCCATGCCTTCACCATCGAGGACGATGGCGGCGGGCAGGTCGGGGTCGGTGATAGGGGAGGCCGCGCGCACGGTGATCAGGTGCTCCCAGCCATCACCGAAGTCGTATTCGTAGACCATCGAGTCTCCGATGGCACTGAGAAGTTCACCAACCGTGACATCTTCTTCCGGGCCGGCGTCGAAGTCACCGACTGCCAGCGCACGATCCGGCATATACACCACGCCGCCCGCCGTGAACGAGTGCAGATGTGAGTTCTCCCAGTCGAAGATCACCTGCAAGGCATCATGGAGTTCGTCCAGAGTGATGGCGGCATCGACGTCGATCTCCCGCCACACCGGCGGTGCCACGTGCTTCAAGCGAATGTGCAGTGTCAGAACAGCATCGAGGTTGGGTGCCACCGCGTGACCAGACCCCGGTAGCGGGAGCCCGGACACCACGGCCTGATGCAGCGGCGCGGGGACGACGTAGGCGTCGCCGACCATTGCCAGCCAGCCTTCCTCGATGAACGTGTCGAGGCGGCGTCGGATCGCGTCGATGGTGTACGTGCTCAGTCCCAGTTTGGGCTCCCACGCGACGACTTCGTCGATGGTGTTCGGGGAATCGGTCATGCCACTGACGACGACGCTCATCAACGACGATCCGAAGTCGGGCTCGACTTCGATCTCAGCGGGGAATCCGGACCGTACCCATATCGCCAGTGCCTGCCGCAGGAGCTCGATCGGCGTGTGTCCGGACGACCACACCGCGGCCGCGCGGCCGGGCGTCGCGCGTGACGTGTTGGCGTCGACGAGGCCGAGTACCTGCGCGTGCTCCCAGAGGTGACGCAGCGGATAGAAGGTGCTCATGCTGCGGAACCCGGGCGGCACGTCCATCCCGAGGCTCTCGGCAAGGTCACGAGCATCGTTGGGCTTCAGCCAACGGCTCTGCGTCGTCGGGCGCTCGGCCCCGAGCCATTCCAGCAGTGTGATCAACCGGCGCACCGGTGTCGTCGCCACGAGCGCGGCCCGCTCGGTCTCTTCATCGACATCGGGCAGCGAGGTGGTGCGGCACTCGAGGCCGACCATCTCGGAGAGTCGCAGAAGCGCATCGTTTGCGGCGTCATCTGTGCCTGTCCATCGTTTGCTCGCCATGAGAAAGCTGTGGAAGGCATGGAGGGCGTAGGCGATGCTGACAGCGAGTTCGGGCGACGTCGAGGGGTTGTTCTTGAAAAACTCGACGTAGTCAGCCATGGCGTCGATATCGCCGCCGGTCCACGCGGTGCGATCGAACCCTGGACGGACCTGGGCGATGCCATCCAACGCAGTGAGGGCGTAGGCGGCCATCCCATTGGCCGACGCGGGATCATCCGGATAGATCTCTGCGGACGCCCAACTGCGGAACTCGGCGTCGAGAGAATGAGGCGTCGGAGCACCGAAGAGCGGTACGACGTTGGAGCCGTCACGCTTCTTCTGCTGGCGCTTTGCCCGACGCTTCTTCTTGTCCGCGGAGTTCTTGGCCATCACACCGGTCACGATACTGTGCGGCGCAGTGTCAGATCGAGTGCTCACGGGACCGCGTCGCCCACGCGCGGGCCAGTGCGATCGTCGCGGCCAGGACCCCGACGACGACGCACACCACCACCGCAAAGGTCGAGAACACCGTCGAGAACCCGAGCATCCACGCCGCCAACACCCCACCTGCGGTTGCGAGCGCAGCGCCGATAGGCAGAGCCACCGCCGTTGCCCGTGTCGTTGATTCAGCACGGTCATCGTCGGACAAGCGCAGTGTCAGATAGACGACCACCAGTGCCAGCGCGTACGCGAACACCGCGTTGGCGCCGTAGAGCCACAGCGGAGAGAGGTCATAGTCGATGGGTCCGTAGATAGCGAGCAGCACAGGGGTGAGGCCGAGCGCGATGGCGAGTAACCCGGCGATCACGGTACGCCCGACTCCGCGTTCGCTCACAAGTCGAATTTGCGCTGACCACAACATAATTCCCGCCACTACACCGACCGCCGCCCCGATTGCCGCGATCACCAGGATCCTGTTCCGCGCATCAAGGAGCACGTCCCCGGTGAAGGGTGAGTCGCCGGCATAGGCGAAGAAGACCTCGCCGTTCGGGCGGGCGAACCCGTCCATGAGTGCGGCACTCAGGAATGCGAAGTACGCGCCGAACAGTCCGAAGCCGATTGTTTGTCGGCTCTTCCTGAATGACGGTGCGTAGAACAGGTTCTTGCGACCACAAGATGTGGGGTGAGCAAGATCGCGGGGTGTGGGCGGTGAGCCTGTAGATGTAGGCGCGGAACTTGTCAAGGGGTTTGAGACCAGTGAGTGTTAGGCGGCTGCCGGATTCGCCGGTTGTTGCTCCTCTGGTTCGGGTTTGTTGATCCAGGCG
>NZ_JBVHVX010000011.1:32342-153789 GCF_055564615.1 Agromyces sp. NPDC029043 | reverse complement strand
GGTTCCCAACACCCGAAGGCATCAGGGAGTTCAAATCACTGACAGAGAAACAACTGACTCGAAAATCAAATTGTCCATCAATCAAAGGAAACCCATCCCCCACCCAAAAAGGCAGGAAACACGGGGTTCAAAGAATTGGCATTGAACATAGTGCACGCTGTTGAGTTCTCAAGAAACGGACGCACCCGGGTTGCAGCCTCGCGGCCTGCCCCCAGGGCAACCTCTCTACTGTAGCACCCCGCCGGACCGCTTCCGACCGCGGGATCCGCGGCGGACACCACCTCGAGGAGGTGCGGTTCACTTGGAGTGCAACTAGATAATCTTAGGCTTGAAGCAACCGAGTCGCAATGTGCGCCTTCGAGGCTGTTTGGCTAAGACCTTCGCCCGGTCTGCCAGGGCTTCTCGCTCCCGGCCGCCGCGGCGACAAGAAGAAATCTACGGGGATCCGGCCGCGGCGACAAATCGAGCGTGCATCCCGGGCGTGTCGGGCCGTTCCGGACAGCCGACCGGGGGCCGGCGCCGAGCGCCGAACCCCCGATCGCGAGGTGGATCCGTCAGCCGAACCCGTGCGGGTCGGGCCCCAGCCGACCCGCATCTTCGAGCGCGGTGATCGACTCCATCTCGGGGTCGGTGAGCTGGAAGTCGAGCACGTCGAAGTTCTCTGCCATGCGCTCGCGGCGGTTCGACTTCGGGAAGACGATGAAGCCGCGCTGCAGGTGCCAGCGGACGACGACCTGGGCCGGCATCTTGTCGTGCGCAGCGGCCGCCTCGGTCACGGCCGGCAGTTCGAGCAGCGGGTACTTGCCCTGCCCGAGCGGACCCCACGACTCGATCGCGATGCCGTTCGCCGCGGCGTAGTCGACCACGTCGGGCTGCTGGTGCGCCGGGTGCAGCTCGATCTGGTCGACCGCCGGCACGATGCCCGTCTCGGCGATGACGCGCTCGAGGTGCGGCACCATGAAGTTCGAGACGCCGATCGAGCGGGCGCGGCCCGACTCGCGGATCCGGGCGAGCGCCTGCCACGACTCGACGTAGCGGTCCTGCGCCGGGACCGGCCAGTGGATCAGGTAGAGATCGACGTAGTCGAGCCCGAGCCGGTCGAGGCTCGCGTCGAACGCGTCGAGCGCGGACTGCGTGCCCTGGTCGTCGTTCCACAGCTTGGTGGTGATGTACACCTGTTCACGGGGAATGCCCGAGGCGGCGAGCGCTCGACCCACGCCCTCCTCGTTCCCGTAGATGCGGGCGGTGTCGAGGTGGCGGTAGCCCACCTCGAGCGCGTCGGTCACGATGCGCTCGGTCTCGGCCGGGTCGACCTGGAACACCCCGAACCCGAGCTGCGGGATCGAGTGGCCGTCGTTGAGCTGGATGCGCGGTACGGATGTCGCTGAGATCTGCGTCATACCGACATGCAACCCCAGGAGCCTCCGAGTTCCACCCCCTGTTCGCCGGTCGCGAAAGCGGGTGGACCGGGAGGACGGCGGCGACCGCCCGACGCGCCGGCCGCCATACGATGGAGGGCTGATGTCCGAGCGCACCCCCCTTCCGATCGCCGCGATCACCTACCCGGCCGAGCTGCCGGTCGGTGGCCGACGCGACGAGATCGCGCGCGCCATCCGGGACCACCAGGTCGTCATCGTCGCCGGCGCGACCGGCTCGGGCAAGACCACGCAGCTGCCGAAGATCTGCCTCGAGCTGGGACGGGAGTCGATCGCGCACACGCAGCCCCGCCGCATCGCGGCGCGGACGATCGCCGAACGCGTCGCGGAGGAGCTCGGCACCGAGCTCGGCGGGCTCGTCGGCTACCAGGTGCGCTTCACCGACCACGTGAGCGAGTCGACGCGCATCAAGGTGATGACCGACGGCATCCTGCTCAACGAGATCCACCGCGACCGCGAGCTGCGCCGGTACGACACGATCATCATCGACGAGGCGCACGAGCGCAGCCTCAACATCGACTTCCTGCTCGGGTACCTCACGCGGCTGCTGCCCCGCCGGCCCGACCTGCGCGTGATCATCACGAGCGCGACGATCGACCCCGAGAGCTTCGCGAAGCACTTCGCCGACGCGACCGGGGCTCCGGCGCCGATCATCGAGGTGTCGGGCCGCACGTACCCCGTCGAGATCCGGTACCGCCCGCTCGTGGCCGAGTCGGCAGGCTCGAATGCGGAGGAGGACGACGAGGGCGCGGCCGCGGAGGACCGCGACGTGCAGCAGGGCATCCTCGACGCGCTCGACGAGCTCGGGCGCGAGGCGCCGGGCGACGTGCTCGTGTTCCTCTCCGGCGAGAGCGAGATCCGCGACGCCGAGGCGGCCGTCCGCGCCCACGCCGCGCGTCGCGGCGCCGCCGACGTGACCGAGGTGCTGCCGCTGTACGGCCGGCTCTCGTCGGCCGACCAGCACCGGGTGTTCGAGCCGTCGAAGGTGGCGGGGCTCCGTCGCCGGGTCGTGCTGGCGACGAACGTCGCCGAGACGAGCCTGACGGTGCCGGGCATCCGCTACGTCGTCGACGCGGGCACCGCGCGCATCAGCCGCTACTCCGCCCGGTCGAAGGTGCAGCGGCTGCCCATCGAACCCATCTCGCAGGCCTCCGCGAACCAGCGCTCGGGCCGGTCGGGGCGCACGAGCGAGGGCATCGCCATCCGCCTGTACTCCGAGGAGGACCACGGCAGGCGGCCCGAGTTCACCGACCCCGAGATCCTCCGCACGAACCTCGCGGCGGTCATCCTCCAGATGGCCTCCCTCGGGCTCGGCGCCGTCGAGGACTTCCCGTTCCTGACCCCGCCCGACGCGCGCGGCATCCGGGACGGCGTGGAGCTGCTGCGGGAGCTGGGGGCGATCGACGAGACGGCGCCGCAGGAACGGGGGCCGCAGCTCACCCGCGTGGGGCGGCAGCTCGCGCGACTGCCGATCGAGCCGCGGTTCGCCCGCATGGTGCTCGAGTCCAAGGCGCAGGGTGTCAGCCGCGAGGTGCTCGCCATCGTCGCGGGGCTGACCATCCAGGATCCGCGTGAACGACCGCTCGAGCGCCGTGAGCAGGCCGACGCCATGCACGCACGGTTCGTCGACCCGACGAGCGACTTCCTGACGCTGCTGAACCTCTGGAACCACCTCGAGCAGCAGCAGCGCGAGCTTTCGGGCAGCGCGTTCCGGCGCATGTGCCGCACCGAGTTCCTCAACTACCTGCGGGTCCGCGAGTGGCAGGACCTCTACCGCCAGCTCGTCCGGCTCGCGAAGCCCCTCGGCCTGCACGTCGCGCAGTCGGCCGGCGCCCCGAATCCGGATGGCGTCCACCGCTCGCTGCTCGCCGGGCTGCTCTCCCAGATCGGCATCCGGGACGACAGCCGCACCTCGAGCGGGCGCGGCGGCGCGAGCGGCCAGCGCGAGTCCGAGCGGCGCGGCCGTCGCCCGCAGGCCGAGTTCACCGGCGCGCGGAACGCCCGGTTCGTGGTGTTCCCCGGATCCGCGCTCGCGAAGCGGCCGCCGGCCGCGATCATGGCCGCCGAGCTGGTCGAGACGAGCCGCCTGTTCGCGCGCACGGCCGCCGCCATCGACCCGGCGTGGGCCGAGCAGCTCGCCGGCCCGCTCGCCAGGCGCAGCTACTCGGAGCCGCGGTGGGAGCGACGGCAGGGCTCGGCCATCGCCGACGAGAAGGTCATGCTGTTCGGCGTGCCGATCGTGCCGAAGCGCCGGATCCAGCTGGCCCGCGCCGATTCGGCGCTCGCTCGCGAGCTGTTCATCCGGCACGCCCTCGTCGAGGAGGACTGGGACTGGAGCCGGCTCGACACGCGCGCCTACGCGTTCATCCGGCGAAATCGCGAGCTCCGCCGCGAGCTCGGCGAGATCGAGGAGCGCACGCGCCGGCGCGACGTGCTGGCCGGCGACGAGGCCGTGGTCGCGTTCTACGAGCGGCGACTGCCCGCCGACGCCACCGACGCGCGGGCCTTCGAGCGGTGGTGGCGCGCCGAGCACCGCCGTTCGCCCGACCTGCTGACGATGACCGTGGCCGACGTCGTCGGCGACGAGAAGGTGACCGCCGACGGCGGGTTCCCCGACCGATGGCGGCAGGGCGACCAGACGCTCACGCTCCGCTACCGGTTCGAGCCGGGTGCTCCCGACGACGGCGTGAGCGTGCTCGTGCCGCTCGTGCTGCTGCCGCGCCTCGAGGCGACCGGGTTCGACTGGCAGGTTCCAGGCCTGCGCGACGAGCTCGTGACCGCGATGCTCCGCACGCTGCCCAAGGTCCTTCGCCGCCAGGTCGTGCCCGCCGCCGAGTGGGCCGCGAAGATCGGCGCCGAGCTTCCCGACGGCCCCGAGTCCGGCGCGAGCCGACCCCCGTTCGCCGAGGCGGTCGCGGGCGTGATCAAGCGCCTGACGTACGCCCCGGTCACGGCCGACGACTTCGAGCTCGACCGCCTGCCACCGCACCTGCGCATGACGTTCCGCGCCGTCGACGAGCGCGGTCGTGCGGTGGGCGACGACAAGGAGCTCACGGCACTGCAGTCGCGGCTCGCCGACCGGGCCAGTCGTGCGGTCGCGTCGACGTTCACGCCCGACGCGCAGGGTGATGGCTCCGCGAACCGTGCGAGGGGTGAGGAGCGAGCGCAGCGGGCGTCTCGAAGCCCCGATGCTCCTCGAGCGGGTTCCGAGACCCCGCCTCCGGCGGCTCCGCAACCGGAAGCGGGAATCACCGCGTGGCAGTGGGACGAGCTTCCGTCCCACGTCGACACGCGCCAGGCGGGCAACGTCGTGCGCGCGTATCCCGCCGTCGTCGACGAGGCCACGTCGGTCGCCCTGCGGCTGGTCGCGACCGCCGAGGAGCGCGACCGGGCGTCGCGCCGCGGCATCCGTCGCCTGCTCGTGCTCGCGACGCCGTCGCCCGTCGCGTACGTGCAGGAGCACCTCTCGAACCAGGAGAAGCTCGCGCTCGCGTCCAGCGCGTACGCCGGCCCGCGCGCGCTCCTCGACGACTGCCTGGCGGCGGTCGTCGACGCGGAGCTGCGGGAGCGCCACCCCGACGGGCTCGTCCGCACGCGCGCCGAGTTCGAGGCCGTGCGCGACGTGGTGTCGGCCAACGTCATGGACCGCATGTTCGAGACGGCCGCGCTCGTCTCGCGCATCCTCATCGCCGCCCGCGAGGCCGATCGAGCGATCGCGAAGGCGTCGAGCCTGCACCTCATGTCGGCGCTCGCCGACGCCCGTGCCCAGCTCGAGGCGCTCGTGCCATCCGGGTTCGTCTCGGCCACGGGCCTCGGGCAGCTGCGCCACCTGCCGCGCTACCTGGAGGCGATCACCGTGCGCGTTCGCCGCATGCAGGAGAATCCGGGCCGCGACCGACAGCTCATGACCGAGTTCGACCAGGCCCGCACGGCGTACGAGAAGGCCGGCGGCACGCTGCCGATCGACGCGGAGGCCGATCCGACGCTCGTGCGCGTGCGCTGGCTGCTCGAGGAGTTGCGCGTGGGCCTGTTCGCGCAGGAGCTGCGCACGGCCGAGACCGTGTCGGTGAAGCGGATCGTCAAGGCCCTGTCGGAGTGATGGCGGCGAAGCGCTCGGCGTAGGACGGCTCGAGTTCGGCGAACCGGCGAGCCCAGCGCTCGCGATCCTTCTCGGCGGCGGGGTCGGCGACGTGCCGCGCGAGGCTCTCGAGGTAGGCGTGCCAGCCGGCGCCGTGGTCGAGCCGGGTGACGTGCTCGTGCCGGAGGCGGAGCCGCGTGCGCTCGCCCTCGGGCTCGAGCTGCACCGTGAGCAGCGTCGGGATCTCGCCCACGACGGTCCAGGTCGTCGTGAAGCCGGTCGGCCGCTCGCACGAGGTGACCTCGCCGTCGAGGTAGACCTCGCCGTCGGGGGTCAGCACCTGCCAGCGCCCACCGGGCCGGAAGTCGCCGCGGTAGATCGCCATCCAGCGCGCGAGCCGCTCGGGCGTGGTGATCGCCTCCCACAGGTCGTCGGGGGTGGTGTCGTAGACCTCGTCGAACTCGAGCAGGAACCCGGGCTCGTCGGGGAAGATGTCGCCGGTGACGGCCATCATGCGTCCTTCCGTCGGGCGGGCTGGTCGCCCGCGTCGGTGCGCCGGGCCCGTGCCCCGCGCGCGACCTCGGTGTGCAGCGCGTCGAGCCGCTGCCGCCACGACCGGCGGTACCGTTCGAGCTCGGCGGAGGCGTCGTCGACGCCGGCGCGGTCGAGCGCGTAGATGCGTCGGGCGCCGTCGGCCCGCACGGTCGCGAACCCGTGCTCGCGCAGGATCCGAAGCTGGCGCGAGACCGCGGGCTGGGTGATGCCGAACTCCTCGGCGACGACGTCGACGACCGCGCCGGCCGGCCGCTCACCGCCGGCCAGCAGGTCGAGGATGCGGCGGCGGACCGGGTCGCCGAGGACGTCGAACGCATGCACGGCGACATCCTATCAGTCTGCCGTTATATACGTAAGGACTGATGCGATGTCGCGCCGACGCGCCGCCCGCGCACCCGCCCTCAGAGCACCTTCGAGAGGAACGCCTGCGTGCGCTCGTGCTTCGGATTCGCCAGCACGTCGCGCGGAGCGCCCGACTCGACCACGATCCCGTCGTCCATGAACGCCAGCGTGTCGGCCACCTCGCGCGCGAAGCCCATCTCGTGCGTCACGACGATCATCGTCATGCCGCTCTTCGCCAGGCCCTTCATGACGTCGAGCACCTCGCCGACAAGCTCGGGGTCGAGCGCCGAGGTGGGCTCGTCGAAGAGCATCAGCTTGGGATCCATCGCGAGCGCCCGGGCGATCGCCACGCGCTGCTGCTGTCCGCCCGAGAGGTGCGCCGGGTAGTAGTCGGCCCGCTCGGCGAGGCCGACCCGCGCCAGGAGCTCGAGAGCCCGCTCCTTCGCCTTCGCCTTCGCCACCCCCTTCACGACGACGGGCGCCTCCATCACGTTCTCGAGCGCCGTCATGTGCGGGAACAGGTTGAACCGCTGGAACACCATGCCGATGTCGCGCCGCTGCCGCGCCGACTCCTTCGGCGCCAGCTCGTACAGCTTGCCCCCGGCCTCGCGGTACCCGACGAGCTGCCCGTCGACCGACAACCGGCCGGCGGAGACGTTCTCGAGGTGGTTGATGCACCGGAGGAAGGTGGACTTCCCCGAGCCGCTCGGCCCGACCAGGCACAGCACCTCGCCGCGCTTCACCTCGAGGGAGATGTCCTTCAGCACCTCGTGCGATCCGAAGCTCTTCGACACCCCCTCGGCGAGCACCATGGGCACGACTGCGCCGGATGCCTGCGGCACTGCCGCCGCGTCGACGTTCGTCATCGCGCGTCACCTCCCTGCTTGGCGCCGATCGTCGGATCCTGCACGGCCGCGGGAACCGCACCGGTTGCGGCCGCGCCGCCCGCCCCGCCGGCACCCGCCGCCGGCCGGGCGCCGATGCCGCGGGCGAAGCGCTTCTCGAGGAAGTACTGGCCCACCATCAGCACCGACGTGAAGAACAGGTACCAGATCGACGCCACGATGAGCAGCGGGATCGGGTTGAACGTCTCGGCGGAGATGTCGCGCGTGCGCGTGTAGAGCTCGAGCGTGAACGGGACGGCCGTCACGAGGGAGGTGGTCTTCAGCATCGAGATCACCTCGTTGCCGGTCGGCGGGATGATCACGCGCATCGCCTGCGGCAGGATGACGCGGCGCATCGTCTGCGACCAGCTCATGCCGAGCGCGGTCGCCGCCTCGTCCTGGCCCTTGTCGACCGAGAGCAGGCCGGCGCGCACGATCTCGGCCATGTACGCGGCCTCGTTCAGCGCGAGGCCGATGACCGCGAGCCAGAACGGACCGAGCACGTCCTTGGTCTCGAACGACGCCCAGGGCTCGGTGAACGGGATGCCGATGTCGATCGTCTGGTAGATGATCGCGATGAGACCCCAGAAGACGAGCTGCACGTACACCGGCGTGCCCCGGAAGATCCACAGGTAGAACCACGCGATCGACTTCACGACCGGGTTGGGCGAGAGCCGCATGACCGCCAGCACGACGCCGAGCACGATCGCGATGGCCATCGAGAGCACCGTGAGCTCGAGCGTGACGAGCGCCGCCTGCGAGACCCGGCGGTCGAAGAGGTACTGGCCGACGACGGGCCAGTCGTAGGCGGGGCGCTGGGCGGCGTCGATGACGAACAGCGCGAGCAGCAGCACGAGCACCACCGCGAACACGTTCCGCCAGGGGTGCCGCAGCTTCACCGCCTTGATCGGGGCGCGCCCGACGGCGCCGGCCGGCGCGCGGGTCTCCCCGCGCGCCGGCCGGTCCGATCCGGTGGCCGACATGATCAGCCCTGCCCGGCCGCGTTGATCGTGATCTCCTCGATGCCCCCGTCGGCGACACCCCACTCGTCGAGGATGTCGCCGTAGGTGCCGTCGTCGACGAGCGACTGCATGGCGGCCTGGATCGCCTCGGTCAGACCGCGGTCCTTGCCCACGGCGATGCCGTACGGCGCGACGTCGAAGGACTCGCCGGCCGCCTGCAGCTTGTCGCCGGTCTGCTGGATCGCGTAGAGGGTCACGGGCGAGTCGGCGCTGAGCGCGTCGGCCTGGCCGAGCGCGACGGCGTTGGTCGCGGCATCCTGCGTGTCGAACGGCACCTTCTCGATGGGGGGCTTGCCGGCGGCGACGCACGCCTCGGACTTCGCGGGGACCTCGTCGGTGTCCTCGTACGTGGTGGCCTGCACGGCGACCTTCAGGCCGCACGCGTCGTCGGGGTCGACGTCGTTGCCCTTCGCGGAGGCCCACATGATGCCGGCCTCGTAGTAGTTCACGAAGTCGACCTGCTCCTCGCGCTCGACGGTGTCGGTGAACGACGAGACGCCGATGTCGGCCTTGCCGCCCTTGACGCTCGGGATGATGTTGTCGAACTTCGCCACCTGGAACTCGACCTCGAGCCCGAGCTTGGCGGCGACGGCCTCGGCGAGCTCGGCGCCCCAGCCGATCGGGTTGCCGTCGGCGTCCTTGAACTCGTTCGGCGGGTAGGTGGGGTCGATGCCCACGATGAGCGTGCCGGAGTCCTTCACGTCGTCGGGCAGGAGGGCCACGGCGGCGTCGTCGACCGCGATCGACGCGGCGGGCGCGTCGGAGTCGTCGGCGCCGGGCGACGTGTTGTCGACGCATCCGGTCAGCAGGAGCGCCGCGGCCGCGAAGACGGCGGGAACGGCGACGAAGCGAGTACGCATGTGATTCCTCTTGTTCGGGTCGAAGGTCGACGACGCGGCACGGGTCGTCGTCGACACTCGGAGACACTAATACAGCCCGACGGGGTCGGCACCCGCCGCCGAGGCGATCGCGGGCGCCCGATTCGCCTCCGGGGCGCCGATGGGCGCGACATCCGCCTCGATAGAGTCGGGGAGTGGCAAGCTACACCGACCTGCTGAGGACTCCCGGCGTCGCTCGCATCATCGCCGCCCAGCTCACGGCTCGGTTCCCGTCCGGCATGCTCTCCCTCGCCTTCCTGCTGCACGTCGAGCAGCAGACCGGGTCGTACGGCGCCGCGGGGCTCGTGCTGGCCGCCACGTCGATCGGCCAGGCGGTCGCCGGCCCGCTGACGAGCCGCCTCATGGGCCGGCTCGGCATGCGGCCGGTGCTCACCGCGACGCTCGTCGTGTGCGCGAGCTCCGTCATCGCGATCGGCGTGCTCCCGCTCACGGTCCCGCTCTACATGGCGATCGGCCTCGTGTGCGGGCTGGCCACCCCGCCCGTCCAACCGGCGGTGCGCACGATCTACCCCAAGATGGTCAACTCCCGGCAGCTGACTCCGCTGTTCTCGCTCGACGCCTCCGCCCAGGAGATCATCTGGGTCGTCGGGCCGGTCGTCACGACGTTCGTCTCGACGCAGATCGGCACCGTCTGGGGCATCCTGCTCGCCGCCGCGATGATGATCGGCGGCACGACCTGGTTCATCGCCTCGCCCGAGCTCGGTCGCGTCCGCATCCCGCGGTCGAAGCGACGGTTCGGCACGGTGCTCGCGCGTCCCCCGGTGCTCCTGGCGACGGTCGTCGGGTTCCTGCTCATCGGCGCGTGCGCCGCGGTCGAGGCGGGGGTCGTGGCGGCCTTCGGGCACGACGGCGCCGAGGCCGGCATCGTGCTCGCGATCTTCTCGGTCGGCAGCCTCGCGGGCGGCCTGACGCTCGGGCACGTGCCGATCAGCCCCTGGTCCACCGCGCGGCGCATGCTCATCGTGTTCGCGGGCGTGTCGCTGGCGGCCTTCGCGATGGACTTCTGGTGGCTCGCCCTCACGCTCTTCATCGCCGGGATCGGCATCGCACCCGCCCTCGCGGTGCTGTTCTCGATCGTCTCGGTGAGCGTGAAGTTCTCCGACACGGCGGAGGCGTACGGCTGGGTCGGCACCGGGCAGCTGATCGGCGCCGCGCTCGGCTCGGCCGTCGCGGGCTTCCTGATCGACGGGTACGAGGCCGTCGGCGCGTTCTGGGCCGCATCCGTCCTGGCCTTCCTCGGCGTCGTCGTGCCGGCGCTCGGCCGGCGCTGGCATCCCGACCTCCGGGGGCGCGACGCGAGCCCCATCCCCGACACCGAGCCGGTTCCCGTCACGCCGAGCTGACCCTCGGCCGACCCCTCCGAGAAAGGCGAACGGATGTCGCATCCCCCACTCGCACCCCTGGTCCCGCTCGCCGACGGGCACGCGATCCCGCAGGTCGGGTACGGCATGTACAAGGTCCCGGCGGAGGACGCCGTGCGGCTTGCGCGGACCGCGCTCGAGCTCGGCTACCGCCACCTCGACACCGCCGCGCTGTACGGCAACGAGGCCGAGGCCGGAGCGGCCGTGCGTGAGTGCGGCCTGCCGCGCGAGGAGGTCTTCGTCACGAGCAAGGTCTGGAACGCCGACCACGGCTACGACCAGGCCCTCCGCGCGTTCGACGCCGCCATGGACCGGTTCGGCCTCGACCGGCTCGACCTGTACCTCATCCACTGGCCCGTGCCGTCGGCCGACCGCTACGTCGACACGTGGCGGGCGCTGGTCCGCCTCCGCGAGGAGGGTCGGGTCGCGTCGATCGGCGTCTCGAACTTCCATGCGCACCACCTCGAGCGCATCATCGACGCGACCGGCGTCGTGCCCGTCGTCAACCAGGTCGAGCTCCACCCGTGGCTGCCGCAGCGAGACCTTCGGGCGGCGCACGAGCGGCTCGGCATCCGCACGGAGGCGTGGTCGCCGCTGGCCCGGGGGCGCCTCCTCGGCGAACCCGTGCTCGAGCCGATCGCCGCGAAGCACGGCCGATCGGTCGCGCAGGTCGTGCTCGCGTGGCACGTGCGGCAGGGCATCATCGTGATCCCGAAGGCGTCGAGCGCCGACCGCATCGCGCAGAACCTCGACGTGTTCTCGTTCCAGCTCGACGAGGCGGATGTCGCGGCGATCGCAGCGCTCGAGTCGGGCGAGCGGACAGGCCGTGACCCCGATTCGGACTGAGGCCTCCCGAGACGGCCCCCGGCGGGATCCTCGCTCGGCCACTCACAGCGGACCGCGACCCGATCGTGACCCGACTCGCAGCGGGCGTCCAGACATCCGCCTCCGGCCCGGCGGTACCGTGACGGCATGATCAGCCGACGCGCTCGTCTCGCCGCGGCCGCCGCCGCCGTCGCCCTCCTCCTGACCGGCTGCTCCATGGGCCAGGGTTCGTCCTCCGACGGCGGATCGCCCGGCGTGGACCCGCAGCCCGATGTGGGCGTCGAGGCCCCCGCCGAGGGCGGCGACACGGGCGGCGAGGCGCTGGTGCCGCAGCAGCCGGTCGAGGACGACCGCAGCGTCATCACGACCGGATGGCTCACCATGACCGTCGACGACCCGGTGGGCGCGGCGTCCGACGTCGCCTCCGTCGTGGACCGCGCCGGCGGGCGCATCGACAGCCGCAGCGAGACCCCCGGCACCGACACCCAGCAGGCCAGGGCGACCCTCGTCGTGCGCATCCCCGCCGCCGAGTTCGACGCCGCGCTGGCCGACCTGCGCGAGCTCGGCGAAGTCGACTCGGTCCAGGTCGACGCCGCCGACGTGACGCAGCAGCGGCAGGACCTCGATGCGCGCATCGAGGCGCTCGAGGCATCCGTCGACCGCCTGCTCGCCCTGCTCGCCGAGGCGACCACGACCGCCGATCTCATCGCGATCGAGTCGGAGCTCGCGACACGGCAGGCCGAGCTCGACAGCCTCGTCGCGCAGCGGGACTCGCTCGTCGACCAGGTCGAGTACTCGACGCTCACGGTCGACCTGCTCTCGGAGGGCATCGCCCCCGACGCCGGGCCCGACGACTTCTGGAGCGGGCTCATGGCCGGCTGGGAGGCGCTCGTGGCCTTCCTCTCCGGCGTCCTCGTCCTGGCCGGCATGCTGCTCCCTTGGCTCGCCCTGCTGCTCGTGCTCGCCGCGATCGTCGTCGGCATCGTGATCCTCGCGACGCGGCGTCGCCGGCACCCGCACGACGTCCCGCCGTCGGAGGACCTCCCGGCGTAGGCTGGTGCGCGTGAGCGCGCAGAGCCCCGAGACCCTGCTCGACGACGAGCTGCTGGCGCGCCTGCGCGAACGTGCGGCCGACTACGACCGGCGCAACGCCTTCTTCACCGACGACCTCCTCGAGCTCGGCGAGCGCGGCTACCTCCGCGCGCTCGTGCCGGTCGAGCTCGGCGGCCTCGGCTGGGACCTCCCCGACGTCGTCCGGGCGCAGATGCGCCTGGCCGGCGCGGCGCCCGCGACCGCGCTCGGCGTGAACATGCACCTCGTCTGGACCGGCGTCGCGCGGGTGCTGCACGACCGCGGCGACGACTCGCTCGACTTCGTGCTCGACGAGGCCGCCGAGGGCGAGGTGTTCGCGTTCGGCATCAGCGAGGCCGGCAACGACCTCATGCTGTTCGGCTCGGGCACGGTCGCCGACCCGCAGCACGACGGGAGCGTGCGCTACTCCGGCCGGAAGATCTTCACGTCCCTCTCCCCCGCGTGGACGCGGCTCGGCGTGCACGGCCTCGACACGCGGTCCGACGACGCGCCGAAGCTCGTGTACGGCTTCATCGACCGGGAGGATCCCGACGTCCGCGTGCTCGACGACTGGGACACGATCGGAATGCGCGCCACGCAGAGCCGCACCACCGTGCTCGACGGCGCGGTCGCCGCGCCCGACCGGATCGTGCGCCGGCTCGACCCCGGGCCGAACCCAGACCCGTTCGTCTTCGCGATCTTCGCCTGCTTCGAGCTGT
Source organism: Agromyces sp. NPDC029043 (assembly GCF_055564615.1). Taxonomy (NCBI): domain Bacteria; kingdom Bacillati; phylum Actinomycetota; class Actinomycetes; order Micrococcales; family Microbacteriaceae; genus Agromyces; species Agromyces sp. NPDC029043. The sequence continues at coordinate 140,597 of NZ_JBVHVX010000011.1, read as the reverse complement.
TCCTGAGCTCCGTCTACGCCGGGATCGCCGGACGGGCCCTCGAACTCGCCGCGGAATCCGCGAAGTCGCGCGTCTCGGCGAAGACCGGCCGGGCTCGCTCGGAGGATCCCGACGTGCGACGCCGGATCGCCGAGGCGGCGCTCGCCCTCGACGCGATCCCGCCGCAGCTGCTCTCGCTCGCACGCGACGTCGGCGACGGCGTCGACCACGGACCGTTCTGGTTCGCCAAGCTCTCGGGCGTGAAGGTGCGCACGGTCGAGACCGCGCGCGAGGTCGTCGACAGCGCCGTGCGGGTCGGCGGGGGTGCGACGTACTTCGCGGGCAACGAGCTCGGCCGGCTGCAGCGCGACGTGCTCGCGGGAGTGTTCCATCCCTCGAGCGAGGATGCCGCGCTCTCGACGATCGCGAACGCCTGGCTCGGGCCCGTGGAGGACTAGCACCGCCGGCCGCGTTCCGGCGCCGGGGGCCCGCCGATAGACTGGCGCCGCGGCGCGTGCCGCACGTCCGAAGGAGTTCGTCGTGAGCCTGTTCCCGTTCCTGATCGCCATGGCCCTCTTCGGCTTCGGCATGTGGCTCATGAGCGTCGCCGACGTCGTCGCCGGATTCGAGGCCCTCGTCTTCTTCGGCGGCATCGCCTCGGTCTCGCTCGCCCTGGCCATCCCGGTGAACATCCTCGGGCGCCGCGAATCCGGCATCTGATGGCGCTGCCCGGCGCCGACACGATCGTCACCTTCCCCGTCGGGGACCTCGCCGCGACCGGCACGGTGCTCCACGTTGCGCCGCACGCGGAGCGGCTCGCGGTCGTCACCGACGTGACGAGCATCCACCCCGTCGACAGCGCATGGCCCGACCAGCCGGCCGATCCCGGCGTGCTCCGCATGGCCGACCGGGCGTTCCCGATCCGCGACGCGGTGGTCGCGGCGACCGACGGCGCCGAACTGCACGTCGGCGACATCCCGGTGCGACCGGGCACCGACGGGTGGACGTTCCTGGTGGCCCACCTCGTCGACGACGACGTGCCCGTCGCCGAGGGCGACGAGGTCGTGCTCGAGGCCGAGGCGGCGGCGCGCCGCGCGCTCTCGTTCGGCCACACCGCCTGCCACGCGGCATCCCTCGCCCTGAATCGGGCGCTCGCAGGTCGCTGGTCGAAGGCCGCCCGGCAGGATGCCCTCGGCTCCCCCGACTTCGACGGCATCGCCATCGCGACCTCGCGCATCCACCCGTTCGGCTCGGTCGACCGCTACCGGCTCAACAAGTCGCTGCGCCGGGCCGGGTTCGACCCGAGCGGACTCGCCGACGATCTCGGCGGGCTCGCCGCGACCGTCGACGCGACGCTCGCGGAGTGGGTCGCCGCCGATGCGAACGTGCGGATCGAGCGCGTGGGCGAGCACCTCACCGACCGTCGGACGTGGGTGTGCGAACTGCCCGAGGGCTCGGCACGGATCCCGTGCGGCGGCACGCACGCCTCCTCGCTCGGCGAGCTCGGCGCGGTCCGCGTGTCGTTCGAGCTCGTCGACGACGGCGGCACCCCGGTGCTCGAGATGACCACGACCGCCTCCCCCGATTCGGCCTGAGCGTCCCTCAGCGCCGATGTCCGCCCGCGGGGTTACCATGACGGGCGTGGGTATTCGCATCGAGAAGGTCGACCTGCCCGGGATCGGCTTCCGCCACGACCTCGTGACCGAGGGCGGGCGGCGCATCAGCGTCGTGTCGCACCGGGACGGCGAACGGGACCTCGGCGTCTTCGACGACGACGACCCCGACGCCTGCCGCGACTCCATCCCCCTCAACGACGATGAGGCCGCCGCGCTCGCAGACGTGCTCGGCGCCTCCGTCATGATGTCCCGCCTGACCAGCCTCTCCGACGAGACGGCGGGACTCTTCACCGAGCAGATCGCCCTGCCGACCGACTCGCCGTACCTGAACCGCCCCCTCGGCGACACCAAGGCGCGCACCCGCACGCACGCGTCGGTCGTCGCGATCGTGCGCGACGGCCAGGTCATCCCGTCGCCCACGCCCGCCGACGTGCTGCGCGCCGGCGACGTGCTCGTCGCGGTCGGCACCCGGCACGGCCTCGACGGCGTGGCCAACCTGCTCGCACACGGCCCCGACTGAGCCGGGGCACCGGGATGCATGAGACCACGCTGCTCCTCGTCGAGGTCGGCGCGCTGCTCTTCGCCATGAGCCTGCTCGGGCGCATCGCCATCCGGTTCGGCATCTCACCCATCCCGCTCTACCTGATCCTCGGCCTCGCGTTCGGCGAGGGCGGGCTCATCCCCCTCGAGGCGAGCGAGGAGTTCCTCGCGACCGCCTCCGAGATCGGCATCATCCTGCTGCTGGCGCTCCTCGGCCTCGAGTACACGGCCCAGGAGCTCTTCTCCAGCCTCATGACCTCGCGCCGCGCGGGCATCGTCGACGCGGTGCTCAACGCGCTGCCCGGCGCGGCGCTCGCGCTGCTGCTCGGGTGGGGCCCGGTCGCCGCCGTCGCGCTCGCCGGCGTGACCTGGGTGTCGTCCTCGGGCGTCATCGCGAAGCTCCTGCGCGACCTCGGGCGCCTCTCGAACCGCGAGACGCCCTCGGTGCTCGCCGTGCTCGTCATCGAAGACCTGGCGATGGCGTTCTACCTGCCCGTGCTCTCGGCGATCGTGGTCGGCGTGAGCCTCGTTCAGGGCGCGATCGGGGTCGCGGTCGCGGTCGGCGTGGTGGCGCTCATCCTCTTCGTCGCACTGCGCCACGGGCACGTGATCTCGCGGCTCTTCCCCGCCGACCACGCCGAGCCGCTGCTGCTCGGCGTGCTCGGACTGGTCATGCTCGTCGCCGGCATCGCGCAGGAGGTCAGCGTGTCGGCGGCCGTGGGCGCGTTCCTCGTCGGCATCGCGCTGTCGGGCCGCGTGGCCGCCAACGCGAGCGCCGTCCTCACCCCGCTGCGCGACCTGTTCGCGGCCACGTTCTTCGTCTTCTTCGGTCTCACCACCGATTCCGCGGCGCTGCTCTCGATGCTGCTCCCTGCCGCCCTGCTGGCTGTGGTCACGATCCTCACGAAGCTGGTCTCGGGCTCGTACGCGGCGCGCATGGCCGGCATCGGCACGCTCGGCCAGTGGCGGGCCGGGCTCGTGCTCGCACCCCGCGGCGAGTTCTCGATCGTCATCGCGGGGCTCGCGGTGGGCGCGGGCGTCGAACCGGCGCTGGCTCCGCTCGCGACCGCGTACGTGCTCATCACGATCCTCGCCGGCACGTTCCTGTCGCGGCTGCCGGATGCCACGTGGTTCCGCTCGGCGGTGCGGCGGCGCCGGGCCGCCCCGGGGTCGCCGGGCCTGAGCGGCGCACGGCCCTGAGCCGGGCTCAGTCCGCGGAGACCGCCCCGTCGGTGCCGGCATCGGGCTCGGCGAGCAGTGCTCGCACCCGCGGCACCACCTCGGTCGCGTAGAGCTCGATGGTGCGCATCATCGCCGCGTGCGGCAGGGTGCCGTTCGAGTACTTGAGGTCGAAGCGGTCGGCGCCGAGCGTGCGCATCGTCTCGGCGATCTTCTGCGCGACCGTCTCGGGCGATCCCGCGTAGAGCGCGCCGTGCGGGCTCGCCTCGCCCTCGAAGTGCTCGCGGGTGACCGCGCCCCAGCCGCGCTCGCGGCCGATGCGGTTCATGATCACCTCGTAGTGCGGCCACAGCGTATCGAGCGCCTCCTCGTCGGAGTCCGCGACGATGCCGGGCGAGTGCACGGCGAGCGGCTGCGGCTCGTGGCCGAACTGCGCGAGCGCCTTGCGGTACAGCTCGGCGAGCGGCGCGAAGCGCACGGGGCTGCCGCCGATGATCGCGAGCACGAGCGGAAGCCCGTAGTGCGCGGCACGCACGACCGACTCCGGGCTGCCGCCCACGCCGACCCACGTCCGCAGCCTGCCGTGCTCGACGCGCGGGTAGACCAGCTGGTCGGTGAGCGAGGAGCGGAGCTTGCCCTCCCAGGTGACCGGCTCCTGCGGGAGCAGCGCGGAGAACAGGTTGAGCTTCTCCTCGAACAGGTCCTGGTACTGGCTGAGCTCGAATCCGAACAACGGGAAGGACTCGATGAACGAGCCGCGGCCGAGGATCACCTCGGCCCGCCCGTCGGAGAGTCCGTCGAGCGTCGCGAAGCGCTGGTACACGCGCACGGGGTCGTCGGAGCTGAGCACCGTGACCGCCGAGCCGAGGTGGATGCGCTCGGTGCGGCCGGCGATGGCCGCGAGCACGACCTCGGGCGCCGAGATCGCGAATTCGCTGCGGTGGTGCTCGCCCACGCCGAAGAAGTCGAGGCCCAGGCGGTCGGCGAGTTCGGCCTCCGCGACGACGTTGCGCAGCACCTGCGCCTGCGAGAGCGGTTCGCCGTCGGCGCCGACGGTGACGTCGCCGAAGGTGTCGAGTCCGAATTCGTACTGGCGCGCCATCCGCTGCTCCCCATCGCTTGGTCGATGCACGTGCATGCATCCGACGGAACCCCGTCGGGTCCGAGACTATTCCGGCCCGCTCCCACCGGGGAATGCCTCGGTGCGGCGGGGCGTTGGCACCGATGACGGCGTCGCCCCGCGATGCCGTCGGGTCGCGCCATCCGGGCCGCCCTGACGAGGAGGAGCAACGTGACGGACCGACCGGTCATCGGCATCTTCGGCGCCGGCAAGGTGGGCACCGCGCTCGCCCGCCTGCTCGTCGACGCCGGGTACGAGGTCGTCCTCACCGGGTCGCCGCGCCAGACCGCGCTCGACCTGCTGGTCTCCGTGGTCGCGCCCGGCGCGACGGTCGCCGCACCGGCCGACCTCATCGCCCGCGCCGACCTCATCATCGTCGCGGTGCCGTTCGGCAAGTCGGGCACGATCCCGTGGGAGGAGTTCGACGGCAAGGTCGTCGTCGACGCCACGAACTACTGGCCGCCGGTCGACGGGCACATCGCCGAGATCGACGCCGACCCGCGGTCCACGAGCGAGATCCACGCCGCGATCAACCCGCGCGCCCGTGTCGTGAAGTCGCTCAACCATCTCGGCTACCACGACATGGAGGATGACGCGATGCCCGCCGGATCGCCCCTGCGCCGAGCGCTCGCCGTCGTCGGCGACGACGCCGACGCCCGCCGGATGGTCGCGGGCGTGATCGACGACCTGGGGTTCGACGCCGTCGACGGCGGCGCGCTCGCCAACGGCCGCGCGCTGGAGCCCGGGCATCCGGCGTTCGGCAGGGAGCACTCCGCGACTGAGCTCGCCGCGCTGCTCGACGCCGAGCGCGTGCTCGTCGCCTGACTCAGGCGGCGACCGACTCCGTCCGGCGCTGGCGCAGGTCGACGAGGCCGACGAACAACGCGAGCAGCAGCAGCGCGCCCACCGCCGCCATCCCCACGGCGTAGGCCGTGTGGAAGACGTCGATCCGCGCCTCCTGCCCCTCCTCGTTGTAGAGGGTCGAGTAGAACAGCGAGAGCGCCACCGCCGTGCCGATCGCGGTGCCGATGCGCTGGCCGAGCTGGCCGACCGAGCCGGCGAGTCCACCCTGCACGACCGGCACGTCGGCGAGGGCGAGCACCTGGTTCGGCGCGATCACGAGCCCGCCGCCCGTGCCGCCGATGAGCATGACGCCGGCCATGAGCCACGGGGTGAGCTCGGACGGGCTGGCCACGGCGACCACGACGAGCAGGCCGAGGCCCACGAGCAGCAGGGCGATGCCGAGGACCACCAGCGGTCGCCCGACGCGGTTGACGAGTCGCCCCCCGAGCCACGACGTGTACGCGCTCGCGAGCGCGAACCCGATCGTGACCATGCCCGCGAAGACCGGCTCGAGGCCGAGGCCCTGCTGCAGGTACAGGTTCGTGAGCAGGAACGACGCCGGCGTCGCGGCGAAGTACGCCGTGGCCAGCAGTGTGCCGTTGCGGTACGAGCGCCGGGAGAACAGGTCGAGCGGTACGAGCGGCGCGCGCCCGGATGACGCGTACCTCCGTTCCCACCAGACGAACGCGACCACCGCGACCGCGAACACCACGAGCGTCCACCACCGGGCGGGATCGTCGTCGGGCGAGCCGGTCGTGAACAGGAACGGCCACATGAGGGCCACCACGACCACGCCGAAGATGCCGACGCCGACCGGGTCGAGCGACACCCGGGCGCGATCGCCCGGCGGACGACCCGGCAGCAGCCACGCGGCGAACACCAGCGCGACGAGCGCGAGCGGCACGTTCATCCAGAAGATGCCGCGCCATCCGTCATCGGGACCGCCGATCGCGATCGCGAGACCGCCGAGGGTCGGCCCGAACGCGGTCGCGATGCCGATCGTCGCGCCGAAGAGGCCGAACGCCGCGCCGCGCTCGGCTCCCTGGAACAGCTGCTGCACGAGGCCGAGCACCTGCGGCATCTGGATGCCCGCCGCGACGCCCTGGAGGAGGCGGCCGACGAGCAGCACCCCGGATGTCGGCGCCAGCGCGCACACGAGGCTCGTCAGCGCGAACAGCGAGAGCCCGATGAGGAACATCACCTTGCGCGACCCCTGGTCGCCGAGCCGGCCCGCGGGCACGAGGGTCAGGCCGAAGGTCAGCACGAAGCCCGCCACGAGCAGCTGCAGCTCGGTGGACCCCGCATCGAGCGCGCGCTCGATCGACGGCAGCGCGACGTTGACCTTCGTGAGATCCATGATCGTGATGCCGGCCACCGCCACGCACACCCAGTACGCGCGCCAGCGCTTGTCGTTCGCCATGGGGGCGTGGGCACTCGGCGGATGCGACATCCGCCCCAGCCTAAGCCCGAGCCGACCCCCGCCGGCGCACGTCAGGGCTGCAGCCGCTCGAGCCGCCAGCCGCCCGCGACCGCCGCGGGGTCGCGCGTGAACACCAGCCGGTCGTGGAGCCGCGAGGTGCGGCCCTGCCAGAACTCGACGCGCCACGGGCGCACGCGGTAGCCGCCCCATCGGTCGGGGCGGCGCACGTCGCCGACGCCCGAGTACCGCTCGTGCAGCGCCGCGACCTGCGACACGAGCTCGGCGCGCGAGCCGATCGGCTGGGACTGCCGGCTCGCGGTCGCCGAGATGCGCGCTCCGAACGGGCGGCTCGCCCAGTACGCGTCGGACTCCTCGTCGTCGACGAGGCTCACCGCGCCCGTGACGATCACCTGCCGGTGCACCGGGTACCACGGGAACAGCAGCGTCGCCGTCGGGTTGGCCGCGAGGGCCCGGCCCTTGCGCGACTCGCGGTCGGTGTAGAACACGAACCCCCGGTCGTCGACGCCGCGGAGCAGCACCGTCCGGCTCGACGGCATGCCATCGACGTCGACGGTGCCGAGCACCATCGCGTTCGGCTCGTACACGCCGCGCGCGTCGGCCTCGGCGAGCCACCGGTCGAACTGCACGAGCGGGTCGGATGCCACGTGGCCCTCGTCGAGCTCTTCGGCACCGTAGTCGGTGTGCCGGTGCAGCGCGTGTTCGATCTCGCGGTCGGGGCGCTCCGGGTCGATCGCGTCGATCATGGCTCCATTCTGTCGCCCAAGCGCAGCAGCGAGCGGAGGCTTTCGGGTCTGAGGCCGATCATCCTCATGCCGACTCGTCGGAGCGGTGGCCCGCGACGCCCGTGCGCTGCACGAAAAACGGCTGAACCCGCGTCATCCGCGGGTTCAGCCGTTCACGATGTCGTGAGACATCACAATGGTGGACCCAGGGGGATTCGAACCCCCGACCTTCTCATTGCGAACGAGACGCGCTACCAACTGCGCCATGGGCCCGAGCCGTGAACGACTCTATCATCCCGCGAGGGTGGTCCTGACCACCCCGGCCGTCGCCTCACACCGCGGTGCGGCGACGGCGCAGCACGAGGTCGAGGTCGCTCATGCCGGGCTCGGCGGCGTCGACAATGCCCATGCGCGCGTACGGGTTCGCCACGTCGATTGGGCCGGTCTCGGCGACGGTGGCCGGGTCGGGTTCCGCGGGCCGCCGCAGCACGGGCACCTGCGGCTCCAACCGCTCGGCGCGCTCGGCGAGCTCGGCCTCGGCCGCCGCGCGCTTGAGCTGCTCGGCCTCGGCGATCGAGGCCATCACGCTCGCGGCGATCGTCCCGCGGGAGAGGTGCAGCGGCTTCGGCAGCGGCTGCGGCGTCCACCCGGCGGACGCCTCGGGCTCCACCTCGACGTCGATCGGTTCGAACGGCTCAGCGGCGGGCGCGACGGACGCCACCGCGGGCGCCGCGACCGCGGCCGGACGGCGGCGCGCGAGCACCACCAGCCCCGTCATCGCGACGACGATGCCCGCGCCGCCCCCGAGGGCGACGTACGGCGTGCCGCCGAACGCGAGCAGGACGAACCCGGCGACGACCGACAGGAGGGAGCCGAGCAGCAGCAGCGAGCACAGCGCGCGACGACGACGCAGGCCGCGGCGGGTGAGCCCCCGGTCGGGCGCCGGCGACGCGCCATCCGGCACCGCCTGGATGGTCGGCACGGGCGCCGTCGCCGCTGCGCGGGCGGCGCGCTCGGCACGTTCGGCCAGCTCGCGCTCGGCCGCCGCTGCCGCCTCCTCGGCGGCGATCCGCTCGGCGATCGCGAGGTTCTCGGCCGCCTGCGCCTCGAGCCGGGCTGCGAGCTCGTGCTCGTGGAGGATGCGCTCCTGCGCGGCGACCTCGCGGGTCGTCATCTCGACCCGCACCTCCTCGGGCGTCTCGGCGGTCTCGGCGAGGATGCGCAGCGTCTGCTGCAGCCGGACCGCGTTGCGCTCGGTGGCGAGGTACTGCCGGCGGCGCAGCCAGCTCGGCAGGAGGTAGGCGATCCAGAGCGTCGCGGCCACCGCCACGAGCACGCCCCCGCCGATCGCATCCATGGGTCAACGCTAGGTCACGGCGGGTCGGCCGAACCGCTCGGGGCGGGGCGTGTCAGCGATCCCCCACCCGAAGGGGGGTGAGCGCGGCCTCGCGATCGGCGGCGGGGATCGTCGCGGCGCCGGCCGGCGCTCGGCCCTCGCGCCAACGGCGCAGCACGCCCCCGGGCACCTCCTCGGCGACGAGGGCGAACGCGAAGTGGTCGCGCCAGTCGCCGTCGATGTGGATGAATCGGCGCCGCAGGCCCTCGTAGCGGAAGCCGAGCTTCTCGACCACGCGCAGCGACGGGCGGTTCTCGGGGCGGATGCAGATCTCCATGCGGTGCAGGCGCAGGGAGAGGAAGCAGTGGTCGGTGGCGAGGGCCACCGCGGCGGGCGTGATGCCGCGCCCGGCCATGTCCTTGGCGACCCAGTACCCGATGGATGCCGACGACAGCGAGCCGTGCGTGATCGACGACACGTTGAGCTGCCCGACGAGCTCGCCGTCCCACTCCATGATGAACGGCAGCGCGCTGCCGGCCCTCGCGTGCGCGGTGAGGTTGCGGATGCTCGCGCGCGTGTCGATGATCGACCCGCCGCCGGGGTAGGTCGCCTCCCAGCGGCGCAGCCAGCCGCGGTTGTCGAGCAGCACCCGCTCCAGCGGCTTGGCATCGCGCGCACGGATGGGCCGCAGGGTCAGCGACCCGTCGGAGATGGTGGGAACGGATGCCGCGGGCACCTCAGCCTCGTTCGAGTCCGGCCGAGAACTCGGCCAGCCAGGCTCGGAGGTCGGACCCGAGGTCGTCGCGGTCGACCGCGAGCTGCACGACCGCCTTGATGTAGTCGAGCTTGTCGCCGGTGTCGTAGCGGCGACCGCGGAACACGACGCCGTAGACGCCGCCCGTGCCCTCGACGTCGTTGGCCATCTCCATGAGCGCGTCGGTGAGCTGGATCTCGCCGCCCTTGCCCGGCGGGGTGCGCTCGAGCACGTCGAACACCTGGGGCTTCAGCACGTACCGGCCGATGACGGCGTAGTTCGACGGCGCCGCCTCCTTCGACGGCTTCTCGACGAGGCCCGTGATGCGGACGACCTCGGGGTCGTCGGTGGGCTCGATCTCGGCTGCGCCGTAGAGGTGGATGCTGTCGGGATCGACCTCGAGGAGCGCCACGATGGACGCGTCGCGTCGCTCCTGCTCGTCGAGCATGCGCGTGAGCAGCACGTCGCGCGCGTCGATGATGTCGTCGCCCAGCAGCACCGCGAACGGCTCGTGGTTGATGTGCATCTCGGCGCGCAGCACCGCGTGGCCGAGGCCCTTCGGGTCGCCCTGACGCACGTAGTGGATCTGGGCGAGGTCGGTGGCCTCGTTCACCTTCTGCAGCTTGGCGGTGTCGCCCTTGGCCTCGAGCGTGGCCTCGAGCTCGGCCACCCGGTCGAAGTGGTTCTCGAGCGCGTTCTTGTTGCGGCCGGTGATCATGAGCACGTCGGTCAGGCCCGCATGCACGGCCTCTTCGACGACGTACTGGATGGCGGGCTTGTCGACGACCGGGAGCATCTCCTTCGGCATCGCCTTCGTCGCCGGCAGGAACCGGGTTCCGAGTCCGGCGGCAGGGATGACGGCCTTCGTGATCCGATCTGTCATGGCCTTCAGCGTAGCCGTACCCGGTGGCGGTCCCGGCGGCAGCGGGTCCTAGGATGGCTCGCATGCGCGACGATCCGACCGTGGTGAAGCGGATCCTCCGCGCCGAGCTGCGCGAGCGCCGGCAGAACATGCCCGCGCACGAGCGCGAGCTCGCGAGCGAGGGCTTCACGTCCCGGCTCCAGGAGCTGGTCGGCTCCACCGGCGCCACGTCGCTCTCGTGCTACCTCTCGATGCCGACCGAGCCCGACACTCGGCCGTTCGTGCGCTGGGCGGAGGCGAACGGCGTGCGCGTGCTCTTCCCCGTGACCCGGGAGGACGGCCTGCTCGACTGGACGGTCGGCGAGGAGGAGGACGAGGTCAGGGGCCTGCACGGCACCCCCGAACCGCTCGGCGAGCTGCTGGGGCCGATGGCGATCAACGACGTCGACCTGATCCTCGTGCCGGCCGCGGCGGTGGATGCCACGGGCATGCGCCTGGGGTGGGGTCGCGGCTATTTCGACAAGACGCTGGGTTCGATGGGAAAATGTCCCCCGGTGTACGCCATCGTCTTCGACGGCGAGTTCGTCGAGGAGGTGCCGCGGGAGGTGCACGACCAGCCGGTGAACGGCGTCGTGACCCCCACGCGCATCGTCGCGTTCTGAGCTTCCCGGCGCACGCCCCAACTGCCACCGACGGATCGCGGGAGCCTTCCATGCCCACCTACTCGTACCGCTGCACGGAGTGCGGCGACGCCTTCGACATCCAGCAGTCCTTCACCGACGACTCGCTCACCGAGTGCCCCGCGTGCCGCGGGAGGCTCCGCAAGCTGTTCAGCGCGGTCGGCGTGACCTTCAACGGGTCGGGCTTCTACCGCACCGACTCGCGCACGGCATCCTCCACGCCGTCGACGTCTTCGGGCTCCGAGTCATCGTCGAGCGGCTCCGGCGGATCCGCGGCGGGCTCGTCGGCCGGTTCGTCGACGGCGTCGACCGGCTCGGCGACCGCCGCCTGACCCGACGCCGCCTCAGCCACGCACCCGAACGAACGGAACAGAAGGGGGTCCGCCGCGTGCTCAAGGGATTCAAGGAGTTCATCCTCCGCGGGAACGTCATCGACCTCGCGGTCGCGGTCGTCATCGGCGCCGCGTTCACCGCGGTCGTCAACTCGATCGTGAACAACGTCTTCAACCCGCTGATCGGCGCGCTGTTCCGCGCCGACAGCCTCGACACCGCCCTGATCCTGGAGATCCCCACGACCGACGGGAGCGTCGCCGAGGTGAAGTTCGGCGCCGTCGTGGGCGCCATCCTCACCTTCGTCATCGTCGCCGCGGTCGTCTACTTCGTGTTCGTCCTGCCGATGAACGTGCTCAAGCAGCACGCCGAGACGCGACGGAAGGCCGGCGAGCCGAAGCCGGAGGATCCCGAGACCGAGCTGACGCTGCTGACCGAGATCCGCGACCTCCTCGCGGCGGAACGCGCGACCGCGTCCGCCTCGCGTCGAGCCGACTGACCGATCCGCCGCACGACCGGAGCGTCCCCTCGCCCCGCGAGGCGGACGCTCCGTCGTCTCACCAGTGCGGCGGGCGCTCGCGCGCGATGCGGTCGTCGTCCGGGCGGCCGGGCCGCCGGGCCGGCTGCTCGTCGTCGTCGTGCGCCCCCGGCACGGCCGTCTCGGGCTCCGGATCGGTGCCGGGCGCCGGCGTGAGCCGGGCGCGCCGGCCGCCGCGCGTCCGCTCGACGCGCTGACGGGGCTCGCCGTGCTCGGTCATCCCGCCGCGGGCTCCGCGGTCGGCTCTGACTTGCCGAGCACCGCGGCGACGCGCTCGGCGACGGACTCCGGGTCGCCGAACAGCTCGAAACTGTGCACGCGAAGGTAGTGCCATCCGAGTCGCCGCAGCACGTCGGGACGCAGCCGCAGCGACTCCCGCAGGCTCTGGCCCGCGAGCGCCGGATCGGTCTCGACGACGACCGCCCGTCCCGCGTGCGCCGCAGCGAGCGAGAGCGTGCCGCGGTGTCCCACACTCGTGCGGATGCCGCGGCGGTCGAGCCGTCGGGCGAGGTCGACGAGCATCGGGTCGCCGACGCCGGGCGTGCGCGGGGCGGACTGCTGCTGCTCGGTCTCGGCCAGGACGTTCGCGAGCGCGATCACGCCGTGCCGCTGCCGGTCCTCGTCGATGTCGTCGGGCCGGAACGCCGAGACGATGTCCATCGAGCGGCGCGCACGGGTCATCGCGACCGCGAGCAGCCGCTCGCCGCCCGGCTCGCCCAGCGAGCCGAAGTTCGACAGCAGCCTGCCGTGCGGCGTTCGACCGAAGCCGATCGAGAAGATGACGCGGTCGCGGCTCTGCGCCACCGCCTGCTCGAGCGTGAGCACCGTGAAGGGCTCGGCGCGGTCGCGCAGGATGAAGTCGGAGAGGTCGGTGCGCTTGGCGAACGCCGCGAGCACCGACTGGTGCACGCGGGCGGCGTGACGGGCGCTCGCCGTGATGACCATGAGCGACTCGCGCGGGCGCTTGACCGCATGCTCCATGACGAGTTCGACGACCCTGGCGACCTCGGCGTCCAGGCTCTCGACCGTCCCGGTGACCGGGTCGGGCAGCCCGTTGCCGCGGACGTAGTGCAACCCGAGGCTCCCGTGGCCGAGGAAGCTGCCCGCCCAGGGCATCGAGACGATGCGCCCGCCGTAGAACCGGCGGTTGACGAGCTCGGCGAGGTCCTCGCCGCCCGCGCGGTAGCTGCGCGTGAGGGTCATGGTCGGCAGCAGGTCGGCCAGGCGGGCGAGCGCCGAGTCGGCGTGCAGCGCGTCGACGGCATGGTCGGGCTCGGGGCGCTCGTCGGGCTCCGGGCGGATGGCGGTCTCGAACCGCGTCGGCGTCTGCGTGACGGGGTCGCCGAAGGCCACCACCTGCGACGCGCGGCGGATCGCCCCGAGGTTCTCGGCGATGGTCGTGGCGCCGGCGTCGACGAGGATCACCGCGTCGAACGGGATCGCGTCGTCGATCGCGGGCACCTCGTACGGCGAGGCGAGCCAGACCGGCGCGAGCGTGCGGAACAGGTGCGGCGCCTCGCGGTGCAGCCGCTCCGGGCGCACCCGATCGCCGCGCAGCATCCGCCGGAGCCGCTCGGCCTCATCGGGGTGGTCGACCAGCGCGACGCGCCACGCCTCGGCGAGCCGCCAGGCCAGCAGCGGGCCGGCCGCCGACGCGTGCGCGTCGTCGACGAGCCGGAAGTCGGCCTCGAGCCGGTCGAGGACGGTCGTGTTCGCGCCGAGCAGTGCGGGATCGCCCGCGAGCATGGTCTCGAGCACCGACTGCCACCAGGCGAGCTCGAGTTCGGCGGCGACCTGCTGCTCCGGAACGTGACGCCTGGCCAGGTCGACGAGCAGCGGATCGAGCCCGAGGTCGCGGAGCTTCTGCAGCAGCGCGGTGCGCTCCTGGAGGTTGTGCAGCACCTCGGAGTCGGCGGCGAGCCCCTCGAGCATGACCTCGAGGTCGCGCAGCGGCCGCGCCGCGAGCCGCCTCGGCGATCCTTCGAGGCCGAGCGGCACGTCGAGGGCCTGCAGGTCGGCGGACACCGTGTGGTAGGCGACGTGCACGTCGTCGAGGCCGACGGGCACGCCGGGCACGGCACCCGCGTCGGAGTACCGGTGCCACAGCGTGCGCTGCTGCTGGATGCCGCGGAGGGCCGAGTTGAGGTCGCCGACGTGCACGCCCGGCCGCACGTACTCGAGCGCGAGGCGCTTGAGCCGGCGTCGGTTCGCGGCGGACATGCCCGTCTCGCGGCGCGGTGCGGTGGCCGCGATGAGCTCGCCGAGAGGACGGTCGTACACGGCGGGGAGGAACTTGTCGAGCGTGTCGCGGACGTCGTGCAGCAGGCGCAGGAACACGCCGAGCTCGGCGATCGACTCGAACTGGCGGAGCCGGGTCTGCGCGATGAGGGCCCGCGCCCGCTCGAGCAGTCGCGGCACCTCGACCCCGTTGAGGCGCTTGGCGAGCTCGTGCGCCGCGGTGGCCTCCTCGGAGGTCTCGAATGCGGCGCCGTACCACGCGGAGTCGCCGGGACCGTACCGGAACTCGCCGAGCGTCGCCGCGCGGACGAGGTCGGCGGCGACGGCGTCGCGGCCGGTCGCGAGTGCGACCAATGAACCCCGGTCGAGCCGTGCGGTCGTGTCGGGCGGCGCGGCGATCGAGGCGAGGCCCGCGAGCGCGGTGAGCGCGTCGAGCACGGACGCCTGCAGCTCGGGGTCGCGGCGGGTGAGCGCGTGCCGGTAGTCGAGCAGCACCTTCCGCAGGCGTACGAGCGCGTCGTCGACGTCGGCGATGCGCGGCTGCTCGGCCTTCTCGTTCCGGTTGATCGACTGCACGAGGTCGCGCCGGAGCCGCGCGGTCGTGACCGCGAGCCCGCCGAGGCCGACCTGGCCGAGCCGGTGGGCGATGCCGTCGAGGCTCGAACGTCGCGCACCGACGACGAGCACGCGGCGCTCGTTCGCGACGAGCGCGCCGATCGCGTTCACGATGGTCTGCGTCCCGCCCGTTCCCGGCAGCGTCTTCACGACGAGCGAGGCGCCCTGCTCGATGCGCGCGACGACCTGCTCCTGCTCGGAGTCGGCGTCGAGCAGGAGTCGATCGGTCGAGGGCGGACGCTCGTCCTGCGGGACGATCCGCGGCGGGTCCAAGGGCCGGGCGAGCGTCGCGCGGGCGCTGGGGTTGCCGGCGATCGCATCGATCACGGGGTGCTCCAGCCGCGCGGCATCCGCCCCCATCGCCGACCCCACCTCGGCGAACGAGGAGACCACGAGTCGCGGCGCCACGTGGAAGTGCGAGAGGTGCGAGGTGAGCCCGCGGAGCCGGTCGATCACGGGCTGCGGCTTGAACGCGCCGTTGGTGATCGCGAGCGCGACGAACGCCTCGGCGTCGAGCGTGATCTGGAACTGCTCGTGCAGCTCGCGCGCGAGGGCGGGGTTGAGGTAGGGCTGGCCCTTCAGCTTGAGCTCGAAGTCGCGGCCGTAGCGGCGGATGGCGAGCGGGCGCAGCAGCACGGGCGCGAGGAACTCCTCGCCGCCGTGCTGCCACGACGCGAGGCCGATCGCGAGGTGGACGGCCTCGATGCCGCGGACGGAGCGCAGCTCGATGCCCTTCTGGGTGATCTCGGCGGCTGCAAGCCGGGCGTTGCGGAGCGCGAGCTCGTCGCGGATCAGGCTCGACAGGAGCGTGGACTTGCCGGTGATGAACTGCGGCAGGCCCCCTGGGTGCGTCGTGGAGAGCTCGATACGCGTCCGCGGCGTGTCCTCGAAGTGCACGAGCGGCGAGCGTCCGCCGAGCTCGCGCAGCTCGGCGTGCCAGCGGCGCCAGCTCGGCTCGGCCACGTTGGAGGCGACCACGTTCGGATCCCCGACCGTGACGGCGTGCGGCGTCGCCGGGTCGCGTCGGGTGCCCGTCGACCCGGATGGCGCGGGGGCACGGGTCTCGGGCTCGTCATCGAGGAGGTCGTCCTCGTCGTCATCGCGATCGAGCCGTTGCACACCGACACCATACGGTGCGCGGGCCGGTTCTCCCGGGACATCGCCGGGCGCGCGTGGATTCGCATACCCGGGCCGTATTGATACCATGGGGGTATACATCCCCACGAGGAGCACCCATGAAGTCCACCACCCCCACGGAGGCGCACGCCGCGACGGGCGCCTTCATCCTCGACGTCCGCGAGGACGAGGAACGCGCCCAGGCGCACGTCGACGGCACGCACCACATCCCACTCGCCGCGCTCGTCGAGCGGCTCGACGAGGTGCCCCGCGACCGCACGGTCTACGTGATGTGCGCGGTCGGCGGCCGCAGTGCCCGTGCCACGCAGTACCTGGAGGCGCAGGGCGTCGACGCCGTCAACATCGACGGGGGCATCGCCGAGTGGCACCGCGCCGGCCTGCCCGTCACGATCGGGGGTCTCGCATGAGCGCGGTCGCCGAGACCAGGTCCGACGCGCAGCGCCGCATCGCCAATCGGCTGAAGCGCGCCCGCGGCCAGCTCAACGCCGTCATCGACGCCGTCGAGTCGGGCGCCGACTGCCGCACCGTCGTCACGCAGCTGGCGGCCGTCTCGAGCGCCCTCGATCGCGCCGGCTTCGCCGTCATCTCGACCGCGATGCGCGACTGCGCGACCGACCCGGAGGGCGCCGGCGAGGGCGACAAGCTCGACTTCGACGAGCTCGAGAAGCTCTTCCTCTCGCTCTCCTAGGCTCGAGGACGCACGACGGCGCCGACCGGTGGATCACCGGTCGGCGCCGTCGCGTGCTCCGTGGGCGCCGATCGGCGCGGGAGTTCCGTGGTCGGCCTGCTCAGCCGAGCGTCGCGTGCTCCAGCCCGTGCGCCTTGGCGACGCCCTCGTTGGTGAGCTTCCCGCCGGTGGCGTTCAGGCCCTTGGCCAGCGCGGCGTCCTCGGCGAGCGCGGCCTGCCACCCGAGGTCGGCGACCTTGAGCACGTACGGGAGCGTCGCGTTCGTCAGTGCGGGCGTCGACGTCGCGGGCACCGCGCCCGGCATGTTGGCGACGCAGTAGAAGATCGCGTCGTGCACGCGGAACGTGGGCTCGGCGTGCGTGGTCGGGCGGGAGCCCTCGAAGCAGCCGCCCTGGTCGATCGCGATGTCGACGAGCACGGCGCCGCGCTTCATGGTCGCGACCATCTCGTCGGTGACGACCTTGGGCGCGGCGGCTCCCGGCACGAGGACGGCGCCGATCACGAGGTCGGCGTCGCGCACCTGCCGCGCGGTCTCGTACGGTGAGGCGGCGAGGGTCTTGATGCGGTGGTCGTAGCGGGCGTCGAGCTCGCGGAGCTTGGGCAGCGAGATGTCCATGACGGTCACGTCGGCGCCGAGGCCGAGCGCCGTGGCCGCGGCCTGCTCGCCGGCGACGCCGCCGCCGATGACGAGCACCTTGGCCGGTGCGGTGCCGGGCACGCCGCCGAGCAGCACCCCGCGCCCGCCCTTGGACGCGTGCAGCTCGGCCGCGCCGACCTGCGGCGCGAGCCGACCGGCGACCTCGCTCATCGGCGTGAGCAGCGGCAACGAGCGGTCGGGAAGCTGCACGGTCTCGTAGGCGATGGCGGTGACGCCGGAGTCGAGGATGGCGCGCGTGAGCGGCAGGTCGGCCGCGAGGTGCAGGTAGGTGAAGAGCGTGAGGTCGTCGCGCAGGTAGCCGTACTCCTGCTCGATGGGCTCCTTGACCTTGAGCACGAGCTCGGCCGCCCACGCCTCGTCGGCGGTCGCGACGATGTTCGCGCCGGCGGCGCGGTACTCGTCGTCGTGGTAGCCGGCGCCTTCGCCGGCACCGGCCTGGATGTCGACGCGGTGGCCGCGCTGCGCGAGCGCGTGCGCTCCCGCGGGCGTCATCGCGACGCGGAATTCGTTGTTCTTGACCTCAGCGGGGACGCCGATGCGCATGGGGTTCTCCGAATGCTGTGTGGATGTGTTCCTCAATGGTCGCCCGTCGTTCGCCTGTTGGGAAGACACGCCGCATTCTGTTCGGTAAAATCGTGACATCCGTCTCGAATGTTCGAAGGGAATCCCCGCCGTGACCGATCTGCCGCAGTTCAGCGAACCCGCCCGCGTGACGCTCGACGACATCGACCGGCAGATCATCGCGCGCCTCCACGAGAACGCCCGCATCCCGAACGTCGACCTCGCACGCGAGGTGGGCGTCTCGCCGTCGACCTGCCTCGCCCGGGTGCGCTCGCTCCGCGAGCGCGGCGTCATCACGCGCTACACCGCCGAGATCAATCCGGCCGCCCTCGGCTACACGCTGCAGGCGCTGGTCTCCGTGCGCATCCGGCCCGGCGCCCGGCACCTCATGGAGCAGATCTCCGACGAGCTGCGCGGCGAGCCCGAAGTGGCGCAGCTGTTCTTCCTGGGCGGCAGTGAGGACTTCCTCATCCACGTCCGCGTCCGCGACAGCGAGCACGTGCGCCAGTTCGTGCTGAAGAACCTGTCGGCGAACCCCGCCGTGGCCCTCACCGAGACCAACCTGGTGTTCGAGCACCACACGGCCAACTCGGCGGGGCTGCGCACCGTGCTCTGACGATCGTCGACCGGACCGGCCGATGGTGCCCCCGGTCAGCGCGAGACCGGCAGGATCTCGCCGAGGTCGAGGCCCTCGGGCGCCTCGAGCTGCTCGTATGTGCAGCTCTCGGGCGTGCGGTCGGGCCGCCACCGGCGGAACTGCGCGGTGTGCCGGAACCGGTCGCCCTCCATGTGGTCGTACGCCACCTCGACGACGAGCTCGGGTCGCAGCGGCACGAACGAGAGGTCCTTCCCGGCGCTCCAGCGGCTCACGGCACCCGGCATGCGCCCGCCGAGATGCGCCGCCTGATCGGCCCACTCGCCCCACGGGTGCTGCGACAGGTCGGTGACGACGTACGGCGCCAGCTCGTCGACGAGCTCCCGGCGGCGCGCCATGGGGAAGGACGCCGCGACCCCCACGTGCTGCAGCCGCCCGTCGTCGCCGTAGAGGCCGAGGAGCAGCGAGCCCACGACGCCGCCGGTCTTGTGCCATCGATAGCCCGCGATCACGCAGTCGGCGGTGCGCTCGTGCTTGATCTTGAACATGGTGCGCTTGTCGGGCTGGTAGGTGCCGTCGAGCGGCTTGGCGACCACGCCGTCGAGGCCCGCGCCCTCGAAGCGCTCGAACCACTCGCGCGCCACGGCCGGGTCGCCCGTGGCGGGCGTGACGAAGACGGGGTCGGATGCCGCCGCGAGCGCTCGCTCGAGCATCGCCCGCCGCTCGGCGAACGGCCGGCCCGTGAGGTCGTCGTCGCCCAGCGCGAGCAGGTCGAACGCGACGAACGACGCGGGAGTCTGCTCGGCGAGGAGCCGGACCCGGCTCGCGGCGGGATGGATGCGCTGCTGCAGCGCGTCGAAGTCGAGCCGGCCGCCTCGCACCAGGATGATCTCGCCGTCGACGACGCACCGCTCGGGGAGGTTCGCCCGAAGCGACTCGACCAGCTCGGGGAAGTAGCGGGTCATGGGACGTTCGTTCCGGCTCCCGAGTTCGACCTCGTCGCCGTCGCGGAAGACGATCGTGCGGAAGCCGTCCCACTTGGGCTCGACGTGGCCGACGTCGGGGATCTCCTTGACCGATTTCGCGAGCATCGGGGAGACGGGCGGCATCACCGGCAGGTCCATCCGTCCATCATGCTCCCGACCTCCGACACCCCGGGAGACCCGGGTGGATCGATCCCCGGCCGGGAGTAGCATCCGCCCCCCGAGGGGTCAAGCCCTGCCCCTTCGGAGGCCGCGCTCGTATCGTGGAGATCGTCGCCCTGCACGACGCCGTGCGAGTGCGCGACCCGAACGGATGGGGGATGACGATGTCCGACCCGCAGAGCAAGGATCCTGCAACGGATCGGGAGATGGACGCCGCCGTCGACGAGGCCGAGCGCAAGGCGCGGGCCGAGGAGGATGCCGACCCCGATGAGCGCGTCGCGGTGCGCGACGAGGCATCCGGCCGCATCACCGAGGAGCGGGCGCAATGACTTCGCTCCTCGACGAACCCGACCAGGAGGCTGCGGCCTCCGACGGCCCGTTGCCCTCGATCGGCATCTGGTGGCCGATGCTCGAGGGCCCCCTGCAGATCGAGATCCTCGAGCATCCGACGGCGCCCCTGCGCGCCGCCGTCGTCCGGCGCATCTACGAGCTCTGCGACCTCGAGGGCCGGCCCGTCCCGCGGTCGGGCGTGCGACTGGGGCCCAACGAACGCGCGTACATCGCCGGCTGGGTGCACGCGGTCGACTGGTCCTGAGGCACGCCGGCCCTCGTGCGGGCGGCCGCCGTCGGCGCGCCTCCGGAGCGGTTCGGCGCGCTCTCGTGACGATGAAGGGGTGGCCGCCGAACCTGATTCCCGCAGCGCGCGACCGAGCGCGCGCTTCGAGCGCGACACGGTCGAGTTCGCCAGGGCGTTCGCCCTCTTCGACGGCGTCTACGCGTTCGCGCTGACCCTCCTGGTCGTCAACATCGACCCGCCCGAGGCGAGCGCCTGGGCCGACCCGGCCACCCTGCTGGCGAGCGGGCTCGGATGGCAGCTGCTCGGCTTCGCGATCAGCTTCGCGGTGATCGCCGTGTTCTGGCGCGTCAACCATCGCATCGTCGCCGGACTCGTCGGCGTCAGCTCGGGCGTGCTCACCGCCAACCTCGTCGCGCTCGCGTTCGTGGTGCTCATCCCATTCTCGACGCAGGGCATCAGCGACGTCGAGACCGCCGACGAGCCCCTCGCGATCGCCGTGTACTCGATCAACATCAGCCTCGCGGTCCTCGCGCAGTCGGCGGTGGCGCTCGTCGCCCGCCGCGACGACGTCGTGGCCGATCCGCTCCCGGCGCGCGCCGTCGTCGTCCGGCTCCTCGACACGCTGACCACTCCCGCGGTCTTCCTCGCGTCCATTCCGGTCGCCTACCTGGTCGGGGCGGATGCCGCGCGGCTCGTGTGGCTCGCCCTGATCGTCGTCGGGCCGCTCAGCGGCCGGTGGGCCGACGCACGCGTCGCGCGCATCGCGGCCGCGTCGCCGCATGAGACCACGAGCGGGCCGTCCGGCGCAAGAGGTTGAGCCGATCCGGTAGGCCCGGTAGACCTGCATCATGCAGCGCATCCTCTACGCCGGAGGCGACCTGCTCACCGGCAACGACATCGCCGACGCGATCGTCGAGTACGCCGCCGCGCTCGCGGGCCGCGGTACCGCGGCATCCGTCGACATCCCCGTTCGCACGACGACGGGCGGCGTCTCGCGCGCGCACCTGCTCATCGGGCCGGCGAGCCAGCTGGTCACCGAGTCGGTGGAGTCGGAGTTCGACGAGCTGACCGACGAGGAGCTCGTGACGCGCCTCCGCTCGGCGACTACCGCGCTTTCGATGCTCCGCCCGCTGGTGCAGGAGACCGCCGTCGAGGACGAGATCGACGACGCCGATACCGACGAACTGGAGTGGCCGCCGGTCCGCTGACCCTCAGCCGAGTCCGTCGCCCTCGGAGCCCGAGGGGAGGGCGGGCGCGCCGTCGACCTCGTCATCGGACGGGATCGGGATGATGCTGACCGGGATTCCGGGACCCATCAGGAGGTCGGCCGGTTGCGGACGGCCCTCGCCAAAGTTCACCCGCACCCAGCGCGCCGAGCCGGCGGCATGCGCCTCCTCGATCGCCTCCTTGATCGCGTCGACGTCGGCGAGGCCGACCGAGTACTCCGCGCCGTCGTAGAGGATGTTCACGCGCTTCATCAGTCGTGCTCCCGGTTGTGCTCGCCCTCGGCCTTCGGTTCGGGCTCGGGCACCAGGACGAGGCCTCCCGGGGAGTTCGCGGTCGACATGAGCGCGTCGACCCAGGCGCGGTTGATCGCCGGCTGCCGCCCGCCAGCGTACTTGAAGACGAGCGGGATGCGCGGATGCATCCACAACGTGCTCCGGCCGTCGCCGATCGACGGGTCGTCGCGCCAGCTGAAGTAGAAGGACTCGCCGCGCCGCAGCTTCGCACCGATCACGAGCTGGAGGTGCGCCAGGACGCGATCGTCGAAGTCGACGCCGAGCGTCGAGTCGTAGGTGAGCTTTCCCACGGGCACCTCCGGGCTGCGAGCGACTCAGCCACAGCGTATCCGCATGCGCGAGCGAACGGACAGGGGCTTGCGCGACGGCCTCGGTTGAACATCGGATGTCGGGATGTCAAGCCTCTGCGCCGCGCCTTCGACGGAGGGTAGAAAGGAAGGGACCGGTCGGCAGACGGGTCCCGACGCGCGAAGGAGGGCGACGATGACGACGCAGGGCTCGACGGTGCACACGCTCATCGACGTGGTACCCCTCAGCGACACCACCTGGCGCGTGTGCGACACGCGCTGCGAGAGCGGCGACAGCCGGCACATCGTGGGCTACATCCACGAGGTGGCCGACGGCTTCGAGATGATGTGGATGCGGCCCCGCCCCGGCGTGACCTACCGCTACGAGACGTTCGAGGACGCCGTGCGGGAGACCTCGCGCCGCATGAGGTTGATCCGCTTCAGCGCCTGAAACACCGCCCGCTGAAGCGGTGCCCGCTCGAGTGTGCCCCTGGAGGGACTCGAACCCCCAACCCTCTCCTTAGGACGGAGCTGCTCTTCCATTGAGCTACAGAGGCTGACCGGACGAGTCTAGCGGGCCGCCGCCGGGGGAACGGCGTCCTGCACGCGACGCACCGTCCCGGCGTGATGCGGGCGGAACCACGGGCTGGGATGCTGGCGGGATGGCACTCCCCTCGCGGACTCCGGACCCCGTTCCCGCCGGCCGAGCCGATCTCGTGATCCGGGCCGAGCGGGCGGTCGTCGGCGATGCGATGCGACCGGCCGCCGTCGCGGTCGCCGACGGACGCATCGCCGCGGTGCTCTCCGTCGACGCCGAGGTGCCCGGCGCCGCCGAGTTGCGGGTCGGTGCCGATGCGGTGCTGCTCCCCGGCCTCGTCGATTCCCACGTGCACGTCAACGAGCCGGGACGCACCGAATGGGAGGGATTCCGTTCGGCCACCCTCGCCGCCGCGGCAGGCGGCGTGACGACCATCGTCGACATGCCGCTCAACTCCATCCCGCCGACCACCACGCCGGCGGCGCTCGAGCTCAAGCGAACGCTGGCGGCGCGGTCCGCCCACGTCGACGTCGGATTCTGGGGAGGAGCAGTCCCCGAGAACCTCGGCGACCTCGCGCCCCTCCACGCCGCCGGCGTCTTCGGCTTCAAGTGCTTCCTCTCCCCCTCGGGCGTCGACGAGTTCGGGCATCTCGACCACGACGGCCTGCTGCGCGCGCTCGCCGAGGTGGCCTCGCTCGGCTCCCGGCTCATCGTGCACGCCGAGGATCCCGCCCTGCTCGGGCACGCCGGGGCCCTGGGGCGCCGCTACGGGCCGTTCCTCGCGTCGAGGCCCGCCGCGAGCGAGGAGTCCGCGATCGCGTCCGTGATCGAGGGGGTGCGGAGCACCGGCGCACGCGCGCACATCCTCCACCTCAGCGACGCGGCCGCGCTGCCCACCATCCGCGCGGCGAAGCACGAGGGGCTCCCCCTCACCGTGGAGACCTGCCCGCACTACCTCGTGATCGCCGCCGAGGAGATCCCCGACGGGGCGGCCGAGTTCAAGTGCTGCCCGCCCATCCGGGAGGCGGCGAATCGCGACCGGCTCTGGGAGGGCGTGCTCGACGGCACGATCGACGCCGTCGTGAGCGACCACTCGCCGAGCACCGTCGATCTGAAGCGGTCCGGCGATGGCGACTTCGGCCTCGCGTGGGGCGGCATCGCCGGCCTGCAGGTCGGCTTCGCGGCCGCCTGGACCGAGGCGCGGATGCGCGGCGTGCCGCTCGAGCGACTGGTTCCGCTGTTCACGACCGGTCCTGCGTCGGTGGCGGGGCTCACCGAGGCCGGCCGGATCGAGGCGGGCGCCGACGCGAACCTCACGGTGTTCGCGCCCGACGAGGAGTTCGTCGTCGACGCGCGCGCCCTTCGGCACCGCAACCCGATCTCGGCGTACGACCGACGCGTGCTCGCCGGGCGCACCCGGCTCACGCTGGTGCGCGGCGAGCCGGTGACGGACGACGCTCCGCGTGGACGGCTGCTCGAGCCGACATCCGCCCACTGAGGGCGGGACCGAGGGACGGGCCGGAACAGCCCGCCGGCGTCAGTTGTACCCGAGGACGACGATGGCGGAGGTCGCGGGCGCGAGCTCGTCGACGAACGCGGGTTCCTCGTGGCGTCCCTCGTCGGATGGCTGCGTCATCGCGGCACCTGCTTTCTCGGTGGGGTGTCCGTCACGCTATCCCATCGCGTCGCACCCTGACATTCGCCGATCCGGACAGGTTCGACGTCGGTTTTCGCCATGTCGTCGACAAGTCGGGGTCGACCGCGCCCGCGTCAGACGGGCGGATAGAGGTAGAGGGCGTCGCCGACGGGGATGGTACGTACGTGGTACGAGTGGTCGGAGTTCCAGTTGTACTCCTCGATCGTGACCGTGCCGTCGCCGTTGACCGACTGCACGTACGCCACGTGGTTGTAGGTGAACCACGCCACCGCGCCGACGACCGGCTCGCTGCTGGTCGGCCAGCCCTTGGCCCGCCACGAGTCGGCCCACTTCCACGCGCTGCCCGAGGCGAGGTTGCCCCAGTCCCACTTCCACGGCGCACCCGTGACGCCCGCATCGCGGTTGAGCCGCCAGGCGACGAAGTCGACGCACTCCCGGTAGTAGTACCGCAGCGGCGAGAGCCCGCCGCCGTAGTCATCGGGGGTCTCGTACCACCACGGGTAGTCGTCGCCCTCGGCCTGCTGCGTCACCCGGGCGAACTCGCCCGTGCCGCGTGAGGCGAGCTCGGCCGCTCGCGCCTCGCGCTCGGCCTCGGCCGCGCTGGCGGCCGCGGCATCGATCTCGGCCTTGGTCGTGACCGAGAAGCTGTCGGCCGAGACGGCCGCGCCGCTCGCGAGCTCGGAGACCGAGAGGCCCTGCGCCTCGGCGACCGAGAGGCTGAACTTGGTCTGGACGCCCGGGACGTGCCCGCCGGGGAGGAACGCGTAGGCGGGCAGCGCCAGCGTGCCGACGAGGGCGGGCACGAGCAGGAGCGCGGCGGCGGCGCGCAGCGGGCCGTAGCGGCGGCGGGATGGCGCGCGGCCGTCGGGCCCGCGCCGCTCGACGGGCCGGTCGTAGACCGGCCGCGCCATCGGATCCGGGTGGCGGTCGTACGGCGGACGACGGGGCGATGCGCCGGGTCGGCGCTCGGCCGACGCCCGGACGTCGCGGCGCTGCGGCGCCGGCCACGCGGCATCCGGCGGCGGCGCCATCGACCGGCGGGCAGCGCTCGGGCCGCGATCGACCTCGTGTGGCGGCTCGGCGGGGCGTCGCGGTCGCAGGCTCGGGGGGCGGCCGTGCGTGTCGTCACCGTACAAGGATGTGAACCTCCGGGGCCTGCGCGCGGCCTGGGGAACCGAGACGCAGGTTGCGATCGTGGAGCAGCGGGGGCGCTCCCGGGCTCGTACCACCCTAGGGCACGGCCGGGAGCCCTGTCATCGGCCGGGAGACGGCGCGTCGCGCCTCAGGCGGCTCGCTCCAGGAAGTCGCTCCACTGGGGCAGCGGGCGCTCGAATCCGCGGACGACCCACCCCCGGCCGTGCGGCATGCGCGGCGTTATCCGGAGCGCCCAGCCCATCTCGGCCGGCGTGTGATCGCCCTTGGCGTTGTTGCAGCGCAGGCAGCACGCGACGAGGTTCTCCCAGGTGTCGCGCCCGCCGCGGGAGCGGGGCAGCACGTGGTCGATCGTCGCGGCCGACTTGCCGCAGTAGGCGCAGCGGTGCTCGTCTCGGCGCAGCACGCCCCGGCGGCTCACGGGCACGTGGTGCACCCGGGGCGTCCGGACGTACCGCGTGAGCAGGATGACGCTGGGACGCACCCACTCGCCGCTCGTGCCGTGCACCGGATTGTCCTCGTCGTGGAGGATCACTGTGGCCTTCTCGTTCATGACGAGGAGGATGGCTCGCTTGAACGAGACGACGGCGAGGGGTTCATATCCGGCGTTCAGCACGAGGGTGCGCATGGGGTGCCTTTCGATCGGTGCTGGATGGCTTCCAGCCGCGTGAAGGGATCGACGACACGGATGCCGCGGGGCGGGCGGCATGCCCCCGGAGACGCGAAACGGGCACCGTCGTGAAGACAGTGCCCGTCGGCATCCCGGCGCAGTCGCGACTCGGCTGACTGCTGCGCCGCTGGTCGTAGAGCGCGCGCGCACCCGTGGAATGGGTGCTGCTGCGCGGACCGACCATCGGACTTCCCCTACCCGGTATTCGGATCGTCAGGTTCCAAGGCTACGACAGGAATGGCGCACCGGGACCTCCCGGCGCGCCATTCCTGTCACGCTTCATGCGCTGTTCACACGTCAGATACGCACGATGTAGTAGTCGCTCGTCCAGATGGGCTGCACGCGGACGACCGTGCCCTCGTACGGCGCGTGCAGGATCTGGCCGTTGCCGGCGTAGAAGCCGATGTGCCCCGGCATCACGACGAGGTCGCCCGGAACGGCCTGGTCGACGGAGATGCGGGTGCCCGCGGCGGCCTGCGCGGCCGACGAGTGCGGCAGGCTGATGCCGAACTGCGCGTACACGTACATGACGAGGCCCGAGCAGTCGAAGCCGGCCGGCGTCGCGCCGCCGTACACGTAGGGGACGCCGAGGTACTGCTGGGCGACGGAGAACACGCTCGCGGGGTTGGCCGAGCCGTAGACCGCGGCAGGCGCGGAGTACTGGGCGGCCGACGCGGCGTACGAGGTCATCGCGGCGGCCGCGGCCTCGCGGGCGGCCTCGGCCTCGGCGGCGGCACGGGCGGCCTCCTCGGCGGCCCGGATCTCCTCGCCGCTGGTCGCCGCGTACGCGTCCTGCGAGAGCGGCGCGGCGATCACGTCCTCGGCGACGTCGACATCCTGCGCCTGCGCCTTGGTGAGCTCGGTCTGGGCGGTGGCGCCGAACTGGATGCCGTCGGTGCCGGGCGCGAACGCGTAGGCCGGGATCGCCAGCGTGCCGACGAGGCCGGCGGCGACCGTCATGACCATGACGTTCTTGGTGCCGCCGCGGCGCAGGCGGCGGCCGAGCGAGTCGGGCTGACGCCGTGCGGGCGTCTCGGCCGAGGCTGCGCGCGTGGCCGCGGGGGCGGTGGGGGCGTCGCGTCGGGCGAGGGCGGTGGGGGTGGTGGGCGTGGGGGCGGTGCGCGCGCCGGATCGGCGTTGGGGGAATCGAGCCAAAACGTGTCCTCCGCCCCGCGTCGCCGTAGCGCCGCCTCACCGGTTGCACCCTCGGGCGCGTCACGGGTATCGGGGCCGAGCGGTGAGCGCGGGAGGCGTCTCGACCCAGTTCCGTCGGCGGGCTTGTCGCCGGCGGACTCGAACGAGAATACGCGACGCTCCCCCGAATGTCACATTTCGATCACGGGGCGGCGGAATCAGTCGCCGATGAAGAGGTGGCCGACGACATCGGGCGGCAGTGCGAGCGCACCCTCGCGGCCCTCGACCTCGACGGCGACGGCGGCTCCATCGCGACGGAACGAGGCCGTCGCGCCGGGCACCAGGCCGGCCGACTTGAATCGCGCGAGCAGGTCGGGATCGAACTGCGCGGGCTCGGCCAGGCGGCGGATCACGCCGCTCGCCGCGCCGTTCCCGTCGGCGAGCGCGACGAGCACGTTGCGCACGCCCTGCATGAAGGGCGCGGCGGGCTCGACGCCGAGCTCCTCGAGGCCCGGGATGGGGTTGCCGTACGGCGAGTGGGTGGGGTGGCCGAGGATCTCGACGAGGCGCCGCTCGACCTGCTCGCTCATCACGTGCTCCCAGCGGCAGGCCTCGTCGTGCACGTACTCCCAGTCGAGGCCGATCACGTCGGCGAGGAGGCGTTCGGCCAGGCGGTGCTTGCGCATGACGTGGACCGCCTTGCTGCGCCCGGCGGGGGTGAGCTCGAGGTGGCGGTCGCCGGAGACGACCACGAGCCCGTCGCGTTCCATGCGGGCGACGGTCTGCGACACCGTCGGGCCGGAGTGCCCGAGCCGCTCCGAGATGCGCGCGCGCAGCGGCACGATGTTCTCCTCCTCGAGGTCGAGGATCGTGCGCAGGTACATCTCGGTCGTGTCGATCAGATCCGTCAACTCACTCCTCCTCGGGCCGTCGGGCGGGTCCAACCGTCAAGCCTACTGTCCCCCGCCGAGCCCGACCCGGCCGGCCGACGCGGGCGGTTCGCCGCCGCGACGAGGCGCGGCCGCGTCATCCGCCGCCACGGCGAAGGGGCGCGCCGTAGGATCGGTGCATGCCTGAGCTCGTGATCCCCTCGTCGCTCCTGCCCGCCGACGGCCGATTCGGCTGCGGCCCGTCGAAGGTGCGGCCCGAGCAGCTCGCCCACCTCGCCGAGGTCGGTCCGCGCCTGCTCGGCACGTCGCACCGCCAGGCGCCCGTGAAGCAGCTCGTCGGCCGGGTGCGCCGCGGCATCGCCGATCTCTACTCCCTCCCCGAGGGCTACGAGGTGGTGCTCGGCAACGGCGGCTCGACGGCGTTCTGGGATGCCGCGGCGTTCGGCCTCATCGAGCGACGCGCGCAGCTGGCCTCGTTCGGCGAGTTCGGCTCCAAGTTCGCCAAGGCGGCGGCCGCACCGTGGCTCCAGGCGCCCGACGTGCGCACGGCCGAGCCCGGCTCGCGCGCCGACGCCGAGCCCGTCGAGGGCGTCGACGTCTACGGCTGGCCCCAGAACGAGACGTCGACGGGCGTCCAGGCGCCCGTGCGACGCGTCGACGGCGACGCCGGCGCGCTCACCGTCATCGACGCCACGAGCGCGGCCGGCGGCGTGCTGGTCGATCCGGCCGAGTTCGACGTCCTCTACTTCGCCCCGCAGAAGAACTTCGCGTCCGACGGCGGCATCTGGTTCGCGATCATGTCGCCGGCGGCCATCGAGCGCGTCGAGCGCGTGGCCGCGTCGGGCCGGTACATCCCCGAGTTCCTCTCGCTGAAGAACGCCGTCGACAACTCGCGCCTCGACCAGACCCTGAACACGCCCGCGCTCGCGACGCTCCTGCTGCTCGAGAACCAGCTCGAGTGGATGAACGCCTCGGGCGGGCTCGCGTGGGCCGACGCGCGAACGCGTGAGTCGTCCGGGGTGCTCTACGACTGGGCCGAGGCGCGCGAGGTGGCGACACCGTTCGTCGCCGACCCCGCGCACCGCTCGCAGGTGGTCGTCACGATCGATTTCGAGGCGTCGACGGATGCCGCGGCGCTGGCCAAGACGCTCCGGGCCAACGGCATCGTCGACACCGAGCCGTACCGCAAGCTCGGCCGCAACCAGCTCCGGGTCGCGACGTTCACGGCCATCGAGCCCGACGACGTCCGCGCGCTGACCGCGTCGCTCGACTGGGTGCTCGAGCAGTCCCGATAGGGTGACGGCCATGCGGCTGTGGCTCTCGGAGTCCGAGCGGCGCCCCGATCCGGCGCCCGCCCGCACCGATGCGCGCAAGGCGCTGCTCGTGGGCACCGCCGCATGGCTGGTCGCGCTCGTGGTCGCGATCGTGCTGCGCGAGCCGCTCGCCGACGCCGGGTTCGCCTGGTTCACGACCGCGGCCGCGATCGGCGTCGTGCTGGGGGTGGTCGGGCTCGTCGTCGTCCAGCTGCGGCGACGACGACGGCGCGAGCCGGTGGACTGAGCCGGCGAGGCTACTGCTCCTCGTCGTCCCCCGCAGCGCGGTCGTCGGTGCCGGCGTCGTCGCGGTCGAGGTCGTCCTCGTCGTCGGATCCGTCGTCGAGCGCGTCGATGTCGATGCCGTCGAAGACGTCGTCGGTGTCGCCGTCCGACCCGAACTCCTCGACCGACTCGTCCTCATCCTCGTCGCCGAACTCGTCCTCGTCGTCGGCCTCGACATCGTCGCCGTCGGCGTCGAACTCGTCCTCGCCCTCGTCCTCTTCGCCCGCTTCCGGGGCCTCGGCTGCCGCGGCGGCCTGCGCGGCCCGGTAGTCGGCCAGCCGCTCGGACCACGGCACCCACTCGGGTGCGAGGAGGGCACGTTCGCCGGGCATCAGCTCGGTCTCGAGCACGGTCGGCTCCTCGCCCTCGACCCGGGCGAGCGTGACGCTCCAGTGCCATCCGGGATAGCCGGAGAGGTCGGATGCGAAATGCAGCGACAGGGCGTGCTCGCCCTCGACGACGTGCCCGATCACCGACCCGACGGTCTCGGGGGGCGTGACCTCGAGCAGCGCTCGCTGGGCCAGTGCGACCGAGCCGAGCAGCACCTCGTCGGCCGGCGCAGGAGCAGGGGGCTCCACGGCTTCACCGGGCTCGACGGCGTCACCGGGCGCGGCGGTCTCCGCCGGCTCGACGGCCTCCGCCGGCTCGACGGCCTCGGGAACGTCAGGCATCCAGCTCGTCCGCCACCTTGCGCAGCAGCGCCGCGATCTTCCTGCTGTGGGCGTTGTCGGGGTACCGGCCGCGCTTGAGGTTGGCGCCGATGCCGTCGAGGACCTTCACGAGGTCCTCGACGATGACCGCCATGTCGTCGGCGGGCTTGCGGTGCATCCGCTGCAGGCTGGGCGGCGCATCGAGCACGCGCACCGAGAGCGCCTGCGCGCCGCGCTTGCCCTGTGCGACGCCGAACTCGAGCCGGGTGCCCGCGCGCACGGTCGTGCCGGCGGGAAGCGCTGAGGCGTGGAGGAAGACCTCCTGGCCGTCATCGCTGCTGATGAAGCCGAAGCCCTTCTCCTCGTCGTAGAACTTGACCTTGCCGGTGGGCATCGATGGAACTCCCGCTCTGTCGTCGGCGTCGCCGGGATGCGCGGTCGACGTCGCCGTCAAGTCTACGGTCCGGCACCCGCCCGGACCGCGCGCTGGCTATTCTGGACGAGTGAGCAACCAGGGGCCGGTCACCGAACATCGCGCCGAGCGCGTCCTCGCCTACATGGTGGCGGCCACGATCGGGCTCTCGATCCTCGCATTCCTCGCCGTCATGATCGGCACGCTCGCGGGCGTCGGCGCCGACGACGGCTTCAGCCAGGGCGTCTGGCCCGTCATCCTCGTGCTCCCGCTCATCGGCCTGCCGATCGGCTTCGTCCTCCTCATCGTCCTGCTCATCGTGAACGGCGTGCGGCGCGCGCGGGAGTCCCGGCAGGGCTCCGCCTGACGGCCATGCTGGTGCTCGCCGCGAGGCTCCGCGCACTTCCGCGGGAGGCGCTCGCCGCCGCGCTGGCGAACCGTGAGTTCGACCACGCGTCGGTCCGCGACCTGTTCGACCTCGCCGAGGCGCTGACCACTCCCGACGCGGTCGACCACGCCGTCGACCGGCTCGAGCGTCCCGCACTGGCCACGCTCGCGGCGGCCGACGCGACCATCGACGAGGTCGGATGGACCGACCTCGACGCCGTCACCGCGGAGCTGGCGCGGCTCGGCGCCGCCGACCACCTCGTACACGGCGCGGCCGACGTCATCCGGCGACTCGACGCGCGGTTCCTCGTCGTGCACGAGGGCGAACGCGTGCACGTGCCGACCGAGGTGCACGCCCGGCTGGCCGCGCGCCTCGGCGACGACCTGCCCGACGCCGAGTCGCTCGCCGCTCCGGCCCCGCCGATCGCCCTCGCCGCCGAACGCGCCGACCACGGCCTGCTCCAGCGGCGCGCGGCCGAGACGGCGTACGCGACCGTCGCGGCGACCGCCGAGCTGCTCGCCGGGTTCGCCGCGCAGCCCGCACGAGAACTCGCGAAGGGCGGCCTCGCGCTGCCCGACGCCAAGCGGCTCGCCGAGGCCACCGGGGTCGACCTGACGGCGCTCCCCCGGCTCGTGCGCCGCGCCGTCGAGGCGGGCCTGGTCGTGCGCGAGGGTCCGGTGTGGCTCGAGTCCGACCTCGGCGCCGAATGGGTGCTCCAGGGCACCGCGGCCCGCTGGGTCCGGCTCGCCGAGGCGTGGCGCGAGCGCATCCCGCCCGCGCTGCGCGATCTCGTGGTGCGCCGCAGCGATGCGATGACCGCCAGCTCGATCCGCGACGACGTGGCCTGGTACTACCCCGGCGGTGGCACCTGGCTCCGCGACGGCCTCGACCGGCTCCTCGAGGATGCCGAGGCGCTCGGCCTCGCGGTCGGCGGCGAGCCCGTCGACACCGCGACGCTCGTGCTCGCCGGCGACATCGGCGGCGCGGCCGAGCGCCTCGCGCGCCACTTCCCGCAGCAGGTCGAGCGCGTGTACGTGCAGCACGACCTGACGATCGTCTCCCCCGGCCCGCTCGAGCCCTCGCTCGACGCGCGGCTGCGCGGGTTCGCCGAGGTCGAGGGGCGCGACCTCGCATCGAGCTACCGGGTCACCGCGGCATCCGTGAACCGCGCGCTCGCCGCGGGCGAGTCCGAGGAGTCGATCCGCTCGTTCCTCGCGACGATCTCGCTCACGGGCATCCCGCAGCCGCTCGAGTACCTGCTCGTCGAGTCGGCGGCCCGGTTCGGCGCGGTGCGCGTCAGCGCGGCCGACCCGTCGGACGCGCCCGCCCGATCATCGGTACGCTCCGACGACACGCAGCTCATCGGCACGCTCGCGGTCGACCAGAGCCTCTCCTCCCTGGGGCTCCGGCAGGCGGGCCCGCATCGGCTCCTCTCCCGGTTCCCGCCCGAGGTCGTGTTCTGGGGCCTCAGCGACGCCCGCTACCCGGTGGCCGCCGAGGACGGCGAGGGTCGCATCATCCGCCTGCGCCGCCAGCACGTCGCGCACGTGCCCGCCGCGACGCCGCGCGTCGACCCGCTCGAGGCGATGCTCGACCGGCTCGCCGACGCCGACGCCGACGGCGGGACCGAGCTGGCGTGGCTGGCCCGCCAGCTCGAGGCGGCGGCCCGGGCCAAGGAGACGCTGACCGTGACGGTGCGCATGCCGGGCGGCGACACGGCCGACTACCTGCTCGCGCCCGCGAGCGTCGCGAACGGGCGACTCCGCGCGCGCGACCGGAAGGCCGACATCGAGCGCACGCTGCCGATCTCTGCGATCGCCTCGGTCGCGCCGGCCCCCGCCGGCAGCTGAGCGAACGCGGGGCGACCTCGGAGCAACCCGGGGTAGGCTGGTCGGTCATGTCAGACGGCCCCCTGATCGTGCAGAGCGATCGCACCGTGCTCCTCGAGGTCGCCAACCCGCTCGCGGAGGATGCGAGGCACGACCTCGCGATCTTCGCCGAGCTCGAACGCGCCCCCGAGCACATCCACACGTACCGCATCACCCGGCTGGGCCTGTGGAACGCCCGGGCCGCCGGGCACACCGCGGAGGACATGCTCGGCACGCTCGAGCGGTACGCGAAGTTCCCGGTGCCGCAGACGGTCGCCGTCGACATGCGCGAGACCGTCGCGCGCTACGGCCGCCTGGTGGTCGACCGCACCGATGACGGGGCCCTGCGCCTGCGCAGCGACGACATGCCCGTGCTCACCGAGGTCGCCGGGGCCAAGCGCATCGCGCCGCTGCTGACCGAACGCCTCGACGACACCAGCTTCCTCGTCGAGCCGTGGGCGCGCGGGCAGCTCAAGCAGGAGCTCGTCAAGCTGGGCTGGCCCGCGGAGGACCTCGCGGGCTACACGCCCGGCACGCCGCACGAGATCGCGCTGCAGGAGAACGGCTGGCACCTGCGCGACTACCAGCAGAAGGCCGTCGACAACTTCTTCGACGGCGGGTCGGGCGTCGTGGTGCTGCCGTGCGGCGCCGGCAAGACGCTCGTCGGCGCGGGCGCGATGGCGACCGCGAAGACCACCACGCTGATCCTCGTGACGAACACGGTGTCGGCGCGGCAGTGGCGCGACGAGCTGTTGAAGCGCACGAGCCTCACGCCCGCCGAGATCGGCGAGTACTCCGGCCAGACCAAGGAGATCAAGCCCGTCACGATCGCGACGTACCAGATCCTCACCGCGAAGCGGAAGGGCGAGTACGCGCACCTCGCCCTGCTCGACGCGCTCGACTGGGGGCTCGTGGTCTACGACGAGGTGCACCTGCTGCCCGCGCCGGTGTTCAAGCTCACGGCCGAGCTGCAGGCGCGCCGGCGCCTGGGACTGACCGCCACGCTCGTGCGCGAGGACGGGCGCGAGGGCGACGTGTTCTCGCTCATCGGCCCGAAGCGGTTCGACGCGCCGTGGAAGGAGATCGAGGCGCAGGGCTTCATCTCTCCCGCCGCGTGCTACGAGGTGCGCATCGACCTGCCCCAATCCGAGCGGCTCGCCTACGCGGCCTCCGCCGACGACGAGCGCTACCGGCTCGCCGCGACCGCGCCCGCCAAGCTCGACGTGGTGCGGCAGCTCGTGGCGCGTCACCAGGGCGAGCGGATCCTCGTCATCGGGCAGTACCTCGACCAGATCGACGAGCTCGCCGAGGCGCTCGGCGCACCGCAGCTGACCGGTGCGACGCCCGTCGACGAGCGCGAGCGGCTGTTCCAGGAGTTCCGCGACGGCCGGACACCCGTGCTGGTGGTGTCGAAGGTCGCGAACTTCTCGGTCGACCTTCCCGAGGCGACCGTCGCGATCCAGGTGTCGGGCTCGTTCGGCTCACGGCAGGAGGAGGCGCAGCGCCTCGGCCGGCTGCTACGGCCGAAGGAGTCGGGCCTGTCGGCGAACTTCTACACGCTCGTCGCGCGCGACACCGTCGACCAGGATTTCGCGCAGAACCGGCAGCGCTTCCTCGCCGAGCAGGGCTACTCGTACACGATCCTCGACGCGCACGCGCTCGACGCCGCGGCCTAGCCTCGGCGACGGCGGTCACGCCCGCGCGTAGCGCAGGAACAGCATCCGCTCGCCGGGGATCGCGTGCACGAGGCGCATCCGGCGCGCCACCTCGTGCGCGGACGACGCGATGCGCGAGGCGTCGCCGGCCACGAGTACCGGGCTGAGCGTGACGCAGGCCTCGTCGACCAGGTCGGCCTCGGCGAGCGCGCCGAACAGCCCCGGCCCGCCCTCGGAGAGCACCGACCGCAGCCCGCGCGCCGCGAGCTCGCCGAGGGCGCGGCGCAGGTCGACCTGCTGCGCGCCCGCGACCACGAGCTCGGCGACCTCGGCGAGCGCGTCGCGTCGTGCACGGGAGGCGGACTCGCTCGTGACCACGATCGGCCGCGCCACGGCTTCGGCGAAGAACGGATGCCGCGGCTCGAGCTCGAGGCTGGAGGAGACCACGGCGAAGCGCGGCTGGGGGTCGCGCCCGCGCGCCGACCGCCATGCGGCATCCGCGTCGGCCACGGCCGCACCCCCGTACCCCTCGGCGGCGACCGTGCCCGACCCGACGAGCACCACGTCGGCGTGCGAGCGGAGCACCGACATGAGGCGCTGGTCCTGGTCGTCGCCCAGCGTGCCGCTGCGCCCCCGCAACGTCGCCGCGCCGTCGAGGCTCGAGATCATGTTGACGCGGCAGAACGCGGCATCGGCCCGCCCGCCGGCATCGACCACGTCGGCCGCGTAGGCCGCGTGCAGGCGATCGGGGTCGAACGCCGCGATCACGGCGCACCGCCGGACGGCATGTTGTGCTCGAGGAACGCGGGCTCGCGCCATCCCTCGATCGCCTCGACCATGCGCACCGCGTCGACCGTCTCGCGCACGTTGTGCACCCGCACGATCCGCGCGCCCTTGCCGATGCAGTACACGGCCGCGGCGAGCGATCCCGCGACCCGGTCGCGCCGGTCGCGGCGATCGAGGCTCTCGCCGATGAAGTCCTTGTTCGAGAGCGCGACGAGCAGCGGCAGGCCGATCGCCGCGATCTCGTCGAGCCGGCGCGTGAGCTCGAGCGAGTGGAGCGTGTTCTTGTTGAGGTCGTGGCCCGGGTCGATCACGAGGCGCTCATCGGGCACGCCGCGGGCGCGGGCCAGGTCGAGGCGCTCGCGCAGGAACGCGCCCACCTCGGCGACCACGTCGCCGTACCGGGGACCCGGGTACGGGGTGCGAGGCGCCGCGAGGCTGTGCGTGACGACGAGCGTCGCGTCGCTGGCGGCGACCACGTCGGCCAGCGCGGGGTCGTGGAGCCCCGTGGTGTCGTTGATCACGTTCGCGCCCGCGTCGATGGCCCGACGCGCCACCTCGGGGTGGAAGGTGTCGACCGAGATGACGGCGCCGCTGCGGGCGAGCGCCGCGACCACCGGCACCACCCGTTCGGCCTCCTCGTCGACGGGGATGGCGGGACCAGGGGCGAACTTGGCGCCGCCGATGTCGATCCAGTCGGCGCCGGCCTCGAGTGCGGCGTGCGC
Source organism: Agromyces sp. NPDC029043 (assembly GCF_055564615.1). Taxonomy (NCBI): domain Bacteria; kingdom Bacillati; phylum Actinomycetota; class Actinomycetes; order Micrococcales; family Microbacteriaceae; genus Agromyces; species Agromyces sp. NPDC029043. The sequence continues at coordinate 104,516 of NZ_JBVHVX010000011.1, read as the reverse complement.
GGCCTCGACGGCGGCGTCGAGCGCGAAGGTCGTGCCGCGGTCGTAGAACGAGTCGGGCGTGCGGTTGACGATGGCCATGACCGCGACCTGACGGGTGAAGTCGAACTCGCGCGTGCCGATCCTGCGGCGCATCACGGACCGGTCGGGGCTCATCCGGCGGGAACGGCGAGCGCCTCGAGGGGCACCGCGGGGTCGGCCAGGCGCGCGGGATCGACGATCGTGCGCGAGCGGATCAGCCGCTGCACGGTCTCGTTGACATCCCAGACGTTCACGTTCATGCCCGCCACGACGCGGTCGTCGCGCAGCCAGAGGGCGACGAACTCGCGCGCCTCGCGATCGCCCCGGAACAGCGGCGCGACGCCCGCGGCGAGCGGCGCGTAGCCGGAGTACTCCATGCCCAGATCGTACTGGTCGGTGTAGAAGTACGGGATCTCGTCGTACTCGACGGCGGTTCCCGCGAGGGAACGCCCGGCCGCCCTGCCCGCGTGGTCGGCGTTGGCCCAGTGCTCGGTGCGCAGGTGCGATCCGAGGAACGGGACGAACACGTTCGCCACGTCGCCCACGGCGAACACGTCGGGATCGCTCGTGCGGAACGCGGCATCCGTCACCACGCCTCGGTCCACCTCGAGGCCGGCGCCCTCCGCGAGGGCGGTCCGCGGGACGGCGCCGATGCCGACGACCACGACCTCGGCCGGCACGACCTCCCCGCCCTCGAGCTCGACGCCCGTCGCTCGCCCGTCGTCGCCGACGATGCCCGCGACGCCCGTCGACATCCGGAGGTCGACGCCGTGCTCGCGGTGCAGGGCCGCGAATACGGCGCCGGCGTCGTCGCCGATGGCCGTGTTGAGCGGCACCGACTCCAGGCCGAGCACCACGACGTCGTTCCCGTGGCCGCGCGCGGCGGCGGCGACCTCGAGCCCGATCCATCCGGCGCCGATGATGACGACGCGCCGGCCGCCGGGCGCCAGCGCCGTACGGAGGGCGATCGAGTCGTCGACCGTGCGAAGCAGGTGCACGCCGTCGAGCTCGCCGCCCGGGCCGCCGAAGCGTCGCGGCGCGGCGCCCGTCGCGAGCAGCGCACGGTCGTAGCGCAGCACCTCGCCGTCGTCGAGCACGAGCTCGTGGGCGCCCGCGTCGAGCCGCTCGGCGCGACGGCCGAGGCGCAGCTCGATGCGGCGGTCGTCGTACCAGGCGCGCGGGTGCACGTCGATCGCGTCGCGCTCGCCCGTTCCGGCGAGGAACTCCTTCGACAGCGGGGGGCGGATGTACGGCGGCACGCGCTCCGCGCCCACGATCACGAGCGGGCCGTCGTATCCCGCCTTCCGTGCGCCCTCGGCCGCTCGCGCTCCCGCGAGCCCGGCGCCGACGATGACGATCGAGCCATCCTTGCCCGGCATCGCACCCACCTCATCCCATCTCAGGCCGGATCGCGCAGGCCGCACCGCGCCAGGAACTCGCGACGCGTCTGCGCGTCGTCGCGCACGACTCCGGCGAACGAGCTCGTCACCGTGCGCGTGCCGCGCACCTGCGCGCCGCGCAGCGACATGCACAGGTGCTCGGCGTCGAGGACGACGCCCACGCCGAGCGGCTGCAGCTCGGCGTCGATCCAGTCGGCCACCTGGCGCGTGAGCCGCTCCTGCACCTGCAGGTCGCGGGCGAAGTGCTCGACCGCGCGCGCGAACTTCGACAGCCCGAGCAGCCGGTCGCGGGGGACGTAGCCGACGTGCGCGATGCCGCTGAACGGCAGCAGGTGGTGCTCGCACAGCGAGTCGAACGGGATCCCGGCGACCACGACGAGCTCGTCGTACCCCTCGTCGTTCGGGAACGTCGTGGCTTCGAAGGGCCGCGGGGAGAGCAACTCGGCGAACGCGTCGGCGACGCGCCGCGGGGTGTCGGCCAGGTGGGGCGAGCGGATGTCGCGCCCGAGCGCCGCGAGCAGGTCGCCGATCGCCTCGGCGGCGCGGGCCCGGTCGATCGGCCCCACGGCGTCGCCGGCGATCACGGCATGGAGGCGGGGACGTTCGGTGCCGGGTTCGGCGAGTTCGATCGAGGTCATGTCGCGCCCTCCTCGCTCCCGACGCTAGGCCCATGGGATTCTTTTGTCAAGATCCATCACTTTTAGAAGTCCCTCGTCAGGCGCGTCGCACGGGCGGCCCAACGGATTCCCAGCCGGGATTCAGCCCACGCGCAGCAGAATCGGGGGTATGAGCGACGGACCCCGCATCCTGATCGTGGACGACGAGCCCAACATCCGCGACCTGCTGACGACGAGCCTCCGCTTCGCCGGGTTCGCGGTGCGAGCCGTCGCGAACGGCGCGCAGACCATCTCGGCCGTGCTCGAGGAGGAACCCGACCTCATCATCCTCGACGTGATGCTGCCCGACATGAACGGCTTCGGCGTCACGAAGCGGCTCCGGTCGGCCGGCTACACCGCGCCCATCCTCTTCCTCACCGCGAAGGACGACACCGAGGACAAGATCACGGGACTCACCGTGGGCGGCGACGACTACGTGACCAAGCCGTTCAGCCTCGACGAGATCGTGGCGCGCATCCGCGCCATCCTGCGCCGCACCATGCACGCCGAGGAGGATGCGGTCATCCGCACCGGTGAGCTGACCATGGACCAGGACACGCACGAGGTGCTCGTCGGCGACGTGCCGGTCGAGCTCTCCCCCACCGAGTTCAAGCTGCTGCGCTACCTCATGCTGAACCCCAACCGCGTGCTTTCGAAGGCGCAGATCCTCGACCACGTGTGGGAGTACGACTTCAACGGCGACGCGGGCATCGTCGAGAGCTACATCTCGTACCTCCGCCGAAAGCTCGACCAGCACTCGTCCGAGCCGCTCATCCAGACCAAGCGCGGCTTCGGCTACATGCTGAAGTCGTCGAAGTCCTAGTTCAGGACCGGTACAGGGTGCCTGCGTAGACTCGGCCCGCCATGCACCAGACCCTCGCCGACCGCTGGAGCCGGATCTCGCTCCGCACGAAGATCACGGGCGTCACCGTGCTCATGCTGACGCTCGGGCTCCTCGTGTCCGGCATCGGCACGGCGGCGATGCTCCGCAGCTACGTCGAGAGCCAGCTCGAGTCCAAGCTCAGCGCGATCGCCTCGGGCGACCTCTACAAGTACTTCACGCAGGACGGCGACGAGCCCGACGAGGATGCCAACCTCAGCGGGCTCGACTTCAGCTCGTCCGACGACGTCTTCGTGGCCGTGTACGACCCCACCACGGGCGAGTTCAAGGGGCACAACTGGTCGAACCGCGAGAAGGCGACCTATCCGATGCTGCCCGAGCGGCTCACCCAGGCCGACGTGGTCTCGCAGAACTCGGGCGGCGGCTACCGCGTGTTCTCGCTCTCCGACGCCAACGGCGAACCCACCTTCCGCGGCGTCTACGCGCTCATGGACGCCGACGGGCGCGGCGCCCTGGCCCCGATCATCCTCGCGATCTCCTCGCAGGACACGGAGCGGCTGCTCGCGGCGTACCTGACGATCTTCCTCGGCTTCGGCCTCGGCGTCGTGCTCGTCGGCGCGCTCCTCACGCGCATGCTCGTCACCTCGACCTTCGCCCCCCTGCGCGAGGTCGAGCACACCGCGGCCGCGATCGCCGACGGCGACTTCAGCCAGCGCCTCGGCGGCGCCACCCCGAACACCGAGGTCGGACGCCTCAACCGCTCGCTCAACACGATGCTCAACCGCATCGACCGCGCGTTCCGCGACCGCGCCCGCACCATCGACCAGATGCGACGGTTCGTCGGGGATGCCTCGCACGAGCTGCGCACGCCCCTCGTCTCGGTTCGGGGCTACGCCGAGCTGTACCGGATGGGCGCGTTGCAGTCGCCCGAGGATGTCGCGCAGGCGATGGACCGCATCGAGAAGGAGGCCATCCGCATGGGCGGCCTCGTCGAGGACCTGCTGGCCCTCGCCCGCCTCGACGAGGCCAAGCCGCTCGACCTCGCCGAGGTCGACCTGGTGCCGCTCGCACGCGACGCGGCGCTCGACGCCATGGCCGCGAACCCCGGTCGCGCGGTCACCGTGATCGCCCCGGAGGACGTGAGGACCGACTCGGTCGGCGTGGTGCCGGTCGATGTCGAGGTCGACCTCGACGCGACGCCCGCCCGCGCCAGCGCAGGGCCGATCGCCCTCGCCGGCGCGACGCTCGCGCGCCTACGCGGACGACGCACGCCGGCGGTCGCGGGCGCCGCCGCGACGTCGGGCCGGTCGCGGCGGGGCGGCGGCCGAGGTGGGGCCGGCGGTTCGCGTTCGGCGCGGGCCGAGGCGCGTGCCACGACCGCGGCCGGCGATCGTCGCGCAGGCGGCACCGACCTCGGGCCCGCCGATGCCTCGACGACGGGCGCGCTCCAGGCCGACCTGCCGACGGTGCCGGTCCGGCGCGCGATCGTGCTGGCCGAGGAGAACAAGATCCGCCAGGTCATCACCAACCTGATGGGCAACGCGATGCGCTTCACGCCCGAGGACAGCCCCATCGAGATCCGCGTCTCGATCGACGACACGGCCGAGCGCGCGATGCTCGAGATCGTCGACCACGGTGAGGGCGTGCCGCCGCAGATCCGGGAGAAGATCTTCCAGCGGTTCTGGCGTGCCGACTCCTCCCGCACCCGCGAGACGGGCGGCTCGGGCCTCGGGCTCGCGATCGTCTCGTCGATCGTCGCCGCACACAACGGGCACGTCGACGTCGTCGAGACGCCGGGGGGCGGCGCGACCTTCCGCGTGGCGCTCCCGCTCGCGAGCTCGCCGGCGGCGCCGCAGCCCGTGACCTCGTCCTGAGGCAGGCCGGCCCGGCACCGACCCGTCCTCCCCAGTCGCGCGCGACGAGCCCACGACGACGGATGGCGCGACCGCCGGCCGACGGCCTCGCACGCGCCCGTAGCGTGGCGGCGTACACCGAGCGGAAGGACGCATGATGACGAGGTACCAGGTCGACAGCGAGCAGGTCCAGATGGCCACGCAGAGCGCGCACGCCACCATCGAGCGGGTCCGCTCCGAGGTCGCCTCGCTCATGGCGCAACTCACCGGACTGCAGGGGTCGTGGTCGGGGCAGGCGGCGACGGCCTTCCAGGCCGCGGTCACCGACTGGCGCGCGACGCAGCAGCACGTCGAGGAGAGCCTGGCCGGGCTGGGCCACGCGCTCGGCGCGGCGGCGATGCACTACGCCGACGTCGAGCAGTCCAACGCCCGGCTCTTCGTGCGCTGACCGGCCGACCTGCGCGGGCCCATCCGCCCTCAGACCAGGCCGGTGTACGCCTGCCACGCCGGCCCGGCGTCCGGCGCGTCGTCGCGGGTCACGCTGGCCTGGATGAGCCCGTAGGGTCGGTCGTCGGCGTGGAAGACCTCACCCGGATTGTCGATGCCGAACGGCGCCAGGTCGTACAGGAAGTGGTGCTTGTTGGGTGCCGAGAGCCGCACCTCGGCGATGTCGTCGTACGCCTCGAGCACCGCGCGGCCCATCTCGTAGAGCGTCTGCTGCAGCGCGAGCGAGTGCACGGTCGCGAACGTCTCGACCAGCGCCCGCCGCACCCCCTCGTAGATCGCGTTCCAGTCTCCCTCGGCGGTCGCGAACCGCCATCGGGCGGTGAGCGAGGTCGCCATGATGCGGTCGGTCGTCGGCTGCAGCACCGTGTACGGGTCCTGGAGGAAGCCGTGGAACTCGGAGCCCGTCGACTTCAGGATCACGAGGTCCTTCAGGCCGCCCGTGACCCACGTGCGTTGCGCCCCGCCCGTGCCCTCGACCGTCACCGAGGCGGTCCGCACCTCCTGCCCCCGCCGGACCCAGGCGTGGTCGTGCTCCCGCCCCTCCACCGACACGCGCTCCCACGCGTACTCCTCGACCTCGACACGGGCCGCCTCGACCGGCTCGACGTCGTCGACGAAGTGACGGGCGAGCGCAAGGCCGTACGCCTCGATCGACTCGATCCCGACCTGCTTCGCGTAGGCGTACGCCGTCTGCTTCTGGGTGTCCGTGGGCAGCACGTTCGACTGGTCGCCCACGAGGTGCGCGTCGGCGAAGTCGCCCCGGAGCGCGGTCGACACGTTCACGTCCCGGATCTCGTGCCGCGGAGCGTCGCGCACCAGCCGCACGATCCGGTTCTCCGCCTTGCCGTACTGGTTGTCGCCGAGCACGATGCCCATCCGCCGCTCCTTCGCCCGTCAGATCCGAACCCCCGCGGGCCCGATGCTAGCTTCCCCGGTAGGTCGAGTACGCGAACGGGCTGAGCAGCAGCGGAACGTGGTAGTGCTCGGCAGCGTCGGCGACCTCGAACACGATGACGACCTCGGGGTAGAACGTCGGGCGATCGCCGAAGTAGGCGCCCGTGTCGAAGACCGCACGGTACACGCCCTCGGGCAGCAGCGCGGGGCCGAGCACCCCGATCCGACCGTCGGCATCGGTCACGCCCGACGCGACGGCCGTCCAGGCGCCTCCGGCGAGCGCCTCGAGCCGCACCGCGATCCCCTCGGCGGGGCGCCCCTGCACGGCGTCGAGCACGTGCGTCGTCACGTGGCTGCGAACGCTCATGCCGCGGCCCCGATCGGCGTCGACGCGTCGGCGAACATCCTCCGCAGCCGCAGCAGGGCGATCTCGCGCAGCTGCCCGCCGACGACCGCGAGCTCCTCGTCGTCGCTGAGCGTGAGCCTCCGCTCGAGCTCGGAGAGGATCTCCGCGCGGGAGCGACCGGCGGCCCGGATCAGGAAGATGCGTCCGAACCGTTCCTCGTACGCGCGATTGCCCCGCGCGATCGCCGCCGCGAGCTCGGGATCCTCGGCGTCGGCCGACGCCTGCTCCGACCGGGAGAACCGCTGCGCGGCGCCATCCCCAGCCGCGCGCTCGCCGATGCGGGGATGCGCGGCGAGGGCCTCGTCGACCTCGGCCGGCGAGAGCGGCGAGGCCGCGGCCTCCGCCGCCGCGAGCAGCGCCTCGAGGCCGGGGTACGGCGCGTGGGCGGCGACCTCCTCGACCCAGCGCTCCACGTGCAGGCAGGCCCGCAGCCGATCGCGGAACGGCTCGTCGCCGCCGGGAACGTCTGACATGGGCACCCCCTCCCGCCGCAGCCGGTGCGGCGTGCGTCCACTGTAGCGACCGCCGTCGGCGCGGATCGCCTCCGCGACCGCGAGCACGGCGCCCTCGAGGGCATCGATCGCGGCGGCGACATCCGCGAGCGCCACGGTCTCGTCGGGGTGATGGCTGATGCCGCCGTTGCCGCACCGCACGAACAGCATCGCGATGTCGGCGACCGCGTGCACCGCCATGCCGTCGTGGCCGGCCCGGCTCCACAGCGTCAGCGGCTCACGATCACCCGTCCGGCGGACGCCGGCGGCCACCGCCTCGCGAAGCCACGGCGCGCACGGCGTCGCGTCGGCACGCGAGAGCTCGTTCACCCCGAACCGGAGTCCGCGCGTCGAAGCGATCTCCCGGCCGCGCCGGAGGATCTCGGCGAGCGCCTCGTCGCGCGCGGCATCGACCTCACCGCGCAGGTCGAGGGTGAACTCCACGCGGCCCGGGATCACGTTGATTCCCCCGGGGAACGCCTCGAGCCGGCCGACGGTCGCGATCACGCCGCGACGGCGTCCGATGGCCTCGACGTCGACCACGAGCCGGCTCGCGCCCACGAGCGCGTCCCGACGCCGCTCGTACGGCGTGCCGCCCGCGTGGCCGGCGTGCCCGGTCATCGCGAGCTCGAAGCGCCGGGCCCCGGCGATCGAGGAGACCACCGCCAGGGCGCGGTCGGCCTCCTCCAGGTACGGCCCCTGCTCGATGTGCACCTCGAGGTAGCCGACGAGCGAGTCCGGCCGCCGGGCGGCGCCGGGCAGGTGGTCGGGATCGAGGCCGAAGGCGGCGAACGTCTCGCGGAGCGTGCGCCCCTCGGCGTCGCGCAGGTGCCACCATGCGGGGTCGAAGCCGCCGGCGAGCGCGCGACTGCCGAGCAGCGGGGTGCCGAAGCGCGTGCCCTCCTCGTCGGCGAAGCCCACCACCTCGAGCGCGAAGGGCAGCGGATCGCCGCGGCGTGCCATCCGCTCGGCCACCTCGATGGCGACGAGCACCCCGAGCGTGCCGTCGTAGCGGCCCGCGTCGCGCACGGTGTCGAGGTGCGAGCCGAGCAGCAGCGCGGGAAGGCCCTCGGTCGCGCCCTCGAGGCGCCCGCACCGGTTCGCGCCGGCGTCGACCCAGGTCGCGAGGCCCGCGCCCGACAACCAGGCTCCGGCGAGCTCGTTCGCGCCACGATGCTCGGCCGAGAGGTGCAGGCGCTCGATGCGCCCGGGATGGGCCGAGACCGCCGCGAGCTGCTCGCAGCGCTCGAGCACGCGCTCGGCGGCCGCGAGCGTCGTCGGGGGCGGCACGCTGCTCACGCGGCGGCTCCCGCGTAGACGTCACGGGCCGCACCGACGCCCGCCCCCGCCGCGCACGCGTGCCCCTCGGCGCGCAGCACCTGCTCGAGCGCGGCCAGCGTGGTCAGCACGGCGTCGCGGCGCGCGTTGACGCCCATGGTCCCGATCCGCCAGATGCGACCGTGCAACGGCCCGAACGAGGTGCCGATCTCGATCGCGAAGTCCTCGAGGAGCGCCGAGCGCACGCGCTCGCCGTCGATGCCGTCGGGGATCCGCACGCCCACGACGTTGTGCATGCGGTGGGCCCGGTCGCCGAACACGCCGAGGCCGAGCGCCTCGACGCCCTCGAGCATCGCGATGCCGTGCAGTCGGTGCCGCTCGACGGCGCGATCGACGCCCTCCTCGAGCAGGATCCGCGCGCACTCGTGCGCGGCGTAGAGCATCGAGGTCGCCTCGGTGTGGTGGTTGAGTCGCCGCTCGCCCCAGTACTCGAGGATCATGCCGAGGTCGAAGTAGTTCGACCGGATGGGATCGTCGCGCTCCGGGTCGTCCGGCGCTCGGAGGCCGGCCTCCACGCTCGTCCGCGACCGGATCCGCTCGACGGCCGCCTCCGACAGGCTGATCGGCGCGCTGCCCGACGGACCGCCGAGGCACTTCTGCAGGCCGGCCGTGGCGGCGTCGAGGCCCCACTCGTCCATCTCGAACCGGTTGCCGCCGAGCGAGGCGGTGACATCCGCGTACATGAGCACGCCGTGCCGCCGGCAGAGCTCTCCGAGCTCGTCGAGCGGCTGCGCGACGGTGGTCGACGTGTCGCCGTGCACGATGGCGAGCAGTGCCGGCCGCACCTCCACGATCGCCCGCTCGATCGCGGCTACCGGGAACACGCCGCCCCACTCGACCTCGCGCACGTGCACCTCGGCACCCGCGCGGCGCGCGACCTCGGCCAGCAGGAGCCCGAACCGGCCGAACACCGGCACCAGAACCCGGTCGCCCGGCGCCACGAGCGACACCATGGCCGCCTCGATGCCGGCGCGCGACGTGCCGTCGACGACGAGCGTCGCGGCGTTCCGCGTGCGGAACACGCCGCGGTACAGCGCCATGGTCTCGTTCATGTACACCGTCATCGCCGGGTCGTACTGCCCGACGAGCGGTGCCGACATCGCCCGCAGCACGCGGGGATGGGCGTTGACGGGACCGGGACCCATGAGCAGTCGCGCGGGCGGGTCGATCGGCGCTGCCATGATGACGCCCCCCTGACTCGGATGTCCCAGGAGGGCAGGCTACGGAACGCGTGTTTCAGCGAGGTGACGTGCCGGCGGCGAGCTCGCGAGCGAGGCCGATCAGCGCCGTGTCGGTGCCGCGCGGTCCGACGAGGCATACGCCGACGGGCGCGGCGTCAACCGTCAGCAGGGGCACCGAGAGCGCCGGGCGGCCCGTGACGCCGGCGACCGCGGTCATCCGGAGCGTCGCCGCGCGCACCGCCTCGAGCTCCACGCCGTCGGCATCGAGGGCCGGGGCGACGGATGCCGCGGAGGGGAGCACGAGCACGGCATCGCCCAGGACCGCGTCGATCGCCCGGCGAGCGGCGGCCAGACCTGCCCGGGCGGCTCGCTCCGCCTCCGGTGCGACCGTGGAGGCCCATGCGAAGCGTGCCGCCACGTCGGCCCCGAGCACTCCCGGATGCGCACGCAGCCACGCGCCGTGCGCGGCCCAGGCCTCCGCGGCCTGCACCGTGCGGAAGTCCTCGTGCAGCTCGTCGAGCGCGGCCTCACCGAGCGCCGGAGCAGCGAGGTCGACCACGTCACGCGCCCAGCCGGCGAGTGCCGCGCGGAGGGCGTCCTGCACTCCGGGCATCGCGGACCCGGCGAGCGCGGTCGAGCTCACGAGGCCGCCGGTCGGCCGTCGCACCGCGGCGCCGCCGTCGCCGGGGTCGAGGCTCGCGACCGCCGCCGCTTCGAGCACGGCCGGGTCTCGGGCCAGCCAGCCCACGGTGTCGAACGACGGCGCGAGCGGCAGCACGCCGTCGCGGCGCACGGCTCCGTGCGTGGTCCGCAGGCCCCAGAGGCCCTGGTACGAGGCCGGCACGCGGATCGACCCGGCCGTGTCGGTCCCGAGGCCGAGATCGGCCTGGCCGAGCGCGACCGCCGAGGCCGGGCCGCTGGATGAGCCTCCGGGGATCGCCCCTGGCACCGCGGGGTTCGGCGGGGTGCCGTACGCGGCGTTCCGGCCGGCGATGCTGTACGCGAACTGGTCGGTGCGGGCGATGCCGCGCACCGCCGCGCCGGCACCGAGCAGGCGGCGCAGGCTCGCGGCCGACCCCGACTCGCGCGGTGCCTCGTCGAGGTACGCCGGCACCCCCGCGCCGATGGCGAAGCCCGCGACCGCGAACACGTCCTTGACCGCGACGAGGCACCCGTCGAGCGCACCGCGCCCGGTCGGCGCGACGAGCGGGTCGCCGACGGCGCGCCACACCCGCGGATCCGGCGGCTGCGCCATCCGCTCGGTCACGCGACCCCGCCGCCTCGGCCGGCCGACCCCACGCGCCGGAAGTCGCTCGTCCGGATGCGCGCATGCACGCCCTTGACCAGGTCGACCACCTGCGAGATGTCGAAGTCGGTCGCCGCGCTCAGGTACGCGTAGGCGAGGTGCGGCGCCATCCCGTACCGCGCGCCGAGGAGCGCGACGGCGTTGCGCACGCACTCCCGCATCGCGACGTCGAGGTCGGGGTCCATGCCGGTGGGCACGAGGTACTCGCCGGTCTCCGCGAGCGGTCCGGCGATCGCCCCGAACTCGCGGACCGCCGTCTCGGCCGGCACCACCTCGAAACGCAGCCGCACTCGGAGCGACCCCTCGAGCGCGGTCAACGCCACCTCGCCGTCGCCCTGCGCGAAGTGCGGATCGCCGACGTACGCGAGCGCGCCCGGCACCTGCACGGGCAGGTAGAGGCTCGCGCCCGCGGTGAGCAGCTTGATGTCGATGTTGCCGCCGTGGGAGCCCGGCGGCACCGAATGCGGCCGTTCGTCGGCGTCGACGGCGACGCCCATGACGCCGAGGAACGGGGCGAGCGGGAAGCGCACCGCCCGTTCGCCGCCGTCCTCCAGGGGCAGCGCGCCGAACCATCCGCCCGAGTCGTCCTGCTCGATCGGCGTGAACACGCTCACGTTGCCGGGCTGCCGCGGGAACTCGCCCGGCAGCGCGCCGCGACCGTGGCGGTTCGAGATCACGCCGTACGGCACCCGCGGCACGGCCTCGAGGAGCGTCAGGCGGAGCAGGTCGCCCGGCCGGGCGCCGCGCACGCGGATCGGCCCGGTGACCACGTGCGGCCCGTCCGCCGCGGCGTCGCGAGGGTGGGCGGATGTCGCGAGCGCGACCGCCTCGTCGAGCACGTGCTCGCGCGGCACGCCGTGCCGGGCGAACCAGGCCGCCGGATCGCGGCCCTGGTCCTCCAGGAGGCCCTCGTGGCTCACGGTGTCGATCACGACCTCGTCGCCGGAGTCGACCTCGAGCACGGGCGCGTCGCCGCGGGCGGGAAGGCGTCCCCAGAACAGCGTCTCCGCTTCGGCGGGGAGGTAGGTCATGCCGTCGTCGACGCCGGCACCGCGCTGCAGCACCTCGTGGAACCCGCTCATCCGCACCCCGCCTCGCACCGCCGGGCGGCCCGACCGCCCGTGTCCGAGTACAGTACCGGCCCGTGCACGACGAAGGGCGCCTCCCGGAGGAGACGCCCTTCGCGTGGTTCGGCGCGAGCCGAGGCGGGACTAGAAGTCCATGCCGCCGCCCATGTCGGCGGCCGCGGGGGCGGCAGCCTTCTCGGGCTTGTCGGCGACGACGGCCTCGGTGGTGAGGAACAGGCCCGCGATGGACGCGGCGTTCTGCAGCGCCGAGCGGGTGACCTTCGCCGGGTCGATGATGCCCTGCGCGAGCAGGTCGCCGTACTCGCCGGTCGCGGCGTTGAGGCCGTGACCCGCGGGCAGCTCCGAGACCTTGTTGGCCACGACACCCGGCTCGAGGCCGGCGTTGAGGGCGATCTGCTTGAGCGGCGCCTCGATGGCGACCTTGACGATGTTCGCACCGGTCGACTCGTCGCCCTCGAGCTCGAGCTTGCCGAATGCGACCTTGCCGGCCTGGATCAGCGCGACGCCGCCACCGGCGACGATGCCCTCCTCGACGGCGGCCTTCGCGTTGCGGACGGCGTCCTCGATGCGGTGCTTGCGCTCCTTGAGCTCGACCTCGGTGGCCGCGCCCGCCTTGATGACGGCGACGCCGCCGGCGAGCTTGGCGAGGCGCTCCTGCAGCTTCTCGCGGTCGTAGTCGGAGTCGGTGTTGTCGATCTCCGAGCGGATCTGGGCGACGCGGCCCGCGATCTGGTCGGGGTCGCCGGCGCCCTCGACGATGGTCGTCTCATCCTTGGTGATGACGACCTTGCGCGCCTGGCCGAGCAGGTCGAGGGTGGCGTTCTCGAGCTTGAGGCCGACCTCCTCGGAGATGACCTGGCCGCCGGTGAGGATCGCGATGTCCTGGAGCTGGGCCTTGCGGCGGTCGCCGAAGCCCGGCGCCTTGACGGCGACCGACTTGAAGATGCCGCGGATCTTGTTCACGACGAGCGTGGCCAGGGCCTCGCCGTCGACATCCTCGGCGATGATCAGGAGCTGCTTGCCCGACTGGATCACCTTGTCGACGATCGGGAGCAGGTCCTTGATGTTGGAGATCTTCTGGTTGGCGATGAGGATGTACGGGTCCTCGAACACCGCCTCCTGGCGCTCCGGGTCGGTGACGAAGTACGCCGACAGGTAGCCCTTGTCGAAGCGCATGCCCTCGGTCAGCTCGAGCTCGGTGCCGAAGGTGTTCGACTCCTCGACGGTGACGACGCCCTCCTTGCCGACCTTGTCGATCGCCTCGGCGATGATCTCGCCGATCTGGGGGTCGGCGGCCGAGATCGACGCGGTCGCGGCGATCTCGTCCTTGGTCTCGATCTCCTTCGCGGCGGCGAGGAGCTCCTCGGAGACGGCCGCGACGGCCTTCTCGATGCCGCGCTTGAGCGAGATGGGGTCGGCGCCCGCGGCGACGTTGCGGAGGCCCTCGCGCACGAGCGCCTGGGCGAGCACGACCGACGTGGTGGTGCCGTCACCGGCGACGTCGTCGGTCTTCTTCGCGACCTCCTTGACGAGCTCGGCGCCGATCTTCTCGTACGGGTCGTCGAGCTCGATCTCCTTGGCGATGGACACGCCGTCGTTGGTGATCGTGGGCGCGCCCCACTTCTTCTCGAGCACGACGTTGCGGCCGCGCGGGCCGAGGGTCACCTTGACCGCGTCGGCGAGCGTGTTGAGGCCACGCTCGAGGCCGCGACGGGCCTCCTCATCGAAAGCAATGATCTTTGCCATGTGTGTCTCTCGTCCCTTCCCGGACGTCTAAGAACCGTGGGTTAGCACTCGAAACGAGCGAGTGCTAAAACGATTCTGGCACTCACCCGTCCCGAGTGCAAGCGAGGAGGGCACCGGCAGACACGCGCGGACATGCGGAAGCGCCGCCGGTCGAGACGGCGGCGCTTCCGTGAGACGGGGCTCAGGCCGGGCGGACGGCCTCGGCCTGCGGGCCCTTCGCGCCCGAGCCGACCTCGAAGACGACCTGCTGGCCCTCCTCGAGCACCTTGTACCCGGCCATGTCGATCGCGGAGTAGTGGACGAAGACGTCCTGGCCCCCGCCGTCGACGGTGATGAATCCGTAACCCTTTTCAGCGTTGAACCACTTGACGGTTCCGTTCGCCATGCGTTGCTCCCATGTTGCCGTGAATCCGAGTCAGCACGTGCCTCTCGCCTGTACCGGGCCGTCCGACGTGCTGACGTGGCGCCGGTGGGGCGCCGGGTGCTTCACACGGGTTTCGAGCGACCGACTCCAGATAGTCACAGGCCGCGCGCCGGGCACAAGAGGCTGCGCGTCACGAATGGTCGCAGAATGGCAACGATTCGGTCACCGGCTCAGCCGGCGGTCTGCTCGGCGTAGTCGGCGCCCAGCACCACCACGAGCTGGATGCCCGACTCGGCGGACTCCGCGGAGAGCCGCACGTCGGCACCGGGCAGCAGCTGCGCCACCCCGCGGGCCGCCCCCTCGAGCTCGGCCGTCGCGTAGTAGACGACGGTCTCCTGGACATCGTTCGCGTCGGCGTTCGACGCGACGCCCACGGGCACGCCGCCGGCCGCGAGGGTCTCGCTCGCCCGCGCCGCGAGCCCCGCGGTCGTCGTGCCGTTCAGCACGGCGACGGGGATGTCGGGCGCGATCGTCGGCTCGGCCGTGACGACCGGCTCAGGCGAGGCCGTCGGCACCGCGGCGTCGCCGAAGTCGAGGCGGTCGTTGAAGACGGCCACCGCCGCGATCCCGGCGACCGCGAGCACGACGGTCGCCAGGGCCGCCCAGCCGAACGCGACCCAGCGGTTGCGGCGTCGCGCCGGGGCGCGGTGCGCGCCGACCCGCTCGATGCCGTGCGGGATCGAGTCGAATCGGTCACGGGGGAACTTCTGCGCCATGGGTCCAGTCGTGGGGGGTCGGGGTCGGCTCAGCCGTGCGGATGGCCGTGGGGAATCGTACGACGTGCGCGGGCCTCCGCGCGCGCCTCGCGCTGCCGCTGCAGCCGCTTGACGAGCATCGGGTCGTGCCGGAGCGCGTCGGGCGAGTCCACCAGTGCGCCGAGCTGACGGTAGTACCGGGCCGCCGACATCCCCAGCTCGTCTCGGATCGCGTCGGCCTTGCGCGCCGCATCGCGCCACGGTCGCGCCTCGAAGGCGAGGATGTCGCGCTGGCGGTCGTCGAGCATGCCACCTCCGTCGGGCTCGCGTTGGACGCCATCCTAGAGACCGGATGCCGCGAAGCCGCCGCACGCCACGCTCGCGCACCTCACCGCCCGGTCGGTACGCCCTCGGAACATCGCGGAGGCCTCGCACGTTGCACCGGGCGTCGCGGGATGCGCGACGATGGAGGGGTCCCCCCACGTGCACGAGGAGCAGACCGCATGGCGTACCAGGTGAGCAAGTCCGACGAGGAGTGGCGTGAGCAGCTCGATGCCGATCAGTATGCGGTGCTGCGCGAGGCCGCGACCGAGCGCCCGTGGACGGGCGAGCTGCTCGACGAGGAGCGCGCGGGCGTCTACGCCTGCGCCGCGTGCGGTGCCGAGCTCTTCCGGAGCGGGACCAAGTTCGACTCGGGTTGCGGGTGGCCGAGCTTCTACGAGTCCGTGCGCCCCGAGGCCGTCGAGCTGATCGAGGACACCTCGCTCGGGATGGTGCGCACCGAGGTCCGCTGCGCGAGCTGCGGCTCCCACCTGGGCCACGTCTTCCCCGACGGGTTCGGCACGCCGACCGGCGACCGGTACTGCATGAACTCGATCGCGCTCGACTTCGCTCCCGAATCCTGAGCATGGCGTCCGTTCGCGCGGCCGCGCTGGCGCGGCGATCCTGGCCGAAGGTGACGGATGACGCGCCCTCCGACGCCGAGCTCGAGGAGCTCCTCGAGGCGGCGGGCCGGGTGTCCGACCACGGCGCGCTGGTGCCCTGGCGCGTGATCGCGCTCCGCGGCGAGGCCCGGAACCGGCTCGGCGATGCGCTGGTGGAGGCGGCCGGCGTCGACGGCGACGCCGCGGTGAAGCTCGCGGGCAAGCCGCGGCGGGCGCCGCTGCTCCTCGCGCTCGTCGCCGTCGTCCGTCCGCATCCGAAGGTGCCCGAGTGGGAGCAGGAGGCCTGCGCCGCCGGCGTCGGGCACGTCCTGACCATGCTCCTCGACGAGGCCGGATGGGGCGCGATGTGGCGCACGGGCCCGTACACGCGGCATCCGGCGGTCGCGCGCATGCACGGCCTCGCCGACGACGAGCGGCTCATGGGCTGGCTCTACGTCGGCGGGAAGCCGCTGACCGGACGGCCCGAGCGGCGCCGGGCCCCGGTCGCCGAGGGGCGCCTCAGCTCGATCGGCTGACGCGGCGGCGGCGAGCCCGGTCTGGAGCCGGCTACGGGACTCGAACCCGTAACCACCGCTTTACAAGAGCGGTGCGCTACCAATTGCGCCAAGCCGGCAGGTGATTCCCCCACATCCTACCGACGGCTTGGGGCGGCGCACGACGGCAGCCCGGCCGGACGGCCGGGCCGCTCGCGGGTCCCGCGACTCAGCCCGCGGCCGGCGTCGGTGTCGGGGTGGGGGTGCCGTTCGACTCCGAGTAGCTCTCGCCGGCGGCCTGCAGCACGAAGGCCTGGAACTCGGCCGTGTCCTCGAGCGAGCCGACGTACTGCTTGCCGTTGACCAGGACCGTGGGCGTGCCCGTGATCGAGTCGAGCTCGGAGTTGGGGATGGGGCCGGTCAGCGCCCGCTCCGTGGCATCCTGCACCCAGCCCTTGAAGCGGGTCTCGTCGATGCACGCGTCGACCGAGCCCGAGGCGCCGGCCTGCGACGCGATCTCCTTGATCTCGTCGTTCGTCAGGCCGGTGGAGAGCTCCTCGGGCTGATTCTCGAACATGAGCGCGTTGAAGTCGAAGAACGCCTCGGGAGAGGTCTCGGCCACGCACGCCGCGGCGTTCGCCGCGCGAAGCGAGAACTGCGTGCCCGCCGACTTGTTGGTGAGGATGGCGATCGGGTGCACCTCGAGCGTCGCCGCACCCGACTCGACCATGGTGCGCATGGTGTCGTTGTTCGTGTTCTCGAACTGGCCGCAGTAGGGGCACAGGTAATCGATGTAGGTCACGATGTTGGCGACCGTGCCGCTCTCGTCGGGCTCGGTCGGAGTCGGCTCGCCGCCCTCGGGCACCGCCGGCGTCGAGACGGCCTCGATGCCGCCCTCGCCGCCGATCATCAGGATGCCGTCACTGGCCATGTTGCGCGGACCGGGACCCTCGGGCTGCGAGTTCTGCAGCACCAGTCCCACCACCAGCGCCACGACCGCGAGGATCGCCACGACCACGCCGCCCTGGATCAGCAGCTTCGTCCGGCGGTCGCGGTTGCGCTGCTCCTCGCGAAGGACGCGGGCCTTCTCGCGGGCCGCCTCGCGACGTTCGTTACGGGTGGGGCGTGGCTGGGTGGGTCCGCCAGTGGTCATCGATGGTCAACTCCGGGTCGCTGTGGGCGCGCACGAACGAGGGCACGCGCACCGCCGAGTGTAGGGAGGATCGCTGGGAATCGCCCAAACGGCGCCCCGACCGGGCGGGACGGCACATCCGCGCAGTCGTGCGCCCCCGCCTCGGCGGCGACGTCGCGATTCCTCCGGTCCTCCGGAGCCATGTCATACTGAGGGAGCGTCGACACCGATGTCGGCGTTTCCATTCACTACGGATCGTCCGGCACGTACCTGCCGGTGAAGGAGCACAGAACCATGGCGTCAGTCACGTTCGACAAGGCCACCCGCCTCTACCCGGGTGGCACCCGTCCCGCCGTCGACAAGCTCGACCTCGAGATCGCAGACGGGGAATTCCTCGTCCTGGTCGGTCCGTCGGGCTGCGGCAAGTCCACCTCGCTTCGCATGCTCGCGGGCCTCGAAGAGGTCAACGAGGGGAACATCTTCATCGGCGACCGCAACGTCACCGATGTGCCGCCGAAGGACCGCGACATCGCGATGGTCTTCCAGAACTACGCGCTGTACCCCCACATGACCGTCGCCGAGAACATGGGCTTCGCGCTCAAGATCGCCGGCGTCGGCAAGGAGGAGCGCGCCGCGCGCGTCCTCGAGGCCGCGAAGCTGCTCGACCTCGAGCCGTACCTCAACCGCAAGCCGAAGGCGCTCTCCGGCGGCCAGCGCCAGCGCGTCGCCATGGGCCGCGCGATCGTGCGCCAGCCGCAGGTGTTCCTCATGGACGAGCCGCTGTCGAACCTCGACGCCAAGCTGCGCGTGCAGACCCGTACCCAGATCGCCTCGCTCCAGCGCCGCCTCGGCGTCACCACGGTCTACGTCACGCACGACCAGACCGAGGCGCTCACCATGGGCGACCGCATCGCCGTGCTGAAGGACGGCGTCCTGCAGCAGGTCGGCACGCCGCGCGAACTGTACGAGCGGCCGAACAACGTGTTCGTCGCGGGCTTCATCGGCTCGCCGGCGATGAACCTGTTCCACGCCGATGTCGTCGACGGCGGCATCAAGTTCGGCACGGCGACCGTGGATGTCGAGCGTGACGCACTCGCCTCGGCCTCCGGCCCGATCGTCACGGTCGGCGTGCGTCCCGAGGACATCCAGGTGTCCAGCACCCAGGGCGAGGGCCTCGAGGTCGTGGTCGACCTCGTCGAGGAGCTCGGCGCCGACGGCTACCTCTACGGCCACTCGACGATCGAGGGCAAGCGCACCGACATCGTCGCGCGCGTCGACGGCCGCGTCCACCCGTTCGCGGGCGACACCGTCTACCTGCTCCCCACGCCGAAGCACGTGCACGTGTTCGACGCCGAGTCGGGTGCGCGCCTGCTCAAGGCGCCGGTCGTCAGCTGACGCACATCGCACTGATCGCGATGCCGGTCGGGCTTCGGCCCGGCCGGCATCGTCGTTCCCGGGTACGCTGGGCGTGATGAGCGGCACACTCTCGATCACGTCGGCCATGACCGATCCCGCACTGCTCGACCTCCCGTGGCATCTTCCCCTCGAGGCGTGGCCCAGCGAGAACATCGCGGCGCTCCCGAAGGGCATCTCGCGGCACCTCGTGCGATTCGCGCACCTCAGCGGCCACGTCGTCGCGATCAAGGAGACGACGGCCGAGATGGCCAAGGGCGAGTACGAGATGCTCCGCACGCTGCAGCGGCTCGAGATCCCGTGCGTCGAGCCCGTCGCCGTCATCACCAACCGGACCGATGTCGACGGAGCCGAGCTCGCCCCGGTGCTCGTCACCCGTCACCTGCGCTTCTCCCTCCCCTACCGCGCGCTGTTCTCCCAGACGCTGCGCCCCGACACCGCGACGCGCCTCGTGGATGCGCTCGCCGTGCTCCTCGTCCGGCTGCACATCATCGGGTTCTTCTGGGGCGACGTGTCGCTGTCGAACACGCTGTTCCGGCGCGATGCGGGCGCGTTCGCCGCCTACCTCGTCGACGCCGAGACGGGCAAGCTCTACGAGGGCGGCCTGTCGAACGGGCAGCGCGAGAACGATCTCGAGATCGCGCGCGTGAACATCGCCGGCGAGCTGCTCGACCTCGAGGCCGGCGGTCGCGTGGCCGACGAGCTCGATCCCGTGCGCATCTCCGACGGCATCGTCGACGCGTACCGCAACCTCTGGAAGGAGCTCACAGGCAGCGAGTCGTTCGGCGTCGCCGAGCGCTGGCGTATCAACGAGCGCGTCAACCGGCTGAACGAGCTCGGCTTCGACATCGAGGAGCTCGCGATCCGCACCGACGAGAGCGGCACCACGCTGCGCATCCAGCCGAAGGTCGTCGACGCCGGGCACCACCAGCGACGGCTGCTGCGGCTCACCGGCCTCGACGCGGGCGAGAACCAGGCGCGGCGGCTGCTCAACGACCTCGACTCGTACCGCGCGGCCTACAACAAGCAGGACCAGGACGAGGAGATGGTCGCGCACGAGTGGCTCATGCGCGTGTTCGAGCCCGTGCTCCGGGCGGTGCCGCAGGAGCTGCGCGGCAAGCTCGAGCCCGCCGAGGTGTTCCACGAGCTGCTCGAGCACCGGTGGTACATGGCTCAGCAGGAGGCGCGCGACATCCCCCTCGCCGAAGCCCTGACGGCCTACATCAACGACGTGCTGCGGCACCGCCGCGACGAGGCGACCGTGATCGGGCCGCCCACCGAGGCCATCACGACGTCGCTGCCATCGATCGCCCCCGACACGGCCGCGATCCCCGTGCACGACCCCGACGACGAGGGCGACTGGCGCCTCAAGGTCTGAACCGCGACCACCCCCGGTGGTCTCGGTACGGGCCCTTCAGCGCCTCACTCGGCCACCGGCTGGGCGCGGAGCTTGGCGATCTCGTAGAGGGTGACCGAGGCTGCGATGCCCGCGTTGAGCGACTCGGTCGCGGCGGAGATCGGGATCGAGACGACGGCGTCGCAGGTCTCGGTGACCAGGCGCGACAGGCCCTTGCCCTCCGACCCGACGACGATCACGATGGGCCGGTCGGCGAAGTCGAGCCCGGGCAGCGACACGTCGCCGCCACCGTCGAGGCCGAGCACGAAGACCCCGCGGTCCTTCAGCGCCTTGAGCGTCTGCGTCAGGTTGGGCGCCATCGCGACCGGCACGCGAGCGGCCGCGCCGGCCGAGGTCTTCCATGCGGCCGCGGTCACCCCGACCGACCGGCGCTGCGGCACGATCACGCCCTGCCCGCCGAAGGCGGCGGTCGAGCGGATGATCGCTCCGAGGTTGCGCGGGTCGGTGACGCCGTCGAGCGCCACGAACAGCGGCGTCTCGTCGTCGGCGAGCACCTCGTCGAGCAGGTCGATCGGGTGCGCGTACTCGTACGGCGGCACCTTGAGCGCGAGACCCTGGTGCACGCCGCCCTCACCCGCGAGCCGGTCGAGCTCGGGCCGCATCACCTCGAGGATCGGGATGCCGCGGTTGGTGGCGATCTTCACGGCCTCCTTCACGCGGTCGTCCATCTCGATCCGGGCGGCGAGGTACAGCGTCGTCGCGGGGATGCGCGTGCGCAGCGCCTCGACGACGGCGTTGCGGCCGGTCACGATCTCGGACTCGTCGCCCGACTTCGCGCGACGCGACGCGCCGGACGCGCCGCGCGGCGCCCCGGCGCGGGCGGGCGCGCGCCCGCCGGACTTCGCGGCGGCGCGCTCGGCCGCGGCCTTGCGCTTGTACGCCTGGTGGTAGGGCCGGTCCTCGGCCTTCGGCGTGGGGCCCTTGCCCTCGAGCGCCTTGCGGCTGTGGCCGCCGGTGCCGACCTTCTGGCCCTTGCCCTTCTTGCGCACCGCTCCGGCGCGAGGCTTTCCGCTGCTGCCCTTCATGACGTGAGGCTCCAATGCGTTCCGGTCTGGCTGTCTTCGATGGTGATGCCGGCGTCGGCGAGTTCGGCGCGGATGCGGTCGGCGGCGGCCCAGTCCTTGGCGTCGCGGGCCGCGCGGCGGTCGGCGAGCAGCCGGGCGACGAGCGCGTCGAGGGCGGATGCAGCGGGGCCAGCGTCGGTCGACCAGTGCGGGTCGGTCGGGTCGATGCCGAGCACGCGCACCATGGCGAGCACCTGACCGCGCAGGTCGGCGGCCGCGCCGAGGTCTTCGCCGTCGAGGGCCTGGTTGCCGGCGCTCACGGTCTCGTGCAGGACGGCGAGCGCCTGGGGCACGCCGAGGTCGTCGTCCATCGCCGTCGCGAAGGCGTCGGGCCACGTGCCATCCGTGCCCTCGCCCGCGTAGCGCGTGCCGTCGAGCCGGCGCTCGACGCGAGTGAGGAACGTGCGGATGCGGTCGACCGCGGCCTCGGCCTCGGCGAGCGAGTCGGGCGAGTAGTCGAGCGTCGACCGGTAGTGCGCCTTGCCGAGCAGGTACCGCACGGCGAGCGGCGAGGCGAGCGCGGTGAGCTCGGACGCGTAGACGGAGTTGCCGAGCGACTTCGACATCTTCTGCCCGCCGACGTTGACGAGCCCGTTGTGCACCCAGTACCGCGCGAACGGCTGCCCCGCCGCAGTCGACTGGGCGAGCTCGTTCTCGTGGTGCGGGAAGCGCAGGTCGAGTCCGCCGCCGTGCAGGTCGAACTCGGTGCCGAGGTAGCGCGCGGCCATCGCCGAGCACTCGATGTGCCATCCGGGCCGCCCGGGACCCCACGGCGACTCCCAGCCGGCCGAGGCGGGCTCGGTCGGCTTGTGCCCCTTCCAGAGCGCGAAATCGCGGGGGTCGCGCTTGCCGCGCGGATCGGAGTCGGCGGCCGCCTCCATGTTCTCGCGCGACTGGCGGGTGAGCTCGCCGTAGGCGGGCCAGCTGCCGGTGTCGAAGTAGACGTCGCCCGAGCCGTCGGGCGCTGGGTAGGCGTGCCCGAGTTCGATGAGCCGCTCGATGATCCGCTGCATCTGCGTGACGCTCGCCGTGGCCCGCGGTTCGTAGGTCGGCGGCTGGATGCCGAGCGCGTTGTACGCGGCCGTGAACTCCAGCTCGTACCGGTAGGCCAGCGACCACCACTGCTCGCCGATGCCCTCCTCGGCGGCGGCGTTCAGGATCTTGTCGTCGATGTCGGTGACGTTGCGCACGAACGTGACCCGGTAGCCGCTCGCGGCGAACCAGCGGCGCATCAGGTCGTACACGAGCGCGCTCCGCAGGTGCCCGATGTGCGGGGCCGACTGAACCGTCGGACCGCAGACGTACATGCCGACGTGCCCCTCCTCGAGGGGCACGAAGTCACGCAGGGCCTGGGCCTTCGAGTCGTAGAGTCGCACGGTCACCCCGCAAGCCTACCGGCGGGGCCGTGCCGGGGCCGGGCGAGGACGGATGTCGCGCTGAGGGCGGCCTCTCGCGGGCTCTCACGGATCGCGCGGCGAGTCGTCGGACACGTCAGACGACGCGCCGACCCAGGTCGGCGCGTCCGCACTCGAGTCCGACGACTCGCTCAGGTCGGCACGACGGTCGCCGTCGCGATCGCGGCGACGCCCTCGCCGCGGCCGGTGAAGCCGAGTCCGTCGGTCGTCGTCGCGGCCACGCTCACGGGTGCGCCGACGACGCGCGAGAGCAGCGCCTCGGCCTCGGCGCGGCGCGGCGCGAGCTTGGGCCGGTTGCCGACGACCTGCACCGACACGTTCCCCACGCGGAACCCGGCGTCGGCGAGGCGCCGCACGGTCTCGGCGAGGAACACCTCGCCGTGCGCGCCCGCGAGGCGCGGGTCGTCGGTGCCGAACATGCCGCCGATGTCACCGAGGCCGGCGGCGGCGAGGATGGCGTCGCAGATCGCGTGGGCGACCGCGTCGCCGTCGCTGTGCCCCGAGAGCCCGCGCTCCCCCGGCCAGTGCAGCCCGGCCAGCCAGAGCGGCGCGCCGGAGTCGTCGGCGTAGGCGTGCACGTCGATGCCGGTTCCGACCCGGGGGACGGCGACGGATGCCGCGCGCGGCAGTCGCTCGAGTGCGGGGCGCGCCACGCCATCGGCTCCCCCGCGCTCGGCCACGAGCTGCTCGGCCCGGTGCAGGTCGGCGGGCACGGTGATCTTGAACGCGCGCGTGTCACCGGGCACGACCTCGACGGCCACGCCGGTCGCCGCGACGAGGGCGGCATCGTCGGTCGCTTCGCCCTCGGCCCGCGCGTACGCGACCTCGAGCGACTCGCGCGGGAACCCCTGCGGCGTCTGCATGGCGGCGAGCTCGGACCGGTCGACCGTTTCGAGCACGCGCCCGTGCGCGTCGACGCGCTTGATGGTGTCGACGACCTGGAGCCCGGGCACGATGCCGTGTCCGCGCGCGCGGACGGCCGCGGCGACCTCGTCGAACAGCGCCGCCGGCGTGAGCGGCCTCGCCGCGTCGTGCACGAGCACGGTCTCGACGACGTGCGGCAGCACCGCGAGGCCGTTGGCGACGGACTGCTGGCGCGTGAGTCCCCCGGCGACCACGTCGAAGGGGGCGGATGTCGCGGCCGCGCGCCCGGCGTACCGGTCGCGCGCCTCGTCGACGCGATCGCCGGGAACGACGACCACGACGTGCGGCGCCTCGCGCATGCCGAGAACGGCATCCAGCGCGACGCCGAGGACCGTGTCGCCGCCGAGCGGCACGAACGCCTTCGGCTCGGAGTGGCCGAGGCGCGCGCCGCTTCCGGCGGCGACGACGATGACGGCGACGGTCGAGGCGCTCGCGTTCACGTCTCGAGCGTATCGCCCGCGACTAGGAGGCGAGGACCTCGTCGAGCACGGTCGACGCCTGCTCCTCGTCGGTCTTCTCGGCGAGCGCGAGCTCGGAGATCAGGATCTGGCGTGCCTTGGCGAGCATGCGCTTCTCGCCGGCCGACAGGCCGCGGTCCTGGTCGCGGCGCCAGAGGTCGCGGACGACCTCGGAGACCTTGATGACGTCGCCGGAGGCGAGCTTCTCGAGGTTCGCCTTGTACCGGCGCGACCAGTTGGTCGGCTCCTCGGTGAACGGTGCGCGCAGCACCTCGAAGACCTTGTCGAGCCCCTCCTTGCCGATGACGTCGCGCACGCCGACGAGGTCGACGTTCTCGGCGGGCACCTCGATGACGAGGTCGCCCTGCGTGACGTTCAGCTTGAGGTACAGCTTCTCTTCGCCCTTGATGACGCGTTTCTTGACTTCAACGATCGTTGCGGCTCCGTGGTGGGGGTAAACGACGGTCTCGCCAACCTCAAAAAGCATGAATCGGTGTCCTTTCGGCAACTTTCAGGATATCACACCGAGTTCCTGCTAGGGTTCCGCCTCCATGCCCGGGACGGCCCTGCGCCGTAGGCTACACTCGACCCGAACCCATGCGCGCGGGCTTCATGCGCCCGCGCGCACGCTCGTCATTGGAGGTCCTGTGAAGGCGCGTCTCGCGGCATCCGCTGCTCTGGCTCTCGGCATCGCCATCGGCGGAAGCGGCTGCGCCATGGTGACCTACCAGGCCACCACCGAGAAGTACGACCCGAGCGATGGCGTCTCGGCCGACCTCGGCTCGATCGAGATGCGCAACGCGCTGGTCGTGAGCGACGACGGCGAAGAGGGCAACTTCGTCGCCTCCTTCACCAACTCCGGAGAAGACGACGCCACGATCGAGATCGAGCTCGTCGACGGCGGCGCCACGTTCGAGGTCGACGTCGAGGCGGGCGAGACGGTCTCGCTCGGTGCCGCCGACGAGGAGCCGCTGCTCATCGACGACCTCGGCGCCGAGGTCGGCGGCCTCGTCGCCATGTACTTCCAGCACGGCACCGAAGAGGGCCTCGAGGTCCAGGTTCCCGTGCTCGACGGCGGCCTGCCCGAGTACGAGGACCTCGTCCCCTAGTCAGCGTTCGCGGCGGCCGGTCCGCCGGCACCAGGCCCACGAGGGCGGATGCCACGGCGCGAGCCGCGACATCCGCCCTCGTCGTCTCGGCGGCGCCTACGCCTCGAAGCGGTAGCCGAGGCCGCGCACGGTGACCAGCTGCACGGGCTCGGAGGGCGTGACCTCGATCTTGGAGCGGATCCGCTTGATGTGCACGTCGAGCGTCTTCGTGTCGCCGAAGTAGTCGCTCCCCCACACCCTGTCGATGAGCTGCCCACGGGTGAGCACACGGCCGGCGTTGCGCATGAGCAGCTCGAGCAGCTCGAATTCCTTCAGCGGCATGGCCACCGGTCGTCCGTCGACCTCCACGGTGTGCCGGTCGACGTCCATGCGCACGCGGCCGCCCGCGATGATGCCGTCACCGACGTCGTCGGGCTCGATGCGGCGGCGCAGCACGGCCCGGATGCGGGCGAGCAGCTCGCGCGTCGAGTACGGCTTGGTCACGTAGTCGTCGGCGCCGAGCTCGAGCCCGACCACGATGTCGACCTCGGAGTCCTTCGCGGTCAGCATGATGATCGGCACCGTGGAGCGCTGGCGGATCTCGCGGCACACCTCGGTGCCCGGCAGGCCGGGCAGCATGAGGTCGAGCAGCACGAGGTCGGCACCGTCGCGGTCGAACGCGGCGACCGCCGACGGCCCGTCGGCCGTCACCTCCACCTCGTACCCCTCGCGCTCGAGCAGGAAGCTCAGGGGGTCGCTGAGGGCGATCTCGTCCTCGACGAGCAGGATGCGGGTCACTCGGTGTCTCCTCGGGCGGGTGCCGACGGCAGCGCGGCGGCGATTCGGGCTGGGGTCTCGGGGCGGACGGGCGCGGGCGCGGGCTGCACGGAGGCGGCCTCGGCGTCGCCGGCGTCGGGCGGCGTCACCGGGCGCTCCGCGAGCGGCAGCCGGATCGTGAAGGTCGAGCCGCGACCGGGACGCGACCACACGCGCACGTCGCCGCCGTGGTTCTGCACGGTGTGCTTGACGATGCTGAGGCCGAGTCCGGAGCCGCCGGTGTTGCGCGAGCGCGCCTGGTCGACGCGGTAGAAGCGCTCGAACACCCGATCGAGGTCGTCGGCCGCGATGCCGATGCCCTGGTCGGCGACCGAGATCTCGACGGCGTCGCCGTCGACGCGGACGCCCACGCCGACGCGGCCGCCCTCGCTCGAGTAGGCGATCGCGTTGGAGACCAGGTTGTGCACCGCGACGATGAGCAGGGCCTGGTCGCCGTAGACCTCGGCGCCAGACTTGGCGCGCACGGCGACCTCGACGCCCTTCGCGGCGGCCACCACCCGGTTCTGGTCGACCGCGGCCGCGACGATGCGGTCGACGTCGATCAGCTCGTCGCGGCGGAGCGCGTCGCGCGCCTGCAGCCGGGAGAGCTCGATGACCTCGCCCGTGATGTGCGCCAGGCGGTTCGACTCGACCGACAGCCGATCGGCGAAGCGGCGCACCTGCTCGGGCTCGTCGGCGGCGTGGTCGAGCGCCTCGGCGAGCAGGCTCACCGACGCGATCGGCGTCTTCAGCTCGTGGCTGATGTTGGCGATGAAGTCGCGCCGGACCTCGTCGAGGCGGTGCGCCTCGGTGCGGTCGTCGGCGAGCAGCAGCACGAACCGCGTCCCGAGGCGGGCCACGCGGACCGCGAGGCGCATGGTGGCGTCGCTGAACGGCCCGCGCGCGAGCTCCAGCTCGGTCGCGATCGGCTCGCCCGTCCGCCGGACGGATGCCACGAGCTCGACGAGCTCGGCGTGCACGAGCATCTGGTTGCGGACCAGCCCCATCGCGAGCGCACCCGGCGACGCGCGCAGCACGTTGTTCGACGGGTCGAGGACCACCCCCGCCGACTCGAGCACGTCGAGCACCTGATCGACCCCGTCGGGGATGGTGGGTGCGACGACGCGCGCTGCGCTCTGACCGCGACGCTCGGCCATGTGGAGCACGATCGTGAATCCGGCCCCGAGCAGGATGCCGAAGGTCAGCGCGGCCAGCACCGACCAGGTGGAGTCCATGGCACCACCATAACCACCGGCTGGCGCCCGATCGCCCGGGATGGACGCCAGGGGCGGTAGGTTGGGGAGTGTTCAGCAATACGGCACCTGCCGTTCACCTTCGACGGCGAGGATGTCGCGAGCCGGTTCGTGCCGGATGCTCCCGCGTGCCCGACGCGGGGCCGGAGACCGAAGGGGTCGGATTTCATGCGTGAGGTGTTCCAGCAGGAACTGCGCGAGGTGCAGGACGGGCTCGTCGAGATCGCGTCGCTCGTCGCGGAGGCGATCGAGAAGGCGACCCGCGCGTTCAACGAGTCGAACGTGAGCCTCGCCGAGGAGGTCATCGCCGACGACCACCTGATCGACCAGCGCGCCCAGGCGCTCGACGAGCTCGCGATCACGATCCTCGCGCGGCAGCAGCCGGTCGCGCGCGACCTCCGCATCGTCGTCAGCGCGCTGCGGGTCTCGGCGTCGCTCGAGCGCATGGGCGACATGGCGACCCACGTCGCGCAGCTCGCCCGCTACCGCTTCCCCGACAAGGTCGTGCCGAAGTCGCTCCGTCCGACGTTCGCGCAGATGGGCGAGCTCGACGTCGAGATCGCGCGCAAGCTCGTCGACCTGCTGCGCAGCGAGGATGTCAACCTCGCCGAGGAGATCCGCAACGAGGATGACAAGGTCGACGCGCTGCACCTCTCGGTCTTCGACAAGGTGCTCGGCGAGACCTGGAAGGGCGAGGCCGTCGACACGGTCGACGCGACCCTGGCCAGCCGCTACCACGAGCGCTTCGCCGATCACGCGGTCTCGATCGCGAAGAAGGTCCAGTATCTCGCGACCGGCGACTGGGTGCCCGAGACGGTCTGAGGGTCGAGGAGGGCGCGCGGCGCCCGTCTCGGAACCCGGCCGACGCCGACGCGACCGAGGGCCGAGCGGATGCGACATCCGCTCGGCCCTCGTCGTGTGCCGGAATGCGGCTACTTCTTGCCCTGCGCCGCGACCGCGGCGGCACCGGCCGCCGCCGCCTCGGGGTCGAGGTACTCGCCCGGCTTGGTCGGCATGAAGTCGTCGCCGAGCTCGTAGACGAGCGGGATGCCGGTCGGGATGTTCAGCTCGGCGATGTCGGCGTCGCTGATGCCGTCGAGGTGCTTGACGAGCGCGCGCAGCGAGTTGCCGTGCGCGGTGACGAGCACGGTCTTGCCGGTCTTCAGGTCGGGGATGATGTCGGTCTCCCAGTACGGCAGCATGCGCGCGATGACATCCTTCAGGCACTCGGTACGCGGCATCTCGCCGTCGGTGAGGTTCGCATAGCGCGGGTCGCCGACCTGCGACCACTCGCTGTCGTCGTCGATGGGCGGCGGCGGGGTGTCGAACGAGCGGCGCCAGAGCATGAACTGCTCCTGGCCGTATTTCTCGAGCGTCTCGGCCTTGTCGAGCCCCTGGAGGGCGCCGTAGTGGCGCTCGTTGAGGCGCCACGAGCGCCGCACGTCGATCCAGAGCCGGTCGGCCTCCTCGAGGGCGATGTCGGCGGTCTGGATGGCACGCGTGAGCACCGAGGTGTGCAGCACGTCGGGCAGCACGCCCTTCTCGACGAGCAGCTCGCCCGCGCGCTTCGCCTCGGCGCGCCCGAGGTCGCTGAGTCGCACGTCGACCCAGCCGGTGAACAGGTTCTTCTGGTTCCAGTCGCTCTGGCCGTGGCGCAGCAGCACGAGGGTGTAGACCATGCGCCCCAGCCTAGCGGCGCGGCATCCGCCCACCCGTCCCCTGCCAGACTTGGGGCATGCCCGTCGGATCGATCACGCGCGGGACGACGAACACGAACCGGCTGCGTCGTGTCGATCGGTGGATCGCCGACCAGCCCGGGTTCCGGTCGGCGGCCGACCCGCTCGTCGTCGACCTCGGCTACGGCGCGAGCGGGGTGACGGCGTTCGAGCTGGCCGACCGCCTGCGGCGTGCACGGCGCGATGTGCGCGTGCTCGGGCTCGAGATCGATCCGGCCCGCGTGCGCACCGCCGAGGCGCAGCTCGCCGAGGTGCGCGCGGGTGCCACGCCGTTCGACGCCGACCTGCCGGTCGCGTTCGGCCTCGGCGGCTTCGAGGTGCCCGTGCCGGGCGGCGGATCGCCCGCGGTGATCCGCGCGTTCAACGTGCTGCGCCAGTACGACGAGGCCGACGTCGCCGGCGCGTGGTCGCGCATGTCGGCGCGGCTCGCGCCGGGCGGGCTGCTCGTCGAGGGCACGTGCGACGAGCTCGGGCGCATCGCCGCGTGGGTCGGCCTTGCGGATGGCGCCCCGCAGACGTTCACGATCAGCCTGCGCCTGCGCGGGCTCGAGGCCCCCTCGGTCGTGGCCGAGCGGCTGCCGAAGGCGCTGATCCACCGGAACGTGCCCGGCGAGCGGGTGCACGAGCTGCTCGGCGCGGTGGATCGGGCGTGGCGACTCCACGCACCGCTGTCGGTGTACGGGCCGTCCCAGCGGTGGATCTCGGCCGCACGCAGGCTGCGCGACGAGGGGTGGCCGGTCCGCGGCGGCGTGCGGCGGTGGCGGCTCGGCGAGCTCACCGTGGACTGGACGGCGGTCGCACCGGGGCGATGACGGCCGGGTCAGTCGCCGGGCAGCAGGGCCCGCGCGTCGTCGAGCTCGACGCCCGTCGCCGTCAGCAGGTCGACGAGGTAGGGCCGGAGCGCGCCGAGCGTGCGGCGGTCGCCGGCCGGACCGTCGGGCAGGATGGCCGCGGGCTCGAGGTGCCGGGCGATCTCGGTGAATCCCGCACGTGCGACGGGCTGCTGGGCGACGTCGCGCAGCGAGTCCTCGAGCACCTGGACGACGGCGGCCGTGCGCGCGGCGACGTCGGCGATCTCGGGCCGCGGCCGCCCGTCGCGGAGGATCCACTCGACGCGGCGCGCCACGATCCGCAGGTTGCGCGTCGCGAGGTCGAGGCCCGCGAGCATGGCGTGCTGGCGCTCGAGGTCGAAGCGCGCTCGGCGCACGAGCGGCGAGACCCGCGCGATCGCGAGCCCCGAGTCGACGCTCGCGGTCCACGCCTCGACCGCCGGCTGGGTGGACCGCGCGCGGGAGAGGGCGCGCCCCGCGCCATCCGCTCGCCCCGATCGGAGCGCGTCGGCGAGTTCGAGCAGCACCGCGACGTGCTCGGCGAGGAGCCTCCGCCCGTCGCGCAGCGCGGTGCGGCGCGGGTCGCGCGGGATGACCGCCGTCGCGAGGAGTGCGAACGCCCCGCCCACGAGTCCGTCGATGGTCCGGACGAACGGACCGCCCTCGGGCGCGGGCACGAGCATCACGAGCGAGCACTGCACCGCCGCCGCGATCGCGAACGCCGCGTTCGGCGAGAGGAAGCGCGCGACGGCGAGGGTGAGCGCGAGCGCGACCGCATACGACGCCAGGCCCGCGCCCACCGTGAGCAGCAGCACCTCGGCGAGCGCGATGCCGAGGGTCATCGCGATCGCCGTCTCGAGCACCCGCACGGGGCGGGCGTCGCGCACGAAGCCGAGCGCCGTGATCGCGACGATCGCCGAGATGAGCGGCTGCTCGTGGCCCAGCACGTACCGCGAGAACGCGTACGCGGCCACCGCGGTGACCGTGATCTGCAGGATCGCGGGCACCGAATCCCGCACCCGGCGCAGGCCCGCGGCGATCCGCGTCGGCTGCCCGGGCGCCGTCGTCACGGACGGACGCCGAGCCTCGGCAGCCGGGGCACCTCGACCGCCGCCCCCGCGTCGGCGGGGACGATCTCGACCTGTGCGGCCGCGACGTCGATGCCGTGGCTCTCGACGATGAGCTCGAGCTCGGTCGGCACGGCACGCTTGACGACCGCGAGCGCGATCGGTCCGAGTTCGTGGTGGATGGCCGCGCTGGTCACGTGGCCGACCACGCGGCGCTCGGGCTCCTCGCCCTCGGCCGGTTCGGGCCGGATCTTCAGCCCGACCACCTCGTCGCCGGGCCTGGGCAGGACCGTGTCGCTGCCGTCGAGGTGCAGCATCACCAGGCGGCGCGGCGGGCGGCCGAGGTTCACGACCTTCGCGACGGTCTCCTGGCCCCGATAGCAGCCCTTGTGCAGGTCGACCGCGCTGCGGAGCCAGTCGAGCTCGTGGGGCAGCGTCTTCTCGTCGACCTCGGTCGCGAAACGCGGCCGCCAGGCCGCGATCCGGAGCGCCTCGAGCGCGAGCGAGCCCGCGGCCTCCGCGGCACCGGAGCGGACGGCGCCGGCGAGCCCCGCGAGCGCATCGCGAGGCACCACGACCTCGACGTAGCGCCACATCGCACCCGGGTGGTTCGGGTCGCGGGAGTACCGGTGCCCGTTCGGCAGGTCGAGCCGCCACGGGTCGGTCCAGCGGATGGCGCCTGCCGGCAGTTCGAGCGGGAACCCGTCGCCCTCGGGCATCGCGGCCACCACCGCGTGGTCGGCGGTCGCGTCGGCGACCTCGACGCGGAGCATGAACCGCATGCGGTCGAGCCAGGACGCGAGCGCGGGCGCCTCGCCGCCCTCGACGACCAGCCAGGTGTGCTCGCCGTCGTCGACGGCGTGCACCGAGTGCTCGACGTGTCCGGACGCGTCGAGGAAGAGCGCCTCCGCGCTCTCGCCCGGCGCGAGCTGATCGAGCCGCTGGCTGGCCATCGAGTTCAGCCAGGAGAGGCGATCGGGCCCGGTGACGGTGACGACGCCGCGATGGGAGAGGTCGACGACGGCGCGGCCCTGCTCGAGCCTGCGCTGTTCGACCATCGGGTTGCCGTAGTGCCCGGCGACTCCCGCATCGAGCCCCTCGGCGGGCACGGCGCCGGGCAGCGAGAGGAACGGCGACCCCGTCATCAGTCGACCTTGGCGAGTCGGGCGGACGCGTGCGTCCGCAGGTCCTGGCCGAGCGCCGCGATGTCCCACGCCCAGAGCAGGTGGTTCTCGACGAGCCCGTAGAGCCGGGTCGCGGCGGCGTACTCCTTCGCGCCGGCCGCCCTCATGACGGCGTCGGTCACGAGGTCGATCCGCGGGCCCTTCACCTGCCCGAGGTAGAGCTCGCTGACGCCGCCGGGGTGCACCACCCCGACCTCGAGGTCGAATCCGCCGGCCTCGTTGCGCAGCGTCTCGACGGCCTCGGCGTCGGGGAAGCGCGTCGTGCCGACGGCCGGAAGCAGCCCGGGGCCCGGGTCGCCCGCGCCGAGCGGACGCGCGAGCCGCCAGTAGCCCGTCTCGGCCGCGAGCGGCGAGGGCTCGTCGTCGGGGTCGGCCGGGAACAGCCACGTGGACGACGTGTAGTTGAGGTATGGCAGCCCGTCGTGGCTGAAGCTCACGCGCTGACCGAACTCGTGCGTGATCGAGTCGTCGCCGACCTTGTAGTCGATCACGCCGGACCCCTCCCAGACCCCGATGAGCCAGGAGAGCGGAACGAGCTCCGCGGGGAGGTCGACCGGCAGTTCGATCACGGGCTAGCGCTGCCCCTTGAAGAGCTTGAAGACGACGACGCCGCTGATGTAGGCGATCGCGAGGCTCGCAAGACCGAGCAGGCCGATGAAGAACAGTTCGAGCGCGAGCAGCGAGGACATGCAGCGAGTCTACCCGCTGCTCAGGCGACGACCGGCAGCAGCGCGAGCGCCCCGACGGCGATCACGATGGCGGCCCCGGAGATCGACGCGCTCACGCGACCGACGAAGCCGTGGGGACGCCGCGACGCCAGCTGCAGGGCCAGTGCGGCGAGCACGGATGCCGCGAACACCATGCCGAGCGCCGCGAGCGCGGCGTACCGGCCCGAGTCGCCCAACCAGTCGTGACGACCCCCGTAGGCTGCGGCCACGACGACGATCGAGCCGACCGCGGCGATGAGCCAGACCGCGGGGATCGCCCAGCGCCCGAACCCCGTGGCGCGCTCCTCCGCATCCGCCTGCATGCGCCCTTCCCCCTCCTCCGTGACACGCCCGCCGTAGCACGCCGTTCATCGTCCCGTAGTATTGACCGCACCTTACTACTGGAGGGTGCTCGTGGCGCAGCTGCTGATCCTGACGCCGGCAGCCAACGATGACGTTCTCCCGGCCCTGTCTCTCCTGACGCATCGCGTGCGCGTGATCCCCGCGTCACCCGACCAGCTGGTGCGCGCGCCCGAGGCCGACCTCGTGTTCCTCGACGCGCGCACGAACCTGGCCGGGGCGAAGGCCCTCGCGCAGATCCTGCGCACGACCGGGCTGTCGGTCCCGCTGCTGCTGGTGGTGACCGAGGGCGGCCTGACCGCCGTCACCCCCGACTGGGGCGTCGACGACGTCGTGCTCGAGCACGCGGGCCCGGCCGAGATCGACGCGCGCATCCGGCTTGCGATCGGACGGGCGCAGGCGACGCAGCCCGCCGAGCGCATCCAGACCTCCGGCGTCGTGATCGACGAGGCCAGCTACTCGGCGAAGGTGCACGGCAAGGCGCTCGACCTCACCTACAAGGAGTTCGAGCTGCTCCGCTTCCTCGCGGCGCACCCGTCGCGCGTGTTCACGCGCGAGCAGCTGCTGAGCGAGGTGTGGGGCTACGACTACTTCGGCGGTACGCGCACGGTCGACGTGCACGTCCGTCGGCTCCGCGCCAAGCTCGGCGACCTCGACAGCCTCATCGGCACCGTGCGCAACGTCGGCTACCGCTTCAACGTCCACGACGAGGACGACCGCGACGTGAACGTCACCGCTCGGTGACATCCGCTTCACCCCCGCGTCGCGGGCCGGTGGCATGATGTGGGGATGACGGCCGAGACCACGCTCGACGAAGACCGCACCGCGAGCGACTTCGACGACGACTTCGAACCGCTCGACATCGACGGCGCGCCCGAACTGCTCAGCGAACGCTACCTCGATCGCGAGCTCAGCTGGCTCGCGTTCAACCAGCGCGTGCTCGAGCTCGCCGAGGATCCCCGGCTGCCGGTGCTCGAACGCGCGAACTTCCTCGCGATCTTCGCCTCGAACCTCGACGAGTTCTTCATGGTCCGCGTCGCCGGCCTCAAGCGCCGCATCAACACCGGGCTCGCCGTGCCGACGAACATCGGCCGGACCCCCCACGAGGTGCTCGCCGACATCTCGCGGAAGGCGCACGAGCTGCAGCTGCGGCACGCGGCCGCCTACCAGGAGCTGGTCAAGCCCGCGCTCTCCGATGCCGGCATCCACGTCATCTCGTGGGACGACCTCGACGAGTCCGAACGCGAGCACCTGCACGAGTTCTTCAGCGCACAGATCTTCCCGGTGCTCATGCCGCTCGCGGTCGATCCGGCCCACCCGTTCCCGTACATCTCCGGGCTCTCCCTCAACCTCTCGGTGCGCGTGCGCAACAGCCGCACCGGCCGGCAGGAGTTCGCCCGCGTGAAGGTGCCCCAGATGCTGCACCGGTTCGTGCGGGTCGACCTCTCCGAGTCGGTGGAGGATGCGCGGTACATCGCGCTCGAGGAGCTGATCGCCAACCACCTGGGCGACCTGTTCCCGGGCATGGAGATCCTCGACCACCACGTCTTCCGCGTCACGCGCAACGAGGATGTCGAGATCGAGGAGGACGAGACCGAGAACCTGATCAAGGCGCTCGAGAAGGAGCTGCTGCGACGGCGCTTCGGCCCGCCCATCCGCCTCGAGATCTCCGACGACATGGACGAGGTCACGCTCGGCCTGCTCGTGCGCGAGCTCGACGTGACCGAGCAGGAGGTCTACCGCCTCCCGGCGCCGCTCGACCTCGGCGGGCTCTTCGACCTCGCCCGGATCGATCGCCCAGACCTGCACTACCCCACGCACGTGCCCACCACGAACGCGCAGCTGATGCCGTCCGAGCCCAACCGCCAGGCCGACGTCTTCGCCGCCGTCTCGCGGAAGGACGTGCTGCTGCACCACCCCTACGAGTCGTTCGCGACGAGCGTCCAGGCCTTCCTCGAGCAGGCCGCCGCCGACCCCGACGTGCTGGCCATCAAGCAGACCCTGTACCGCACCTCGGGCGACAGCCCGATCGTCGAGGCCCTGATCGACGCGGCCGAGGCCGGCAAGCAGGTGCTGGCGCTCGTCGAGATCAAGGCGCGCTTCGACGAGGCCGCCAACATCACGTGGGCGCGCAAGCTCGAGAAGGCCGGCGTGCACGTCGTCTACGGCCTCGTCGGGCTGAAGACGCACTGCAAGCTGGCGCTCGTCATCCGGCAGGAGAAGTCCGGGCTCCGGCACTACAGCCACATCGGCACGGGCAACTACAACCCCAAGACCAGCCGCATCTACGAGGACCTGGGGCTCCTCACCGCCGACGACCAGGTCGGCAAGGACCTGACCCGGCTGTTCAACGAGCTCTCGGGCTACGCCATCGAGAAGAAGTTCAAGCGCCTGCTCGTCGCGCCGCTGCACCTGCGCAAGGGCCTGCTCAAGCTCATCGCCCAGGAGACCCGCAACGCCGAGGCCGGGCGCCCCAGCGGCATCCGCATCAAGGTCAACTCCATGGTCGACGAGGCCATCATCGACGGCCTCTACCGCGCCTCGAACGCGGGCGTTCCCGTGGAAGTCTGGGTCCGCGGCATCTGCAGCCTGCGGCCCGGCATTCCCGGGCTGAGCGAGAACATCTCGGTGCGCTCCATCCTCGGCCGCTACCTCGAGCACTCGCGCGTGTTCTCGTTCCACAACGACGGCGACCCGGTCGTCTACATCGGCTCGGCCGACATGATGCACCGCAACCTCGACCGCCGCGTCGAGGCGCTCGTGCGGCTCGTCGACCCCGACCACGTCGCCGAGATCGGCGCGCTGTTCGACGAGGCCATGAGCGCGCACACGAGCTCGTGGCACCTCGACGGCGACGGCGTCTGGACGAGGCATTCGACCGACGACGCGGGCCGTCCGCTCGACGACCTGCAGCAACTGCGCATCCAGCGCACCGCCCACCGCAGCACGCGAACGGCGAAGCGCCGATGAGCCAGGTCGCGACCGCCGTGTATGCGGCCGGCGCGGTCTGCTGGCGCGTCATCGACGGCCGCGTGCACGTGCTCGTCGTGCACCGCACCGTCTACGGCGACGTCACCATCCCGAAGGGCAAGGTCGACCCCGGCGAGACGCTGCCCGAGACCGCCGTGCGGGAGATCGCCGAGGAGACCGGGCTGCGCGTCGCGCTCGGCGTGCCGCTCGGGGTCTCGCGCTACGCCATGCCGAGCGGGCGCGAGAAGATCGTGCACTACTGGGCCGCCCACGTCACCGACCGGGCCGTGCACCGGTCGACGTTCCGGCCCAACGCCGAGATCGCGGCGCTCGAGTGGGTCACCCTCAAGCGCGCCCGCGGCTACCTCAGCTACGAGCCCGATCGCGAGATCCTCGACAACTTCGCAGCGCTCGTGGAGCAGGGCGTCACCGGCACGTTCGGCGTCATCGTGCTGCGGCACGGCAAGGCGCAGCCCCGCGGCGCGTGGAAGGGCACCGATGCGACGCGCCCGCTCACGGAGCGCGGCGTGCGACAGGCGGCGGCGCTCGTGGGCATGCTGCAGGCCTGGGCGCCCAGGAAGCTGGTCTCCAGCCCCGCCGTGCGGTGCCTCACGACCGTCGCGCCGCTCGCCGCGGCATCCGGCCTGCCCGTCCGGCGCGATGACGGCATCAGCCAGGACGCCTGGGAGGCGGGCAATGACGAGGTGCGGCGTGTGATCGGCAAGCGGGTGCGCGTCGGCAAGACGGCGGTCGTCTGCAGCCATGGGCCGGTGCTGCCCGAGATCATGCGCGAGATCGCGCTCGCGACGGGCACGCCGCTCGGCTCGTACGTGTCGGATGCCGCGGAGCTCGAGGTCGGCGGGTTCAGCGTCGTGCACCTCTCGGCGTCCAACCCCTCGTCGGGCATCATCGCGATCGAGACCCACGAACCGCGCGTCTGAGTCCTCTTCGAGTCCGGATGCAGGTGATGCGCAGGTTCTCCACACGACCGCGACGTGAGATGTTCACCTCCCGTTCACCCGGCTCGGTTTCGCTGTTCACGCGAGGGCCGATCGGCATCGTCCGCTTCTCAGGGCTCCCGCGCCATGTCCCACGTCCCGAAGGGTCCCCGTGAATCGCACGCGCCTGCTCGCGTCCGCCGTGCTCGCCGCGGCCACCGCACTCGTCCTGTCATCCTGCGCGGTCAACGAGATGGGGCTCGACGACTCGGGTTCGACGCTCGAGGGCTACGTGGTCGGCGCGGGTTCGTCGGCGCAGGGCGCCGCCCAACAGGCGTGGGTGGCCGGGTTCCAGACGGAGCACGGCGGCGTCACCGTCGACTACGACCCGTCCGGGTCCGGCGCCGGCCGGGACACGTTCATGGAGGGAGCGAGCGATTTCGCCGGCTCCGACCGCGCGTACACCCTCGATGAGCTCGAGGACGGACGGTTCAGCCGATGCGCGGACGGCTCGACGGTCATCGAGCTGCCGCTGTACATCTCGCCGATCGCCGTCGTCTTCCGCCTCGACGGCATCGACACCCTGAACCTCGACGCGGCCGCCATCGCGGGCATCTTCGCCGGTGAGATCATCGACTGGGACGACCCGGCGATCGCCGCGACGAATCCCGGCGTGGCACTGCCCGACCTGCCCATCACGGCGGTGCATCGCTCCGACGACTCGGGGACCACCGAGAACTTCACCGAGTACCTGCACGCCACGGCGCCCGATGTGTGGCAATGGGAGGCCGACGGAGTGTGGCCGTTCGCGGGCGGCGAGGCGGCCCAGGGGAATTCGGGCGTCGTCGACACGGTGGGCAACGGCGTGGGAACCATCGGCTACGCCGACGCCTCGCGCGTCGGAGACCTCGGCACCGTGGCCGTGCGCGTCGGCGAGGAGTTCGTCTCGTTCTCCCCGGACGCGGCCGCGGCGATCGTCGACGCCTCCCCGCTCGAGGAGGGCCGCGCCGAGGGCGACCTCGCCATCGCGATCGATCGCACCTCCCAGCAGGCCGGTGTGTATCCGATCGTCCTCGTCAGCTACCTCATCGCGTGCGAGGAGTACGCGTCGCCTGAGAACGTCGAGGTCGTCCGCGAGTACCTGAGCTACATCGCCAGCGAGGAGGGGCAGCGCGCCGCGGCCGAGGGTGCCGGGTCGGCTCCCATCTCCGACGCGCTGCGCGAGCGGGCGATGCAGGCGATCGACTCCATCCACGGGTAGGGCAGGCCGGCACCGGCCCGGTCGCCGCGCCTCCCGGCGGACTCACAGCACCGGCATCCCACGCGGTCACATCCAGTTCACCTCTCGTTCACCCTCGTGGGGGACGCTCGTCACGCACGCTGATTAGCGTCGCAGGCGGGTCGGCACCGGCCCGAACCCCTGCAATCGAACCCCGGAAGGGAATCACGTGAACCTCAAGCGTTTCGGCGCCCCCGTCGTCATCGCCATGACCGCGGCGCTCGCGCTCAGCTCCTGCGCCGCGAACGAAGGAAGCGCGTCCGAGAACGGCGACGCCGGCACGGAGTCGACGCTCTCCGGCAACCTGGTCGGCGCGGGTTCGTCGGCGATGGACGCGGCCCAGCAGGCCTGGATCGCGGAGTTCCAGACCGCCAACCCCGACGTGACCATCGACTACGACCCCTCGGGCTCCGGCGCCGGTCGCGACACGTTCCTCGAGGGTGCGAGCGGCTACGCGGGCTCCGACCGCGCATTCAACGACGAGGAGATCGCCGCCGGCGGCTTCGCCGCCTGCGCGCCCGACTCGACGATCATCCAGCTTCCGCTCTACATCTCGCCCATCGCGGTGATCTTCAACCTCGAGGGCATCGACTCGCTGAACCTCGACCCGGCCACGATCGCCGGCATCTTCGCCGGAACGATCACCAATTGGAACGACCCGGCCATCGCCGCCACGAACGAGGGCGTCGAGCTGCCCGACCAGGCGATCACCCCGGTCCACCGCTCCGACGACTCGGGCACCACCGAGAACTTCACCGACTACCTCGCCCAGGCTGCCCCCGAGGTGTGGACGTACGAGGCCGACGGCGTCTGGCCGTTCGAGGGCGGCGAGGCCGCGCAGGGCACCTCCGGCGTCGTCGACGCCGTGACCAACGGCACCGGCACGATCGGCTACGCCGACGCGTCGCGTGCCGGCGATCTCGGCACCGTCGCGGTGCAGGTCGGCGACGAGTTCCTCGAGTACTCGCCCGAGGCCGCCGCCGCCATCGTCGACGTCTCGCCGTTCGTCGAGGGCCGACCCGACGGCGACCTCTCGCTCGAGCTCGACCGCACGCCGGACGAGGCCGCCTACCCGGTCGTGCTCGTGGCGTACTCGATCGCCTGCCAGCAGTACGAGGACTCCGAGACCGCGGAGCTCGTGAAGGCGTACTTCTCGTACATCGCCAGCGAAGAGGGCCAGGACGTCGCTGCCGAGAACGCCGGCTCCGCCCCGATCTCCGACACCCTGCGCGAGCAGGCCGTCGCGGCGATCGATTCCATCCAGTAGGAAGGACCGTGCCCGGCCCCGTCGCTTCCACCGGAATGCGGGGCCGGGCACAGCCCTGTTCCACCAGCAGATCAGAGGAACCCGCCAGATGAGCACCGCAACCGCCCCGATCCGGGCGAAACAGCGACCCGGCGATCGCGTCTTCTCGCGCTCCGCGGTCTTCGCCGGCTCGATGATCCTCGTCACGCTCGCCGCCGTGGCGACGTTCCTCATCGTCCAGAGCATCCCGGCACTCTTCGCCTCGAGCGAGGAAGCCTCGATCCTCGACACCAGCTTCTGGCCGTACGTGGGCCCGCTGGTGTTCGGCACCATCTGGGCCGCGGCGCTCGCGCTGCTGATCGCCCTGCCGATCTCGATCGGGATCGCCCTGTTCATCTCGCACTACGCGCCGCGGCGGCTCGCATCGGTCCTCGGGTACATCGTCGACCTCCTCGCCGCGGTGCCCTCGGTGGTCTTCGGCCTGTGGGGCATCGGCGTCCTGGCGCCGGCCGTGCAGCCGCTCTACTCCTGGCTGGTCGAGAACCTGGGCTGGTTCCCGCTGTTCTCCGGTCCCGTCTCGGGCACCGGCCGCACCATCCTGACCGCGGCGATCGTGCTCGCGGTGATGATCATCCCGATCATCACCGCGATCTCCCGCGAGGTCTTCCTGCAGACTCCCGTCCTGCACGAGGAGGCGGCACTCGCCCTCGGCGCGACGCGTTGGGAGATGATCCGGATGGCGGTGCTCCCGTTCGGCCGCCCCGGCATCATCTCCGCCGCCGTCCTGGGCCTGGGCCGCGCCCTCGGTGAGACCATGGCGGTCGCCATGGTGCTCTCCGCAACCGGAGCCGTGACGTTCCAGCTGCTCACCTCGGTCAACCCGTCCACCATCGCCGCGAACATCGCGCTGAGCTTCCCCGAGGCGTACGGCCTCAACGTGAACGTGCTGATCGCCACCGGCCTCATCCTGTTCATCGTCACCTTCGCGGTGAACGCGATCGCCCGCTGGATCGTCGCCCGCCGCGCAGAGTTCTCGGGAGCCAACTGATGACCACGACCATCACCCCGCCCGAGAGGCAGTCGCCCGTCGCTGCCGCGCCCCTGAGCAATTCGCTCACCGCCGGCAAGCTGCCCAACGGCGCCCCCTGGATGGTCCTCGGAGCGAGCCTGCTCGTCGCGGCCGGCCTCTTCGGCGTCCTCGCGTTCGCGGGCGCGGAGTTCAACTGGGTGGGCATGCTCGTCGTCGCGGCCCTCGTCTACATCGTGACGATCACCTTGCTCTCGCGCATCGTCGAGGGTCCGCGCAAGGCGACCGATCGGTTCGTGACGGCGCTCGTCACCGGCGCCTTCCTCCTCGCGATGATCCCGCTGGTCTCTCTGTCCATCACGGTGGTCACCTTCGGCCTCGCCCGCTTCGACGCCGAGTTCTTCACCTACTCCATGCGCAGCGTCACCGGTGAGGGCGGCGGCGCGCTGCACGCGATCGTCGGCACGCTCCTCATGACGGGCACGGCCGCGCTCATCTCGATCCCGATCGGCCTGATGACCTCGATCTACCTGGTCGAGTACGGCCGCGGCCGGCTGGCGCGGGGCATCACGTTCCTCGTCGACGTGATGACCGGAATCCCGTCGATCGTCGCGGGCCTGTTCGCGTACGCACTGTTCGCGATCTTCTGGGGTCCCGGCACCCGCACCGGCATCGCCGGCGCCGTCGCGCTCGCGGTGCTCATGATCCCGGTCGTCGTGCGCTCGAGCGAGGAAATGCTGCGGCTCGTGCCGAACGAGCTTCGCGAGGCGGCCTACGCACTCGGCGTGCCGAAGTGGCTCACGATCGTGAAGGTCGTGCTCCCGACGTCGATCGCGGGCATCACGACGGGCATCATGCTGTCGATCGCCCGCGTCATCGGCGAGACCGCCCCCCTGCTCATCGCGGCCGGATTCACGAACAGCATGAACTACGACATGACCGAGGGCCGCATGCAGTCGCTGCCGGTGTTCGTCTACACGCAGTATGCGAACCAGGGCACGCCACCCGAGGCGTATCTCGACCGCGCATG
Organism: Agromyces sp. NPDC029043; assembly: GCF_055564615.1. Lineage (NCBI taxonomy): Bacteria > Bacillati > Actinomycetota > Actinomycetes > Micrococcales > Microbacteriaceae > Agromyces > Agromyces sp. NPDC029043. The sequence goes on along the minus strand of NZ_JBVHVX010000011.1, from coordinate 62,901 downwards.
GGCGGCCGCCCTCACCCTCATCCTCATCGTCATGGCGCTGAACCTGATCGCCCGCCTCGTCGCGCGGTTCTTCGCCCCCAAGTACGGTCGCTGACCCCCAGACACCCCAGTAAGGAAAACGACGTGTCCAAGCGCATCGAGGTCCGTGACCTCAACGTCTACTACTCCAAGTTCCTCGCGGTCGAGGGCGTGTCGCTCGAGATCGAGCCCCGCACCGTCACCGCGTTCATCGGCCCGTCGGGCTGCGGCAAGTCGACGTTCCTCCGGACCCTCAACCGCATGCACGAGGTCATTCCCGGCGCCCGCGTCGAGGGCGAGGTGCTGATCGACGGCAACAACCTCTACGACCCGCAGGTCGACCCGGTGCTCGTCCGGCGGCAGGTCGGCATGGTCTTCCAGCGTCCGAACCCGTTCCCCACGATGTCGATCAAGGAGAACGTCCTCGCGGGCGTGAAGCTCAACAACTCGCGCATCTCGAAGTCCGACGCCGACGACCTCGTCGAGAAGTCGCTCCAGGGCGCCAACCTCTGGAACGAGGTCAAGGACCGCCTCGACCGCCCGGGCTCCGGGCTCTCGGGCGGCCAGCAGCAGCGCCTCTGCATCGCCCGCGCGATCGCGGTCTCGCCCGAGGTCATCCTCATGGACGAGCCCTGCTCGGCCCTCGACCCCATCTCGACGCTCGCGATCGAGGACCTCATCGAGGAGCTCAAGCAGGAGTACACGATCGTGATCGTGACCCACAACATGCAGCAGGCCTCGCGCGTGTCCGACAAGACGGCGTTCTTCAACATCGCCGGCACCGGCAAGCCCGGCAAGCTCATCGAGTACGACGACACCACCACGATCTTCTCGAACCCGTCGCAGAAGTCGACCGAGGACTACGTCTCGGGCCGCTTCGGCTGATCGGTCCACGCCGAGTGCGGCCACGGCCCGGTTCCCCGCTCGGGGGCTGGGCCGTCACCGTCCCCGCCGAGACTGCCCGTCAGTCGCGGGGACTCAGCAGGTACGCGTTGAGCGCGGCCGTCGCGTGGTGGTCGACGGGCATCGGCGCGCCGTCGAGCTGGGCGATGGGCGCCGCCATCCGCACGCTGGAGACCAGCCACGCGGCATCCGCCGACCGGAGGTCATCGACGGTGAGGTCGCGGTACTCGGCCGTCGTCCCGCGTTCCGCGAGGTGGGCGAAGATGCTGCGCTGGGTCGTCCCGTGCAGGATGCCGGCCGCCGGCGGCGGCGTGAGCACCTCGTCGCCCCGGCGGACGATCAGGCTCGAAGTGGGACCCTCGAGGACGTACCCGTCGGATGACACGTACACTGCATCGTCGGCGCCGCGGCGCTTCGCCTCGCGGAGCGCGGCCATGTTCCCCGCGTAGCTCAGGGTCTTCGCGCCGAGCAGCAGCCACGGCGCTCTCTCGCCCGCGCCACGCGCCACGCCGCGATCGAGGGTGACCACGCTGATGCCGCGCTCGCGCGCCGCGGTGAAATCGGCCCCGGGCGTGACGTGCACCCATCCGGTCGGCTTCGGGCCGGGGTCGATGCCGCGGCTCAGCGCGAGCTTGAGCGCGAACTCGCCCGCGGAGGGGGCGCGCTCGGCAGCCCTCGCGATCACGAGCCGCCACTGGTCGAGATTCGGCTCGGGAAGCTCGCACAGGCGCGCGGAGTTCACCAGGCGCCCGAGGTGCGGCTCGACCTCCTGCACGTGCCCGTCGATCAGGGCCAGCGTCTCGAACACGCCGTCGCCCCGGTGCGGTGCGAAGTCGTTCACCGCGATCGCCCCGGAACCCGGCTCGATCTCACGGAACGACGCCTCGAGGAACTCGGGCGTCGCGTCGAGCGGCAGTGGATCGACGAGGAACGACACGGTGTCGGGCATGCTCCGATGCTACGCCCGTGCCGCCGTCGCAGGTCGCGGGCATGGGAATGGCCGGTCGCAGAACGCCTCTCGGCGCGAGGCCGCTCGAAGCGGCGAATATTGGAGCCCGGGGTTACTGCGACCGGCCACGACAAGTGTAAACGAGGTGCTTCGGAGACCTATTCCCGGGCCACAGTCGGCGTGCGCCCCGGGCGTGTCGGCCTCGGCCGGATCAGTCCAGGCTCTCGTGCCGCCACAGCCGGGCGCAGGCCGCCAGTTCCTCGGCGAGCGAGTGCAGGCGCAGCGCCCGGCGGGTGAGGATCCCCGGACGGTCGGGATGCGCGGCGTCCGCGGCATCCGCGTCGTCGGCCAGGCTTGCCAACCCCGTGGACGCGACCCGGCAGAAGGCGGCCGCCCGCTCGAGCGCTGCGGCGAAGTCACCCGAGAACACGCCGCGGAGGATCACGTCGGCGAGCTCCCGCACCTCGGCGGGTCCGGCCGGCACGGGGGCGCCCGCGACGACCTGGTCGATCGTGTGCGACACCTCGCTGCCGCGCTGGAACGCGAGGCTCACGCCCGCCGCATCGTGCCGGATCATCGTGCGCAGCAGGTACAACCGCCACAGCGCGCCCGGCAGGCTCTTCGCCGACGCCTTCGACCACAGCTCGGCGATCGCGTCGATCCCGTGCTCGTCGGTGTACGACACCAACCGCGCGACGATCTCGGGATCGGGGTCGGCGCGCACGCGCGAGAGCACGGCCGCAGCGGTGTCATGCGCCACGCGGCTCACCTGCGCCGGGTCATCGGCGCCCAGGTACCCCTCGAACATCGTCGGGGGGAACCGCGTCGGTCGGTGGAAGTCTGCGCTCATCGCGGGCCACGATACCCCGCAACCCAGGCATCCGCGCCGGGTTCCGCGGTCGGCGGAATCGCTGTACTGCTGAACCCGGGCGGCGCGCGACGTACCGCGGTCAGTCGGCCGCCCGGACACGAGACGCGATGTTCGACCGCCAGTTCGGCCCCATCCGCTCGTAGGTGATGATCGCGTGGCAGTTCCGACAGCGAACGTCGCATTCCGCGATCTCCGCGCTCACCCGCTGCCATGAGTAGGCCGCCTTCGCGAGCTTCATCACCTCGGCGACCTTCTCGGCACCGTCACGATGGTCGAAATCGAGCACGCGCACGTCGCCCTCACCCAATCGACGCACGGGTGATCGAGCAGGTACTGGCCGATCCGCTGAAGGTGTGCCGCGCGGGTCTTGGCGACCTGAGCCGCGACCGCCTTGCGATGCTTCTCGAGGTTGTCGGCGTAGTAGCGTCGCGCCCTGGCGGCATTGCACTCGCGGCAGACGGACTGCAGGCCGTCGACGGATCTCGCTCGAACGTTGAACTCGGAATAGTCGAGCGAGCGCCGGCATGTCGAGCACGTCTTCACGGTCCTCCTCCCTCTACCGAAGCCAGCCTATGAGGTGCCGCGGACATGGGACGGAGTGAGCTGCGGTCGGGCCGAGAGCCGAAGCAGGATGCTGGTAGGCGCCGGAGCCGGGCTGTTATGGTGGTCACGCCCCTATAGCTCAGTTGGTTAGAGCAACGGACTTCAACAGAACATTGGAGCGCCAGCGCCGAAATGCGTTGGATGACCGCCGCTATATGCTGGAACACCCTGAGAGCCCGAGGTACTCGCCCGTGGGCAGTGACAATCCGAGGGATTGGGCAATCAGCAGGTAACCGCAAGGGAACCTCAGAGACTACACGCGGCGCACCTGACCGGCTCGGCCGAAGGTGAAGATATAGTCCAGACTGCAAGCCGCAGCGCGGTGGCTGGGGAGACCCAGTGCAGTAGGTTAATCCGTGGGTCCAGGGTTCGAGCCCCTGTGGGGGCACCCGTCGAATGGCGTCTCGGTCGACCAGTCCGAGGTCACGGCGCGAGGCTCGGCGGCGCCGTGAGGCCGAAGGTGTGCCGCAGCGCGCTGCGCGCGGCGTGCCATCCGGCCAGGCCGTGCACGCCCGGGCCCGGCGGCGTCGACGACGACGCGAGGTAGACGCCGGCGAGCGGCGTGCGCCACGGGTCGGACGAGAGCACCGGACGTCGCACGAGCTGGAGCATGGTCGGCGCGCCCGAGGCGATGTCGCCGCCGATGTAGTTGGCGTTCTCGGCCTGCATCTCGACGGCTGTGCGCGACGCCGACGCGAGGATCACGTCGCGGAAGCCCGGCGCGAAGCGCTCGATCTGGCGCACGACCGCCTCGGTCGGGTCGACGGTCGACCCCCTCGGAACGTGGGTGTAGGTCCACAGCACGTGGCGCCCCTCGGGCGCGCGCGTGGCATCGAGGATCGACGGCTGCGAGACCAGCACGTACGGCGATTCCGGATGGCGCCCGCGCGCCACCTCGCGCTCCCCCGCCGCGATCTCGGCTCGCGTGCCGCCGAGGTGCAGCGTGCCGGCCCGCGCGAGGTCGGCATTCGCCCACGGCACCGGGCCGGACAGCGCGAAGTCCACCTTCGCGGCCGCGTTGCCGTACCTGAAGCACGCGAGGGCGCGGCGGTAGCGAACGGGCAGGCGGCGGCCGGCGATGCGGGCGAGTGCGCGCGGCGTCACGTCGAGCAGGACGGCGCGCGATCGGGGCAGCGCGGCGAGGTCGTCGATCGCGGCATCCGTCACCACTTCGCCGCCGTGCGCGACGAGGTCGTCGACGAGCGCGTCGACGATGGCGCCGCTGCCGCCGACCGGGATGGGCCAGCCGCGCGCGTGCGCGTGCATGCCGAGGACGAGACCGGCGCCCCCGGTGGCGAGGCTCGGCAGCGGACGGATGGTGTGGGCGGCGACCCCCGTGAGCATCGCGGGTGCGACCTCCTCGTCGAAGCGGACGTTCCACGCCGGCGAGCCCTGTTCGATCGCGGCGAGCCCGAAGCGGGCCGCGACGAGCGGATGGCGCGGCACGCGCAGCAGCGTCGACCCCGTGAACTCGGTCACCTCGTCGTCGCGCGCGACGAGCGGGCCGATCAGGCGAGCATAGGCGGGGCCGTCGCGGCCGAGCCCCTCGACGGTGCGGTCGAGGTCGTGCCACGCCAGGCCGGCGCGCCCGCCGTCGAGCGGGTGTCCGTACGAGAGTTCGGGGAGGCGCAGCTCGATGCGCCGCTCGAGGCCGAATGCGCGGAAGAACGGCGACGCGAGCGCCATGGGGTGCACGGCCGAGCAGACGTCGTGCCGGAACCCCGGCAGGGTCAGCTCGGCGGTGCGCGCCCCGCCGCCGGGCGACGACTCGGCCTCGAAGACGCGCACCACGAGGCCGGCGCGCGCGAGCGTGACGGCGGCGGCGAGGCCGTTGGGCCCCGAGCCGACGACCGCCACGTCGATGGTCATGCGCCGGTGCCCCGGGTTCGCGCGCGGTCGGCGATCGCCGCGGCGGCCCACACGATCGCCCCCGCGGCGAGCGCGCCCGCGGCACGGCGATGCGTGACGGCCCACAGTTGGGGCGACCAGCCGAGCGCCTCGCGTCCGTACGCTCCGCGCGTGCCGACGTCGCCGGGGGTGGGGTGCCAGAGGTTCCCGGGGAGCATGTCCCCATCATGCCTCGGGCTCTGCTGGAGTCGACGCCCGAATCGCGTGAAGAACGCGTCGAGCGCGGTCGGGGCGAACCGTTCTCCGAGCGCCATGACGGTCGTCGGCTCGGCGACCCACGTGCGCGCTCGCGGCCGGCGCACCACGGCGAGGACGGCACGCGCGCACGCCTCCGGCGTGAACACGATCGGGATCGGCCGGGTCGCACGCGGCAACGCGCGGGCGATCCAGCGGTACTGCGGCGTGTCGATCGCGGGGAACTCGAGCACCGAGAGGCGCACGCGGCTGCCGCGCATCCGGAGCTCCTGCGCGACCGACTGCGCGAACGCGCGCGTCGCCGCCTTCGCGCCCGAATACGCCGAGAGGAGCGGAACCGCGTGGTACGCGATCGCGGAGCCGAGGACGACGACGTGGCCGCGATCGCGCGCCACCATCCGGGCGAGCGCGGCCCGCATGCCGTTGACGGTGCCGTGGTACGTCACGTCGGTCACGCGTTCGAAGTCCTCGGGGGCCACGTCGAGGAAGTCTCCCGCGATGCCCGCCATCGGGCCCGTCACCCACAGGTCGATCTCGCCGAGCCGGCGTTCGACGGTGCCGGCGGCGGCCTCGACGGCCGTGGCGTCGGCGACGTCGACCGCCAGGGCGAGTGCCGGACGGTCGGGGCCGTCGAGCTCGTCGGCGACCGCGCTCAGGCGCGCGGGGTCGCGGGCGAGCACGGCCACGCGCCATCCGTCGGCGGCGAGACCGCGCGCGATGGCGAGGCCGAGTCCGGCGGTGCCGCCCGACACCACCGCGACGCGAACGGAACCGCGGCCCCCGCGGCCCCCGCGGCTTCCGGGGTCCGAGCGGCGCCCGTCACTCCCGCGCCGGCGGTTCACGTCGCCTCGCCGGCCTCACCGGCAGCCTCCGCCATGCCCGCAGCGGCGACGTCGGCGTCGCCCGCCTCCCCGGCCACGGGCGCGGGCGGCTGCGCCCTCCACCGACCTTCGGCGAGGTGCGCGAGGCGTCGGAGCGTCTCGCGATTGCGGATGCGGAGCATGGGTTCCCGGAGGAACCGCGGCACGTACCGCCCGGGCCCCTCGGCCGGCTCCTCGGTGATTCGCACGAGGCAGCCGTCGCCGCTCACGCGCGTCTCGATCACGATGTCGGCCTCGCCGATCGGCCAGCCGCGGGCACGCATCGCGGCTCGCCGCGGGGGCGCCCAGTCCCAGCTCGAGGTGACGTCGTCGAGCACCAGCGGCCAGGCGCCGACCGAGTGGTGGAGGCGCGCCCCCACCGCGGGCCAGTCCGGATCGACCGCGCGCATGCGGCTGGCGCCGACGACCCACGCGGGATAGAGCCATCCGTCGGCCAGCACGTCGAACACCGCCTGCGGCGGACAATGGAACCGTCGCACGTTCCGCGACATCGGCCCTCCCCACGGGAGGGCCCGTTCGTCCGCACCCGTCTGCACGATGGTACGGATGGGGCGGATGGTCGCCGAGGGGGTTGACCGCGACGGGCGAGGCATCCGGCGCCTCAGCCGATGAGCGCCCCGGGCACCGCCCGGCGGAGCGGAGGCCTCGTGAGGCCGCATCGCCCCGCCACGGCGGCTCCTCCCCAGGTTCCCCTTCCGCCCGCTGCCGTGCGGTGGACTGAGCGTATGCGCCCGCGCCCCGGCGACCTACACCCTCGAACTGGGGCTGGACACGACGACGATTGTGGAACGATCCGCTCTTCAGCCGACGAGGCGCCGAAGGCCCGCCATGAGCGCCACGCGCTCCTCCGAGCTCCGCGCGAGGGGCGTCACGGTCAACGTGGTGACTCCCGCGGCCGCGAACGCGCCGAGGCGTTCGGCGACCTCGGCGGCCGACCCGATCAGCGAGATCGCGCGCACGAGCTCGTCGGGCACGGCGGCGACCGCCTCGTCGCGGCGTCCGGCGAGGTAGAGGTCCTGGATCGTCGCGGCATCCTCCGCGTAGCCGTAGCTCGCGATGAGGTCGTTGTAGAAGTTCTTGCCCCGCGCACCCATGCCGCCGATGTACAGCGCGAGGTTCGGCTTCACGGCCGCGATCGCCGCGGCCGCGGCATCCGCCCGGTCGGTGATCGCGAGCGCCGGGCTCGCGAACACGTCGAGGGGCCCCAGCTCGGGCGCACGCTTCGCGAGCCCGGCCTCGAGCGACGGGCCCCACACCTCGCCCGCGCGCTCGGGGTGGAAGAACATGGGCAGCCATCCGTCGGCGATCTCGGCGGTCTGCTCGACCGACTTGGCGCCCAGCGACGCGACCGTGATCGGGATGCGCTCACGGACCGGGTGGTTGATGAGCTTCAGCGGCTTGCCGAGCCCGGTGCCCTCGCCCTCGGGCAGCGGGATGCGGTAGTGACGGCCGGCGTGGACGACGGGCTCGCGGCGCCAGGTCATGCGGCACACGTCGATGATCTCGCGCGTGCGACCGAGGGGCGCGTCGTACTTCACGCCGTGGAAACCCTCGATCACCTGCGGGCCCGAGGCGCCGATGCCGAGCTCGAACCGGCCGTCCGACACGTAGTCGAGCCCCGCCGCGGTCATCGCCGTGAGCGTGGGCGTGCGCGTGTACAGCTGCAGGATGCCGCTCATGAGCGTCATCCGCGAGGTGCGGGCCGCGAGGAACCCGAGCTGGCTCACCGCGTCGAACGAGTACGCCTCGGGCACGCCGATGAGGTCGACGCCCGCCGCCTCGAGTTCGGAGACCTCGTCGGCGACCTCGCGGAAGCCTCCGGCGTAGTTCAGGAACATGCCGACGCGCATGCGTCACTCCTCGTCGTCGTGGGGGGGTCGGGTCGGGCCGTGACGGCCAACACAGACCATAGCCGACGGGTGGACGGATGCCGCGCCGCGCCGGCGGCCCGCGTCAGGCGGTGCCGTCCGCGTCCGGCGTCGACGCGACATCCGGTGCCAGGAACCACAGCCGCCACCGGCCGGGCACGCCCTTCAGGTCGTGCTCGCCGGCGTCCTCGAACCTGAACGCCGACCCGATCACGAGCAGTCGCACGGCGTCGCCCGCGAGGATGCGGCCCGGCTGCGAGGCGGCGCAGATGCGCGCCGCCGCGTGGACCGAGATGCCGACGAGCTCGCCCGCGCGCACGATCACCTCGCCTGCATTCAGCCCGACGCGGAGGGTCAGGCCGAGTGCCGCGGCATCCGCCACGGCCGCCTCGGCGAACTGGAGCGCTGAGGAGGGCAGGGGGAAGGTCGCCACGATGCCGTCGCCGGTCGTGTTCGCCTCGGTGCCCGAGAAGCGGGCGAGCGAGCGGCGCAGCGCCTCGTCGTGCGCGGCGAGGATGCTGCGCCAGCGCTCGTCGCCGATCCGCGCGAGCGAGGTCGTCGAGCCGACGATGTCGGTGAAGACGGTGGTGAGCACGTCGCGATGGCCGCCGCTCCGCGTTCGGGTGAGGAACTCCTCCATCTCGTCCACCAGCCCGCTGTCGGGGAGCACGGCCGGCAGCACTGACGAGCGGCGCACCAGCTGCAACCGCCCGTGCGGCAGCGTGTCCGCGAGCCAGCGCATCGGCGCCTCGTCGATGCCGGCGACGCCGGTGTCGTGCAGCACGAGCACCGGAGCGACGACGTCGGCGAGGTGCGCTCGGATGTCGACGCGCACGATCGCCTCGGCCAACCGCCTCGCCGCGGTCGGCGTCGCCGACATGCTCTCGTACCGCTCCCACCAGCTGACCAGCCGCTCCGCGCCCTCGGTCTGCCAGAACTGCCGCGCCACCAGGCCGCGACCCCATTCCGACGGGTCGAGCGCGGCCATCAGGCTCGCGAACCACCCGGGATGCAGCGCCCACGGGAAGTCCTCGTCGGCATGGCCGACCGCAAGGGCCTCGTAGGCGATGACCGCGTCGACGCGTTCCGGATGTCGCGCCGCGGCGACGAGCGCGGTCGCACCGCCGTCGAACCAGCCGATCAGCGATGCCCGGCGGCTGCCCGCGGCATCCAGGATCGCGATGAGGTCGTCGGCGCGGTCCTCGACGGTCGCGTCCAGGCCGCCGCGGTCGGAGAGTCCCGTGCCGCGCTTGTCGAAGAGGATCACGCGAGCACCGAGGCCCCGCAGCCGCTCGATGAACTCGAGGTGCTCGGGGAGTTCGCAGAAGACGTCGACGTTCGAGATGAAGGCGAACACGAGCACGAAGTCGCGGTCCCCCTCGCCGAACACCTTGTACGCGAGGTCCACGCCGTCCCGGTCGGCGTACCGCGTGGGCGGGATCATGGACCGACCTCCAACCGGAACAGGTGCCACTCGCCCGGCACGCCCTTCAGCCCGTGCTCGCCCACCGTGGCGAACCGCATGCCCGACCCGTCGACGAGCACTCGCACGGTGTCGGTGACGAGCACCTCCCCGGAGCCCGCGAGTGCCGCGACCCGGGCCGCGACGTGGACCGCGATCCCGATGAGGTCGTCGTCGCGCACGAGCACCTCGCCGCAGTGCACTCCGGCACGCAGGCCCAGGCCCATGTCGGCCGCCTCCTCGACGACCTGTTCGGCGAACCGGATCGCGGCGGACGGCAGGGCGAAGCAGGCGACGAACCCGTCGCCTGCCGTGTTCACCTCACGCCCTCCGAACCTGGCGAGCGACCGCCGGAGCGACTCGCGATGCGCTGCGAGCAGGTCGCGCCAGTGCCGGTCGCCCGAGTGCGCGAGCTCCACGGTCGACGCGACGACATCGGTGACGACGATGCTCGCGAGCTCCCGCCGGCCACCGCTGCGCGTGCCGACGAGGAACTCCTCGATCTCGTCGACCAGGTCGTCGGAGGGGATCACGAACGGGACCGACGGGCCCGTGCGGAGAAGCCTCAGCCGTCCGTTCGGCAGTTCGTCGGCGAGCCAGCGGAAGGGCTCGCTCGGCGTACCGGGCAGGTCGACGTTGTGCATCACGAGGACCGGTGCGACCACTCGCGGGAGGTAGCTGCGGATGTCGAGCCCGAGCGCATCGTCGAGCAGCCTGGCGGCGCCGCTCGGCGGGACCGAGAGGCGCTCGTAGCGCGTCACCCAGTCGATCAGCCGGGGATCACCCGCCCACTCCGGCGCGATCGCACGCGCCATCGGTGTCTGCCCCCAGCCGAGAGCGATCAGCTTCCGCAACGCGCCCTCGCCGATCCGGGGCCCGAACCCCCACGGGAACCCGTCGACGGGCCGGCCGACGGCCAGCACCTCGTTCGCGACGACGGACTCCACGCGGCCGGGATCTCGCGCCGCGGCCACGAGGCACGTCGCACCACCGTCGAACCACCCGAGCAGGACGGCGGTGGTGCTCGCGACGGCGTCCAGCACGGCGACGAGGTCGTCGCTGTGCTGCTCGACCGTCACCGATGCCACTCCCCGATCCGACATGCCCGTGCCGCGCTTGTCGAAGAGGATCACCCGGCCGAGCTTCGCGAGCCGATCGACGAACTCGGCGTTCTCCGACAGCTCGAAGAAGACGTCGACGTTGGACGCGAGCGGGAACGCGAGCAGGAGGTCGCGCGGCCCGTCGCCGACGACCTTGTACGCGATGTCGGCGTCGCCGCTGCGGACGAAGGACGTGTTCGGAATCACGGCGACACCCCGGCGCGCCGCCGCCGGCACGGAGCGGTGCGACGGCCACCCCGTGGAGTGCGCCCGGTCACGCCTCCACGGTAGTCCCCGGCCGGCCGCGGCGCGCGACGCGGCGCTCGGGATGCGGCTAGATGCCGCCCTCCGTGGCCTCGCCACGGGCGACGCGGCGCCGGTGCTCACGGATGCGGACGACCCGCTTGGCGACGAATGCACCCACGGCCAGCACCACGGCGACGATGACGACGAGCTGCGCTGCGTCGGCCCACGGTTCGACGACGTGCCAGCTCTCGCCGAGCAGGTAGCCGGCGAGCACGAACACGGCGTTCCAGATCGCGCTGCCGATCGTCGTCAGCGCCAGGAACATGCCGACGTGCATGCGCGTGACGCCCGCCGGCACCGAGATCAGCGAGCGGAACAGCGGGATCATCCGCCCGAAGAACACCGCCTTGCGGCCGTGGCGCAGGAACCACGACTCCGTGCGGTCGACGTCGGCGACGTCGACGAGCGGCACGGCCTTGACGATCGCCCGGGTGCGCTCGCGGCCGAGGACCGCACCGATGCCGTAGAGCGCGAACGCGCCGACGACGGAGCCGAGCGTCGTCCAGATCAGCACCTCCGCGAGGCCGAACGAGCCCTGGCTCGCGGTGAAGCCGGCCAGTGGCAGGATCACCTCGCTCGGCAGCGGCGGGAACAGGTTCTCGAGGGCGATGGCCAGGCCTGCCCCGGGTGCGCCGAGGGTCTCCATGACGTCCACGGCCCACGCGGCGAGGCCGGTGAGCTCGGGTTCGGCAGCGGCGGCGGCGGTTCGGATCGCGATCGTCGTCGTCATGGGTTCGACGCTATTCGACGGCGCCTGTGCGGTCGGTGGGATCACCACCCGGTCCGATGGTGGGGCCTGCCCCCTCGAGCGCCTTCAGCCTGCTCCGAGCCGCATACGCGAGGCTGGTCCTCTCAGCAGAAACGGAGCGCCGCGCATGCCCTGGAGCCTCATCCTCGACATCGTGCTGATCCTCGTCCTCATCGGGGCGCTCCTGCACGGATGGCGCGCGGGCCTGTTGCACAGCCTCGGCGGGCTGCTCGGCCTGATCGCCGCCGGCATCGCCGCGTACTTCGCGATGCCGTGGATCGTGTCGTTCATCGCGGCCCCGGAGTGGCGGGCGCCGATCGCGATCGCCGTGGCCGTCCTGCTCCTGGTCGGGGGCTTCACGCTCGGGACCTCGATCGGGCGCGCCCTGCGGCGTGGCGCCGACGCGGTGAAGCTGGGCGTGGTCGACCGCATCCTGGGCGCGATCGTGAACACCATGGCGACCGCGTTCGTCATCGCCCTCGTCGGTGCCGGCGTCTCGACGATGGGCGTGCCAGTGGTCTCGCCCGCGGTGGCCGGCTCGTGGGTCGTGCGCGGCATCGAGCAGGTCACGCCGCCGCCGGCCCGAGCCCTCATGGCGGAGCTGCGCAGCGCGGCGGTCGGCGAGGCGATCCCGTGGCTCGTCGGCGTGCTCGACGGCCCGACGGTCGCGCCGGAACTGCCGAGCGGCGGCATCGACGATCCCGAACTGTCCGCCGCGGCGGCATCCGTCGTGCGCATCACCGGGCTCGCGTACGAGTGCGGCGGGAACCTCACCGGCTCGGGCTTCGTGGTCGCTGAGGACCGGGTGGTGACGAACGCGCACGTGGTCGCGGGCGTCGACGACCCCCTCGTCGAGGCCCCGGGCCGCGGCCCGGTCGCCGGACGCGTGGTCGCGTTCGACGCCGAGGCCGACCTCGCGGTGATCGCGACCGACGGCCTTGGGGTGCCACCGCTCGACCTCGCCGACCCGCCCGCGGCCGAGACCGACGTCGCCGTGGTCGGCTATCCGTTCGGCGGGCCGCTCGAGCTCAGGGCGGCGCGCGTCATGGCGACCGGGCCGATCACGATCGCGATCGACGGCGAGAGCACGTCGCGCGACGTCGTCACGCTCGCCGCCGACGTCGACCACGGCAATTCGGGCGGCCCCGTGCTCACCGGCGACGGACTCGTCGGCGGCGTCGTGTTCGCGAAGTCGCAGACGGTCGACAACGTCGGGTTCGCGGTGCCGGTGGGCACGCTCGCACCGCTCGCCGACCAGGCGCCCTCGCTCAGCGACCGCGTCGACTCGGGCAGCTGCGTCGGCTGAGGCCGCACAGCGCGGCGGCCGCCCTCACTCGGCGGTGAAGCCGGCGAAGCGGATGCCCCAGCTGAGCTCCCACTGCTCGCCCGGGTCGAGCCAGCGGAGGCCCTTGCCCGAGTTGAACGCCTCGGCGGGCGCCGTCATCGGCTCGACCGCGATGGCCTTGCTCTCGCCGGGATAGCTCTCGGTCGTGTACACCTGCACGTACGCGAACTCGTCGTCGGCCCAGACCGAGACCGTGCGGCCGTCGGGTGCGACGAGCGTGTGCTCGACCGTGCCGTCGACCGCGGCGAGGCCGCCGAACGCGTCGTCGAGCTGGACGTCGCCGACGCGGCGTCCCTCGCGGAAGTCCCACTCCGTGCCGTCGACCGGCACCTCGCCCGTGGGGAGCAGCCGGTCGTCGACCTCGATGTGGCTCGACGCGTCGAGGCGGAGCACGAGGTCTTCGGTCGGCACGTCGCCGATCTTCACGAACGGGTGCGTGCCCACCGCGACCGGCGCCGGCTCGGCGCCGAGGTTCTCGAGGAAGTGCGTGACCTTGAGTCCGTCGGCGACGAGCTCGTAGCGCACCGCAGTGCGCACGGTGAACGGATAGCCCATCTGGGGGTAGATGGTCGCGGCGAGCGTGACCGTGTCGCGCTCCTGCTCGACCGGCGTGTACTCGGCATAGCGGAGGAGGCCGTGGATCGCGTTGTTGCGGGCCGGCTCGGTGATCGCGAGCTGGTACTCGCGGCCCTCGTGACGCCACACGCCGTCGCGGATGCGGTTCGGCCACGGCACGAGCACGATGCCCGAACCCGACGGCGGAGTCTCGTCGTCGCCGTAGGAGGGCACGAGGTCGATGTCGTTGATGGAGAGCGTGCGGAGTCCGGCGGCGACGGCGGTGACGGTCGCCCGGACGTCGCCCGTCGAGGTCGAGGTCTCGAGCACGAACTGGTCGCCGGTGGGGTGGGTCATGGAGACCACCTTAGGGGTGGTCGGGTCTGTGGGCGACGAGCACGTCGAGCCCCGCGTCGCGCAACTCGCCCACGAGGATCGCGGGCGCGGCGGCATCGGTCACCAGGGTGTCGAACGCGTCGACGGGCGCGATGCGGCCGAGGTGCACCTCGCCGAGCTTCGACGCGTCGGCGACCACGACCGCCCGCGCCGCCCGCTGGAGCATGAGCGACTTGACGGCGGCCTCGGGCAGGTTGGCGTTGGTGACGCCGAGCCTCGGGTCGACGCCGTTGCAGCCGATGAAGGCCAGGTCGACGTGCACCTCGTCGAGGATGGAACCGGCCATCGGGTGCACGAGGGAGTGCTGGCGCGGGCGGAGGGTGCCGCCGGTGACGATCACCGAGAACCGGGGGATCTCGGGCTCGAGCTCGAGCGCGATCGAGAGGCCGTTCGTGAGGATCGTGACGTCGTCGAGGTCGGCGCGGGCGCGCAGCGCTCGGGCGACCTGCAGCGTGGTGGTGCCCACGTCGAGGATGACGCTCTGGCCGCTCTTCACGAGGGAGGCCGCGTGCTCGCCGATCAGCTGCTTGGGCACGACGGATGCCGAGAGCGCCTCCTCGAAGCTCGGCTCGCGCTCGGGTCGCGGCGCCGCCGAGGGCCCCGCCCCGGCGGGGACCGCACCGCCGTGCACGCGGCGCACGAGGCCCTCGCGTTCGAGCGCGTCGAGGTCGGCCCGCGCCGTGACCGGCGTGACGCCGAACGACTCGCTGAGCTCGACGACCCGGACGAAGCCGCGCTCGGTGACGAGGTCGGCGGTGAGCGAACGGCGTCGCGACACGTCGCGCGGCATCGCCGCGATGACCGCGGCCGCCCGGACGACCGCAGGCGTCTCGTTCGAGAGGTCGAGATCGTCCACCTGCCCATCTTCACCTGCGCAACTCGACTTTGCAATACGAAACCCGCTTGTTTCCGAAACGAAAACGTCGTAGTTTATGCCCGTGCACCACACCGAACCAGGCATCCTCGACCCCCGCATCGCCGTGCGTCGTTCCACGCTCGCCGACGGGCGCGAGCTCATCTACTTCGACGACGCCGACACCGTGCTGCCCGCCGGCCGGGCGATCGACGCGCGCGCGCTCGACCCCCGCCCGGCCACCGCCGAGATGCGGCAGGATCCGCTGACGGGCGACTGGATCTCCATCGCGGCGGCCCGCCAGAACCGCGTGTTCCTCCCCCCGGCCGACGCCGATCCGCTCGCGCCGCAGACCGAGACCAACCCGTCCGAGATCCCCAGCCTCTACGACGTCGCCGTCTTCGAGAACCGGTCGCCGTCGTTCGGCCCCGAGCTGCCCGAGTGGGCCGGCGGGGCCGGTGCCGCGGCATCCGCCTCGGCGGCGCTCGACGCGGTGCGCCGCGTCGGGATCGAGCGCCGGCTGCCCTCGCACGGGCGGTGCGAGGTCGTCTGCTTCAGCCCCGAGCACGAGGGGTCGTTCGGCACCCAGAGCCCCTCGCGGGCGCGCACCGTGATCGAGGCGTGGGCGCACCGCACCGCCGAGCTCTCCGCCCTGCCCGGCGTGCAGCAGGTGTTCCCGTTCGAGAACCGCGGGCGCGACATCGGCGTCACGCTCCCCCACCCGCACGGCCAGATCTACGCCTATCCCTACGTGACGCCGCGCACCGAGCGGCTGCTCGCCGCCATCGACGCCTACGGACCGACGCTGCAGGCCGACGTGCTCGAGCGCGAGCGCGCGGGCGAGCGGGTCCTCATCTCGGGCGAGCACTGGACGGCCTACGTGCCGTTCGCCGCCCGCTGGCCAATCGAGATCCACCTCGTGCCGCACCGCCACGTGCCAGACCTCGCCGCGACCGACGAGGCCGAGCGGTCCGAGCTCGCGTCCGTCTACCTCCGCCTGCTGCGCGGCCTCGACCGCGTGTACGACACCCCGACGCCGTACATCGCGGCGTGGCACCAGGCGCCGGTGCACGAGCGGCGCGACGACGTGCGCCTGAGCATGCAGCTGACCAGTCCGCGCCGGGCCGCCGAACGCCTGAAGTACCTCGCGGGCTCCGAGGCGGCGATGGGCGCGTGGATCGGCGACGTCCCGCCCGAGACGCAGGCCGCCGCCCTGCGTCACGCGATCGAAGGAGTCGAGCTGTGACCGACCACGTGGCATCCGCCCAGCACGGGTTCGCCGAGCAGTACGGCCGCCGGCCCGCCGGGGTCTGGTCGGCCCCCGGCCGGGTGAACCTCATCGGCGAGCACACCGACTACAACGACGGCTTCGTGTTCCCGTTCGCGATCGACAAGCGCACCACGGTGGCGCTCGGCGACCGCGACGACCGCCTCGTGCGAGTGGCCTCCACCTTCTCGCCCGAGGTGGTCGAGGTGCACCTCGACGAGCTCACCCCCGACGCGGTCGCCGGCTGGGCGGCCTACCCGCTCGGCGTCGTGTGGGCGCTGGGCGAGTTCGGAGCCGACCTCGGGCACGTCCGCGGGGTCGACCTGCACATCGACTCCGACGTGCCGGTCGGGGCAGGGCTCTCGTCGTCGGCGGCGATCGAGTGCGCCGTCGCCCTCGCGCTCGACGAGCACTGGGGCCTCGGCTTCGACCGGCCCACGCTCGCCAAGATCGGCCGGCTCGCCGAGAACCGCGTCGTGGGCGCGCCCACCGGCATCATGGACCAGTCGGCGTCGCTGCTCGGCGAGGCCGACTCGGGCGTGTTCCTCGACTGCCGCAGCCTCGACGCCGACGTGATCCCCCTCGGGTTCGCCGAGGCCGGGCTCTCGCTGCTCGTGATCGACACGCGCGTCAGTCACGCGCACGCGACCGGCGGCTACGCCGCCCGACGCGCGTCATGCGAGACGGGCGCCCGCATCCTGGGCGCCGAATCCCTCCGCGAGGTCCGCGTCGACGACCTCGGACGCGCCGAGGAGCTGCTCGACGACGAGACGTTCCGCCGGGTGCGCCACGTCGTCACCGAGAACCAGCGCGTGCTCGACACCGTGCGAACCCTGCGCGAGCGGGGGCCCGGCGCGATCGGGCCGCTGCTCGACGCATCCCATGTGTCGATGCGCGACGACTTCGAGATCTCCGTTCCCGAGCTCGACCTCGCGGTCGAGACGGCCCAGGCGAACGGCGTGATCGGCGCGCGCATGACCGGCGGCGGCTTCGGCGGGGCGGCGATCGCGCTCGTGGCCGACGAGGTGCTGCCGGTCGTCACCGGCCGGGTCGCCGAGGCATTCGCACAGCGAGGGTTCCGGGAACCCGCGATCTTCACGGTGCACGCCGCACAGGGCGCGCGACGCGACGCGTAGGGCGAGAGCGCCTACCTCGGCTCGACCGCGGTCGGCGTGCCGCCGGTGATGCGCACGAGGTCGTCGTAGGTCGTCGGGAACACCGTCCTGGCGTGCCCTGCCGCTGCCCACACCTCGTCGAACGCGGCGAGGTCGGTGTCGATGAACGTCCTGACCGGAGCCGGATGCCCGACCGGGGCGACTCCGCCGATGACCTGCCCGGTCGCCGCCTTCACGACTTCCTTCGAGGCGCGCCCGATCCGACCGCCGAGCCGCTCGCCCAGCCACTCGGTGTCGACCCGGTGCGCGCCCGACGTCAGCACGAGGATCGGCTCGCCGTCGAGCGTGAACACGAGCGAATTGGCGATCTGGCCCACCTCGACGCCGAGCGCATCGGCGGCCAGCTGCGCGGTCGTGACCGCGTCGTCGAACCAGACGATGCGCGGCTCCAGCCCGTCGGCGGCGAGCGCGGCGACCACGCGGTCGACGGCGGCGTGCGAGGGTGCGGAGGTCTGCTCGGCAGGCATGCCTCGATCCTACGAGCGGATGCGGCATCCGCTCGCCCTGGGGTTCGCGCGCGGTGCCCCGGTGTGTCGTAGGGTTCACGCGTGAGCGCCTCCTCCCACTCGCCCGCACACGACCGCCTCGCCCGACGGCTCGGACTCCGCGACGCGGTCGCGATCGGCCTGGCGGCGATGGTCGGCGCCGGGGTCTTCGCGGTGTGGGCGCCGGCCGCGCAGGCCGCGGGATCGTGGCTGCTCGCGGGTCTCGCGATCGCCGCGGCCGTCGCGTTCGCGAACGCGGGATCGACGGCGCAGCTCGCAGTGCGCTACCCCGAGGCCGGCGGCGCGTACCGCTACGGCCGCGAGCGTCTGGGCGCCTGGCCGGGATTCCTCGCCGGCTGGGGGTTCGTGATCGGCAAGACCGCGAGCTGCGCGGCGATGGCGATCACGGCCGCGGCGTACCTCGTGCCGCCGGCGTGGCAGAAGCCGGTCGCGGTCGTGGCGGTGGTCGTGCTCGTCGGCGTGAACGTGCTGGGCGTGACGCGTACCGCGCGCGTGGCGTCGGTCATCGTGTCGGCGGTGCTCGCGGTACTCGTCGTCGTGGTGGCAGCCGGGTTCGCGGCGGTGGTCGGCGTGGGCTGGGGCGTGGGCGACGCGAGCCCGGCGGCGTCGATGGACGCTCCCGTCGGGGTGCCGGATGGCGCCGCCGGGTCGATCGCGACCGCATACGGCGTGCTGCAGGCCGCCGCACTCATCTTCTTCGCGTTCGCGGGGTACGCGCGCATCGCGACGCTCGGCGAAGAGGTGCGCGAGCCCACGCGGACCATCCCGCGGGCCATCGGCATCGCCTTCGGCATCGTGCTCATCGTGTACGCGGCGGTCGGCACCGCCGCACTCGGCGCGCTCGGCCCCGACCGGCTGGCGACCTCGGCCGCGCCACTCGTCGACGTGATGGGCGTCGCCGGATGGCTCTGGGCCGAGCCGATCGTCCGCGTCGCCGCGGGCGTCGCGGCGCTGGGGTCGCTGCTCGCGCTCATCGCGGGGGTGGGCCGGACCAGCCTCGCGATGGCGCGCGACGGCGAACTGCCGCGACCCCTCGCCAGGGTGCATCCGCGATTCGGCGTGCCGCACGTCGCCGAGCTCACGGTCGGCGTCGCGGTCGTCGTGCTCGTGCTCGTCGCCGACCTCCGCGGCGCGATCGGGTTCTCGTCGTTCGGCGTGCTGCTGTACTACCTGGTCGCGAACGCGTCGGCGCTCACGCAGCCGGCGGCCGAACGGCTGATTCCGCGTTGGCTGTCGTGGGCCGGTGCGGCCGGATGCGTCGTGCTGGTCGTCACGCTGCCGGTCGTCTCGATCGTGGCGGGCGTCGCGGTCTTCGCGGTCGGCGCGGCGGTGCGCGCCATCCGCCTCGCCATCGCACGGCGCCGTCAGGCGGGGTCCGCCGACGGCGAATAGGCTGGGCGCCATGAGCGCCGACCCCTCCGCCCGCATCATCACGATCGCCGGTACCCCGGCGCCCGAACTCGACCCGAGCGCATTCGTCGCGCCCGGCGCCGTCGTCGTCGGCCAGGTCCGCCTCGCCGCGCAGTCGAGCGTCTGGTACACCGCGGTCCTGCGCGCCGAGGCCGAGACGGTCACGCTGGGCGAGCGCTCGAACCTGCAGGACGGCGTCGTCTGCCACGTCGACGCGGGCTACCCCGTCACGATCGGCTCGGGCGTCTCGGTCGGGCACCGCGCGGTGCTGCACGGCTGCACCGTCGAGGACGACTGCCTGATCGGCATGGGGGCGACGATCCTCAACGGCGCGGTGATCGGCCGCGGGTCACTGGTCGCGGCGGGCGCCGTGGTGCTCGAGGGCACCGTCGTGCCGCCCGGGTCCCTCGTCGCCGGTGTGCCCGGCAAGGTCCGCCGCGAGCTCACCGCCGACGAGCAGGCCGGCATCCGACGCAACGCCGAGGCGTATCTCGCGCACGTCGAACGGCACACCGCCCCGGTCGACTGATTCGTCGGCGGTACGGGTCGGGCTGCCGGATGCCGCGTCCTCACGCGGCACGACGGTGCGGGCGTCGACGGAGCCCGTGACATCCGCTTCCCTCGTCCATCGCCGCTGCAGGCGCCGCACCCGGCGCACCACGCCGCGCGCGGGCACGCCGATGCCCCAGGCGATCGCGCCGGCAAGGCTGCGGTCGTACTGGCCGAGCATGCGGCGCCGCTCGAACAGGGTGCGGAGCGCCCCACCCGACAGGTTGTGCCGACGTTCGAGCGGCGGCAGCGGCACGATCTCGCGAGCTTCCACGAGCGCGTCGAGCCGCGACGCCCAGTCGTCGGCAGCGGCGTCGTGGAAGTAGTTGTCGGCGAGCCAGCCTGAGTCGGCGTGGCGGAAGCGCCCGGCGACGAGGTCCTCGGTGGAGCCGAAGAGCCCGGCGCCCTCGAAGACCGTGTTGATCATGGCCGGTGAGACGCCGTAGTCGTCGACCAGGAGAGCGGGGAGGTCGAGCGCGATCGCCTCGAGCGCGGCGGTCGAGCTCACCGTGACGAGCGCGCCGGCACGAGCGAGTTTCTCGGTCATCGGGCCGTCCTCGACCACGAGGTTGGCCGGGACGTCGACCATTCCGGCGAGCAGGTCGGCGTAGTCGTGCTCCTCGGCGTGGGTCTGCGCCTCGCCCGAACGCGCGCGCACCTTCACCACGACGCGATGGGGCGCGCGGCCCCGCGCGAGCTCGGCGAGGGCCGCGAGCAGCGCCATCCGATCCTCGCGCTCAGCGGGGACCTTCGCCTGGGCGGCGAAGATGACGTCGGTGCCTCCTGCCGGTCGCTGGGCGCCTGCGGGACGCGCGGGCCGGAGGAACGGCAGCGTCGCGAGCCCGAACATGCGATCGATGCCGAGGTCGGCGGCGTTCGCGCGGAACTCGCGCACCTCGCGCCGGCTGTGCAGCACGACGAGGTCGGTCTGCTCGCGGTAGATCACGGCCTTCGGCACCGCGGGGATCGTCAGGCCCGGGAAGCCGCTGAGGAGCGCGGGCCGGTTCGGCCGGCGGTTCAGGCGCGGGGCGACCACGCGCACGAACGGGCCGCGCAGCGCCAGCAGCACGGCGTGCGGGTCGAACGCGTCGAGTTCGTCGTCGAGGCCGCCAGCACCGTCGAGCGGCACGATCCGCGCCTCGCCCGTCGTGAATCGCGTGCCGGCGAGCGCGTGCTCGAGCTGCCTCGCGCTCGGCTGCACGGGCGACGCGATGACGACGAGCCGCGCCTCCCACTCGGGCGGAAGGGTCGAGGCGAGCGCGGCGCCCCACTTCACGTACGAGTCGGCGTCGGCGACGACGAGCAGGCGGCGGGTGCCGCCATCCGCCCCGACCGTCACGCCAGCACCCGGCGGAGCTTGGCCTTCGGCGCCTCCTCGCCCGGGTACACGCGCTTGATGCCGTCGCCGAGGGCGTCGCCGATGATGCGGATGTCGCGCACGAGGTGGTCGAGCCCCTGCGGCTCGAGCGAGGCCGAGTGGTCGGAGCCCCACATCGTGCGGTCGAGGGTGATGTGCCGCTCGACGCAGGTCGCCCCGAGCGCGACCGCGGCGAGCGAGATCTGCAGGCCGCGCTCATGGCCGGAGTACCCGACGGGCACGCCCGGGAAGCGCTGCTTGAGCGCGGGGATCATGAGGAGGTTCGCCTCGTCGGGCGGCATCGGGTAGCTCGAGGTGGCGTGCAGGATGACGAGCCGCTCGGTGCCGAGCACGGTCACGGCGCGATCGATCTCCTCCATAGTCGACATGCCGGTCGACAGGATCACTGGCTTGCCGGTGTCTCGCACCGCCTCGAGCAGCTCGAGGTCGGTGACCGACGCCGAGGCGATCTTGTGCGCCACGACCCCGAACGACTCGAGGTCGGCGACGGCCGGGACGTCCCACGGCGACGCGAACCAGTCGAGCCCGTGCAGCGCGGCGTGATCGGCGACCTCGGCGTACTCGTCGTGGCCGAACTCGACGCGGTGGCGGTAGTCGAGGTAGGTCATCTCGCCCCACGGCGTCTCACGCGGCATGAGCTTCATGTGCTCGGGCGTCGAGATGTCGGGCGTGCGCTTCTGGAACTTCACGGCCTGCGCGCCGGCGTCGGCGGCGACCTCGATCAGGCGCTTGGCGATGTTCACGTCGCCGTTGTGGTTGAGGCCGATCTCGGCGATGACGTAGACGGGTTCGTACTCGCCGATGGCGGCGTGGCCGATGCGCACGGACATGTGGGTCTCGCTTTCGTTCAGTGTGCCTTGGCGGATGCTGCGGCGATCGCCTCGCGCTGCAACCGGGTCGGATGGGCGGGGTCGAGCTCGCGCGGTTCACGGGAGCCGTCGGCCGCGTCGCCGCCGTCCGCGGCGCGGCGCTTGGCCTCGCGCGCCGCGAGCACGAGTTCGGCGAGCTCGCGCACCGCTCCGTGCCCGCCGTGCCGCTCGAGCACGTGGCGCGCGCGTTCGAGCGCGTCGGGCGCGGCATCCGGGACGGCCAGCGGCCAGCCCACGATGTCGAGCGCCGGGATGTCGCCGCGGTCGTTGCCGAGGTACGCGATCCGGTCGAGGCGGATGCCGCGGGCCGCGGCCCACTCGCGGAGCGCCGCGCCCTTGTCGGCGAGGCCCTGGACGCAGTCGACGCCGAGCTTCTCGGCGCGCCGGCGGACGACCGGGTTGGCCTCCGCGCTGAGGATGAGCACGGGGATGCCCGCGTCGCGGAGCCGCGCCACGCCCGCGCCGTCGGCGCGCGACACGCGCACCGACTCGCGGCCGAGCTCGTCGAGCCCCGCGGTGTCGTCGGTGTGCACGCCGTCGAAGTCGGTCACGACCGCGTCGACGTCACGAACGGATGGCGCGGGTCGGCCACCCAAGCGGTGCCGGTGCCCGCCCGCCTCGCGAGCGCGGAGGCGACGCCCGCGGCCAGTCGACGGTCGATGCGCGGCGCGAGCGCGCGGGCACGCGCGAGGTCGGCGGCGTCGTCGATCTCGATCGCGGTGTCGGGGTGCACGGGCTGGATGCCCACGCGCCCGAAGAAGCGGTGCCGCGCCTGCACGAACCCGTCGGTGCGGAACACGTAGAACGCGCCGGTCTCGAGGAACTCGGGCTCGCGGTCCTGTCGGCGGGGCCGGTCGGTCGGGTCGTGGTTGACGCCGACCGCGCTCGCGCCGTCCGCGTCATCCGCTCGCTCGCGCCACAGGAACCCGTGCGTCGGCGTCGCCGCGAACACGACATCGCGCTCGCCCGTCGCGACGCGCTCGATCGCGGCGTCGAGGTCTGCGGGGTCGATGAACGGCGAGGTCGCCTGCACGAACACGGTCACCGCGCCGGCCCCTGCCCGCGCACCGGTCGCAGGCGGCGCATCAGGACCCAGTACCTCGAGCGCGTGCAGCAGTGCCGATTCGCTCGACGCCTCCGGCCCCGCGAGCTCGGTCGGCCGTGCCACGACCTCGGCTCCGGCCGCGAGCGCGGCGTCGGCGATCTCCTCGTCGTCGGTGGTGACCACGACCCGCGCCACGCGCTCGGCGCCGAGCGACGCGTGCACGGCGCGCGCGATCAGCGGCACCCCGCCGACGCGCGCGACGTTCTTGCCGGGCAGTCCCTGCGATCCGCCGCGCGCGGGGATGATCACGGTCGCGAGCGCGACCGGCTCGCCGGGGCCCTTCGTGACGCGGGCGGCACCCGCCGTGGCGCCGCGTTCCCCCGTGCGGTGCGCTCCGGCGGATGCTGCGCGCGCCACGGAGTCGGTGGCGTCAGCATGCTGGCTGCGGCTCATGCCGCGAAGCTATGCGCGCCATCCGTCCGCGCGGTGCACGCCGAGTGAACGCCCGGCGACCGTCAGGCTGACAGCGGATGCCGCGGCTCACCGATGCCGGACACGGCCGCCCGGATGCAGATCGCCCGCTCGGAGACGGCGTCCGATCCGCTCATCACAGCAGCGCCTCAAGTGAGGGGATGTTCACAGGAAGAATCCGGAAACGGTCCTGCCGAACGGTCTGACCCCGAGCGGGTGGCGTGGGCCTGTGTACCGGGCGCTTGCGACGCCTGACCCCACGGGCCTCGAGACGCGGCAGCGCCGCTTCTCGACCCGCAGGGCGCCGAGTCAGCGATCGCGCAGCTTGTACTCCGCCGACTTCACGACGTTCGCGAGCAGCATCGCGCGGGTCATGGGGCCGACGCCGCCGGGATTCGGCGACAGGTGCCCGGCGACCTCCGCGACGGCGGGGTCGACGTCGCCCGTCAGCTTGCCCTTGCCGGTCTCCTCATCGGCGACGCGCGTGATGCCCACGTCGAGCACGGCGGCGCCCGGCTTGATCCAATCGGGCTGCACCATGTGCGGAACGCCGACCGCCGCCACCACGATGTCGGCCCGCTGCACCTCGGCCGCGAGGTCCTGCGTGCGCGAGTGCGTGAGTGTCACCGTGGCATCCAGGCCCTTGCGGGTGAAGAGCAGGCCGAGCGGGCGACCGACGGTGAGGCCGCGCCCGATCACGGTCACGTGCCGGCCGCGGATCGGCACGTCGTACCGGCGCAGCATCTCGACGATGCCGGCGGGCGTGCAGGGCAGCGGCGAGTGCAGCTCGCCTTCGATGCCGAGCACGAGCCGACCGAGGTTCGTGGGATGCAGGCCGTCGGCGTCCTTGTCGGGGTCGATGAGCTCGAGCATCGCGTTCTCATCGTGCCCGGCGGGCAGCGGCAGCTGCACGATGTAGCCCGTGACCTCGCGCGCCGAGTTGAGGTCGCGGATCGCGGCGCGCACGTCGGCCGTGGACGCCGACCGGGGCAGGTCGACCCGGATCGACTCGATGCCGACCTCGGCGCAGTCGCGGTGCTTGCCGGCGACGTACGATCGCGACGCGGGGTCGTCACCGACCAGCAGCGTGCCGAGCCCCGGCACGACGCCGTGGGCGCGCAACTCGGTGATGCGCGTCGAGAGCTCGGACTTGACGGCCGACGCGGTCGCGACGCCGTCGAGGGTGATCGCGGTCATGGAGCTACCTCTTCCGAGATGTCTTCGGGAACGGACGAAGGAGATTCGAGCCGACACGCCGGTGAGCGGATGCCACGGGCGGCGTGTCGCGCGGCGACTCCTCCGCTGCGTCAGGATGCCCGATGGTCCGGGCGGGCCGGCCCGGGCCACGCCGGGCCGGCCCGGCCCGGGCCATCCGTGTGTCTACTGCTGCAGGCCGGGGTAGAGCGGGAACGCCTCGGTGAGCGCCGTCACGCGCGAGCGGAGCGCCGCGACATCGGGGTTCGCCTGCAGCGCGTGGGCGATGACGTCGGCCACCTCGGTGAACTCGGCGTCGCCGAAGCCGCGGGTCGCGAGCGCGGGCGTGCCGATGCGCAGGCCCGACGTGACCATCGGCGGGCGCGGGTCGAACGGCACCGCGTTGCGGTTCACGGTGATGCCGACCTCGTGCAGTCGGTCCTCGGCCTGCTGGCCGTCGAGCTCGGAGGTGCGGAGGTCGGCGAGCACGAGGTGCACGTCGGTGCCGCCGGTGAGCACGTCGACGCCCGCGGCGCGCGAGTCGTCGGCGACGAGGCGCTCGGCGAGGATGCGGGCACCGCGCACCGTGCGCTCCTGGCGGTCCTTGAACTCGGCCGAGGCCGCGATCTTGAACGCCGTCGCCTTCGCGGCGATCACGTGCATGAGCGGCCCGCCCTGCTGGCCGGGGAACACGTTCGAGTTCAGCTTCTTCGCGAGCTCCATGTCGCGCGAGAGGATGAAGCCCGAGCGCGGGCCGCCGATCGTCTTGTGCACCGTCGAGCTCACGACATCGGCGTGGGGCACCGGGTTCGGGTGCAGGCCCGCCGCGACGAGGCCGGCGAAGTGCGCCATGTCGACCCAGAGCTTCGCGCCGACCTCGTCGGCGATCTCGCGGAACGCGGCGAAGTCGAGCTGGCGGGGGTACGCCGACCAGCCCGCGATGATCACCTGCGGCTTGTGCTCGCGGGCCTTGTCGCGCACCACGTCCATGTCGACGACGAACGACTCGGGGTCGACGCCGTACGCGACGGCGTTGTAGAGCTTGCCCGAGAAGTTCAGCTTCATGCCGTGCGTGAGGTGGCCGCCGTGCGCGAGCTCGAGGCCGAGGATGGTGTCGCCCGGAGTCGCGATCGCGCTCAGCACGGCCGCGTTGGCGGTCGCGCCCGAGTGCGGCTGCACGTTGGCGTACTCGGCGCCGAACAGGCTCTTCGCGCGCTGGATGGCGAGGTTCTCGGCGACGTCGACGAACTCGCAGCCGCCGTAGTAGCGGCGACCGGGATAGCCCTCGGCGTACTTGTTCGTGAGCACCGAGCCCTGCGACTGCAGCACCGAGACGGGCACGAAGTTCTCGCTCGCGATCATCTCGAGCGTGGTGCGCTGGCGGTTCAGCTCCTGCTCGAGGACCTCGGCGATCTCGGGGTCGACCTCGGCGAGGGGCTGGTTGAAGACGGATGCGGCGCCCGCGACGGCGTCGGCGGGGGCGTCGGTGGTGAGGGACTCGGCCAAGACTGGCTCCTTCGAAGATGACATGCGGACCTGCGGTTCAGCGCCTCGTGCGACTCGCGCCACGAGGCCTCGCGTACCGGCCCAGGCGTGCGGTCGGTCCGTTGCCAGTCGCTCCCCGATGGTCACCCATCTCAACGCCAGTCGCGACCCGGCAAGCATAGCAACGGATGCCGCGTGCGGCTGCCCCGCATGACGACCGGGTGACGCGGCGCCGTCGCGGCCCACTCCCACCCGGTGACCGATCGGGCGAGCGTCGCACGCGCCCGGCGGCGGGATAACGTGGGCGGGTGAGCGCCGCGCCCGTGACCGTGATCCACTCCGCCCGCCTGGTCTCCGGCGGCGACACCGTGCCCGACGCGTGGGTGCGGTTCGAGGGCGACCGCGTCGCGGCGCGCGGCCTCGGCGACGGATGGCGCGAGCACCGCGCGAGCACCGACCGGGCCGTCGAGGTGACGGATGCCGCCGGCCGCTGGCTCGCGCCAGGCTTCATCGACCTGCACTGCCACGGCGGCGGCGGCGCGTCGGCCGAGGAGGGCGACGACGCCCTCCCGACGGTGCTCGCCACGCACCGCGCGCACGGCACCACGCGCACGGTCCTCTCGCTCGTGACCGCGACGATCGACGAGCTCGAGGGGCGCCTCGCCGCCATCGAGCGCGCCGCGGCATCCGACCCGCTCGTGCTGGGCTCGCACCTCGAGGGCCCGTTCCTCGACCCGGAGTTCCGCGGGGCGCACGATCCGGCGCGCCTGCGCCGGGCCGACGCCGACGCCGTCGAGCGGCTGCTCGCGGCATCCGCCGGCACGCTGCGGCAGGTCACGCTCGCGCCCGAGCTCGACGGCGCGACCGAGGCCGTCGCCCGGTTCACCGACGCGGGCGTCGCGGTGGCGGTGGGCCACACGGGCGCCGACTTCGACACCGCCCTCGCGGCGTTCGACGCGGGCGCGTCGATCCTCACGCACGCGTTCAACGGCATGCGCGGCATCCACCACCGCGCCCCCGGTCCGGTCGTCGCGGCCATGCACGCCGACCACGTGACGCTCGAAGTGATCGCCGACGGCGTGCACGTGCATCCCGACGTGGTACGGCTCGCCTTCGCCGGGGCACCGGGCCGGGTGGCGCTGGTGACGGACGCCATGGCCGCCACCGGCTCGGCCGACGGCCGCTACGTGCTCGGATCGCTCGAGGTCGACGTCGCCGACGGGGTGGCCCGACTCGTCGACGGCGGATCCATCGCGGGCTCGACCCTCACGCAGGACGTCGCGCTCCGCCGCGCGGTGATCGACTCGCGCCTCTCGCTCGAGGACGCCGTGACCGCGCTGACCGTCACGCCCGCTGCGGCGATCGGCCGTGCGCACGACCTCGGTCGACTCGAGCCCGGCTACGCGGCCGACGCGGTGCTGCTCGACGACGAGCTCGCCGTCGCCGGCGTGTGGGGCGCCGGCGCACGCCTCGCCTGAGCCCGCACCGCCGACGCCGTCACGATGGCTCCCGCGAGCACCGCCATCACGACGTAGGCGAGCGGGATCGAGGCGACGCCGAACGCGTCGAACAGCAGGCCGCCGACGAGCGCCCCGCCGCCGATGCCGATGTTGAACGCGGTCGTGTACAGCGCGCTGGCCGCGTCGCGCCGCTCGGGCGGAGCCGCCTGGAGCAGGCGGGTCTGCAGGAGCGGCGGCACGGCGCCGAACGCGAAGCCCCACACGAGGTACGCGATGATCGCCGGCCAGAGCGCGGGCACCGAGGTCATCACGACGAGCGCCGACGCGATCACCGCGAGCGCGATCACGAGGGCACGCACACCGTTGCGGGCGAAGCGCGTGCCGACGACCGCCAGTCCCGCGGCGCCCGCGATCCCCGACGCGAACAGCAACGGCGCGACGGCTGAGGACGGCGCCCCGACGACCTCGGTCAGGATGGGGGCGATGTAGGTGAGCGCGGCGTACTGGCCGATCATCACGGCCGCGGTGACGAGGCAGACCGCGAGCACGGCGGTCGTGCCGCCATCGGCGGTGCGCGTGCGTGCGGCGTCGGCCGGAGCGGACGCCGCAGCCGGCTCGGGCGTGCGCGCCGGTGCGGCGGTGGCGCCGTCGGACGGCAGCACCGCACGCACGACGAGTGCGCCGAGCAGCGTCAGCACCGCGACGACGGCGAAGGCCGCGCGCCATCCGACCGCCTGCCCCAGCGCCGTCGCGAGCGGCACGCCGGCGATCAGCGCGATCGTCCCGCCGCCGAGCACGACCGACACGGCCCGGCCGAGCTGCGCGTCGGGCACGATCCGCGCCGGGTACGCGCCGACGAGCGCCCAGAACACGCCGTGCGCGACGCCGCCGACGACGCGGACGCCGACGAGCATCCAGTACTCGGGCACGACGGCGCTGAGCGCGGTGGATGCCGCGAGCACCACGAGCACGGCCGTGAGGAGCGTGCGCCGCGGCATCCGTCGGGTGAGCGCGGTCAGCGGCGTCGAGGTGACGACCACGGTGAACGCGAAGACGGAGACGAGCAGGCCGATGAGCGGCTCGCCGACGCCGAGGTCGGCGCTCATCTCGGGGAGCAGTCCCGTGGGCAGCATCTCGATGGTGATGGAGAGGAACACGGCCGAGGCGAGCACGACGAGCACCCGCCAGGGCAGGGCCGTGACGGAGGGAGTGGTCGTGGTGGACGCGCCGGCGCGCGGAAGATCGGTGATCGACATGGTGCAGTCATCCCGACGGCGTTCCCCGCTCGCGGCCTGGCCTGCGGCGGGTCGACTACGCGCTCGCGTGCGCGCCCGGGGCCGGCGGTGACCGCACGACCGCGACCAGTGTAGCCGGTGTCGGCTGAGCGCCCGCCGGGCGCCCGGTACGCTGGCCGGATGATCACGGACGCCGAGCCGCACAGCCCGCACCTGTACCACTGGGTCGTCACGCTGAGCTGCACCGACGGACCCGGCATCGTGCACGCCGTGAGCGGCGCGATCGTCGCGGCGCGCGGCAACATCACCGAGAGCCAGCAGTTCGCGAGCCACGACACCGGCCGCTTCTTCATGCGCGTGCAGGTCGAGTCGCCCGCCGGCCGCGACGAGTTCGAGGCGGCGCTCGCGCCGGTCATCGAGCGCTGGGGCATGGACCTGCAGCTCGACGAGGTCGGCCGGCCGCTCCGCACGCTCGTGCTCGCCTCCACGGCGGGGCACTGCGTCAACGACCTGCTGTTCCGGCAGCGCGCGGGCCAGCTGCCCGTCGAGATCCCGCTCGTGCTCTCGAACCACGGCACCCTCCGCGACCTCGTCGACTTCTACGGGGTTCCGTTCGAATCCGAGCCCGTGACCTCGCCCGAGACGAAGGCCGAGTTCGAACGCCGCGTCCTCGAGGCGGTCGACGCGCACGACATCGAGCTGGTGGTGCTCGCCCGCTACATGCAGATCCTCTCACCCGAGCTGTGCGACGCCCTCGCGGGTCGCTGCATCAACATCCACCACTCGTTCCTGCCCGGCTTCAAGGGCGCGAACCCCTACCGGCAGGCGCACGCGCGCGGCGTCAAGCTCATCGGCGCGACCGCGCACTTCGTGACGAGCGACCTGGACGAGGGTCCGATCATCGAGCAGAACGTCGTGCGCGTCGAGCACTCGCGATCGGTCGCCGAGCTCGTCGCGATCGGCCAGGACGAGGAGAGCCGGACGCTCTCGCAGGCCGTCAAGTGGTTCGCCGAGCGCCGCGTGCTGCTCGACGGGCAGCGGACGGTCATCTTCCGCTGACGCGGCCCCGGCCGCTCAGGCGCTGAACTCGCGGCGCCCGTTGATGACGCCGCTCACGGCCGCGACCACGGCGAAGACGACGGCGACCACGGGCTGCTCCATGATCCACCACGCGATCGCGGCCGTCGAGAACACGGCGATCTCGACCAGCGCCTTGACGAACGGGTCGACGTGGAACACGGCCTTCGGCGATCGGAAGAGCGCCCACAGCAGGATCGCGAGCACCGGCAGCCCGATGCCGAGCAGGACGCCCGGCCACGGCAGCTCGAACGCGGTGAAGCCGAAGATGCCGAGCGTCACGATCGCGAAGATCTCGAGCAGGAAGCGCAGCAGGTCGTTCCAGCCGACCTTGGGCGCGGAAGCGGGGCTGGCGTCGTTCACGGACGTCCAGCCTACCCGCGCCCGGGGGGGGGGGGGGGGGGGGGGGCGGGTGGGGGGGGGGGGGGGGGGGGGGGGGGAGGGGGGGGAGCCCCCCCCCTTTTGTTGTCTCTCTCT
>NZ_JBVHVX010000011.1:0-32332 GCF_055564615.1 Agromyces sp. NPDC029043 | reverse complement strand
GGAGGGGGGTCGGTCGTCGCCCCAGGCCCCCCCCCCCCCCCCCCCCACCAAAACGCCCCCCCCCCCCCCCCCCCCCCCCGGGTCGGTCGCGATCAGCCGACCGGCGTGGTCTCGCGTGCGGCCGGCGCCGCGGGCGCGGCCGGTGCATCGTCGACGTGCGCGGCCTCGGCATCGGACTCGGCGCCGCCGGCCGTGCGGAAGTGGCCGAGGAGCGAGAGCAGGATGCCGCCGGCCGCCCAGGCCGCGAGGACGAGCCACGGGAACGTGGTGTCGGCAGCCGGGAAGTACGACAGGTCGCGCAGGAGCGTCGCGGCCGCGCCCGGCGGGAACCACTGGCCGATCGCACCCCATGGCGTCGGCAGGAACTCGACGGGGATCGCGGCGGCCGAGATCGGGTTGGCCACGAGCAGGAACGTGACCACCCCGACCGCGATGCCCGCGCGGCCGATGAGCGCGACGAAGCCCGTGATCGGTGCGGCGATCGCGGCGAGCGCGAGCGCGATGGCGGCGCTGTTCGCCCAGTAGTCGCCCTGCAGCGCGCCGAACCATCCCTGCAGGATGCCCGTGAGCAGGAGGCCGGCGGCCGCGGAGTACGCCACGACGGCGACGACGCGCCGGACCGCACCGATGACCGTGAGCGAGATCGCGATGCCGCCGAGCATGCCGCCGATCACGATGGGGAACATCGCGGCGGTGAGGCCGGTGCCGCGCGGGTCGGTGTCGGCGAGCGGCACGACGTCGGTGACCGTCACCGTGACGGACGGCAGTTCGGGCACGCTCGGTGCGGCCGGCGGCGCGGCGGGCGCCTGCCCGGAGGCTTGCGCGAGCGCGGCCTGCACGGCCGAGCGGACGGCTTCTTGCAGCGCGGTCTGGAGCTGGGCCGGAAGCTGCTCGCGGAGCTGCGCGTCGATGCCCTGCTGGAGTTCGCCGGCAGTGGCGCGGAGGAGCTGTGCGACGACCGGGCTCGCGGCCGACGCCACGAGGACCTCGGGTGCGTCGGTGGGCGCGTCGCCGAGGATGATCGCGCCGTACGCATCACGGCGCTCGATCGCAGCGACCGCGGCGTCGCGATCGTCGACGCGCTCGATCGCGACGGCGCCCTCGGCCTGGTCGGCGATGCGGGACTCGACCTGCTCGACGGCCGCGTCGGGCCCGGCGACCGCGACGGGCAGGTCTCTGGGTTCGGCCGTGACGGACGGCCAGGCGAACGCCAGCACGATCAGGCCGACGACGAGCGAGAGCGCCGCCCCGATGCCGATCGCGCGCCCGTACGAGGTCATCCCGTGGGATGCGGTCCTCGGTTCCATGACGACTCCCTATCCAAAACGAATATTCGTTCTTTTATAATGGACCGGCGGCCTAGGATCGTCAAGAGCCGGGAAAGGGGCGTGCCGATGCCGAAGGTCACCGAGGCCCACCGCGAGGCGAGGCGCTCCCAGATCGCGTCGGCGGCCCTCCGGTGCTTCGCCGCGAAGGGCTTCCGCGGCACGTCCATGGCCGACATCATCGCGGCGTCGGGTCTCTCGGCGGGCGCGATCTACGGGCACTACGCGAGCAAGGAGGAGCTCTTCTTCGAGGCCGCGCAGCTGGTGCTCTCGGCCCGCTCGCTCGAGCTCGAGGAGGTCCGCGCCGACCACGGTCCCCTCCCGCCGGGCGAGATCATGGCCACCCTGATCGACGGCATGCGGCACGAGGACATCACGCCCAACCTCTTCCTGCAGGTCTGGGCCGAGGCCGCGATCGACCCGCCCGTCCGCGAGATGGTCCACCGGTTCCTCGCGCCGATCCGGCAGATGCTCGGCGGGCTCGTCGCCGAGTGGGCGGCCGCGCATCCCGAGGTCGCCGCCGACGACCCCGAGGCGTACGCGCGGCGCGCGGTCCCGGTGCTCATGGGGCTCGCGCCGGGCTTCATGGTGCAGCGCGCCATCCTCCCCGACTTCGACGAGGACGCCTACCTCGAGACGGTGCGCCGGCTCATCCCGCGCTGACCGGGATCAGATGCCCTGCCAGTCGGGCTTGTTGGCCCAGGCGTGCCGGTAGTACGCGGCGTGCTCGAGGGCGGATGCCGCGGCCTCGTCGACCACGACGGTCGCGTGCGGATGCAGCTGCACGGCCGAACCCGGGCGGCTCGCCGTGACCGGCCCCTCGACCGCATCGGCCACCGCGCGTGCCTTGGCCTCGCCGAACGCCAGCAGCACGAGGTGCCGCGCGCCCAGGATCGTGCCGATGCCCTGCGTGATGCAGTGCATGGGCACGTCATCGGGCGAATCGAAGAAGCGCGCGTTGTCGGCGCGGGTCTGCTCGGTGAGCGTCTTCACGCGCGTGCGCGAGGCGAGCGAGGATCCCGGCTCGTTGAAGCCGATGTGCCCGGTGCGGCCGATGCCGAGCACCTGCAGGTCGATCCCGCCGGCCGCCTCCATCGCGCGCTCGTACTCGGCGGCGGCGGTGCGGATGGTCTCGGGCGCGCCGTTCGGCACGTGCACGAGGTCGGGCGCGAGTCCGAGCGGCTCGACGACCTCGCGCGTGATCACGGCGCGGTACGACTCGGGATGCCCCGGCGGCAGCCCGACGTACTCGTCGAGCGCGAAGCCGCGCACGCGCGAGACGTCCAGCCGATCGTGGGCGATCCGCCGGGCGAGTGCGCGGTACGTCGAGAGCGGCGTCGAGCCGGTCGCCAGGCCGAGCACCGCGTCGGGCCGGCCGGCGATGAGGTCGACGACGGCACTCGCGACGAGCTCGCCCGCCTCCTCCTCGCCCGCGACGATCACGACCTCCGCCATGCCGCCACCTCCCGGTCCTCTCCGATCAGCGCAGCGCCGACCGCGGCGGCGGGGAACCCGCGCGGGATCACCTGCACGCGGCGCGGCAGGTCGAGCGAGGCGAGGAACGCCGAGTCGGCGGCCCAGGCGGCGAGCACGCGGCGCGTGCCCTCGAGCAGGCGGTCGCCCAGCGACGCGAGGCCGCCGCCGATCACGATGTCGTCGACATCGGTCGTGAGCGCGAGCAGCCGCACGGCCGACGCGACGCCCGTGAGGAAGCGCTCGCGCGCGGCGACGGCGCGGGCGTCGCCGCCATCCGCCCGGTCGAACAGCTCGACGGCCGGGTGGCGGTGCCGGCTCGGCCACAGCGTCACGAGCGCCGAGCCCGAGGCGATCGTCTCGAGGCAGCCGCGCTGCCCGCACGCGCACCGCTCCCCCGCCGGGTCGACCGGGATGTGCCCGATCTCTCCGGCGACGCCCCGGCCGCCACGCAGCAGGCGCCCCTCGAGCACGATGCCCGCCGCGAGCCCCGTGCCGAGGTTCAGGTAGGCCATCGAGTGCGCGCGGACGCCATCGGCGAGGCCGAGGAGGTGGTGCGCGCCGAGCGCGGCCGCGTTGACGTCGTTCTCGACGCGCACGTCGACACCGAGCCGGTCGGCCAGCCGCGGCCCGAGGTCGAGCCCCTCGAGTCCGAGGTTCACGGCATGCGTCACGCGCCCGGTCGCGGCGTCCACCGAACCCGGGATGCCGATGCCGATGGAGTGGAACGCGTGCGCGTCGACGCCCGCGAGCTCCGACATCCGCTCGACCGTGCGCAGTGCCGTGTCGACGACCGCCTCGGCGCCGAAGCCCGTCGGCATGCGCACCTGGTCGCTGAGCTCGCCGCCGTCGCCGATCGCGACGGCCGCGGTCTTGGTGCCGCCGATGTCGATGCCGAGCCTCATGGCGCCGCCTCCGAGGTCGAGGCCGGCGCGGGCTCGGGCGCGCGTACCGTGCGATCCACGAGCGCGGCGAGCGCCTCTGCGACCGCGCGCGACGCGCCGAACGTGGCGACGTCGGCGAGCGCGAGGTCGTCGCTCGGCCAGCCCATGTCGACGGTGACGACATCGGCGCGCGCGCTGCGCAGTCCGACGATCGCGTCGACGGCGAACGGATGGCGATGCAGGTCCTTGCCCACGACGAGCACGGGTCCGGCGAGCTCCGCCGGCTCCGTCAGCGGCGTCCCGGCGTCGAGCGCGACGATGGCGGCATCGGCCAGCCAGGCGGGTGCCGGACGGCGCGGATCGGGCTCGGCCACGAGGGCGAAGGGCCCCCACGGCACGGCGCCCACGGCGATGTTCGCGACGGTGTCGACGCGCACGACGGTGCCGATGCCGCCGGTGCCCGCGAGGCGGTCGAGCGCGCCGCTCACGTGGAACGACGCGGTGATCCGCTCCGGGAGGTCGGCGGGCAGGCCGGGCGACGCGAGGTCCCCCGGGGGCGACCCGGCGGACGGCGCGCCGGGCACCGTGCGAGCCGACGCGAGCGCACGCACGCGCGCCGCGGCATCCGTCACCCGCTCCGCGGGCAGCCGGCCGCCGTCGATCGCGGAGCCGATCGCCGCGACGATCTCCTCGAGCTGCGCGGCCGTGTTGTCGGTGCCGATGCAGAGGAGGTCGCAGCCGGCGGCGAGCGCGCGCACGGCCGCCTCGGGGATGCCGTGCACGCCGCTCGCCCCGGCCATGTCGAGCGCGTCGGAGACGATGACGCCCTCGTAGCCCAGCTCCCCGCGGAGCAGGCCGTGCAGGATGCGGGGAGACAGGGTGGCGGGATGCTCCGCATCGAGCTGCGGCAGCAGGATGTGGGAGGTCATGATCGACCGGGTGCCGGCGGCGATCGCGGCGCGGAACGGCGCGAGCTCGCGCTCGCGGAGGCGCTCGAGCGGCAGGTCGACGACCGGCAGCGCGAGGTGCGAGTCGGTCGCCGTGTCGCCGTGCCCCGGGAAGTGCTTCGCCGCCGCGTCGATGCCGGCCGACTGCACGCCCTCGACCCACGCGGCCGTGTGCCGGGCGACCGGCTCCGGCGATGCGCCGAAGCTGCGCACGCCGATCACCGGGTTGAGGGGGTTCGAGTTGATGTCGGCGTCGGGCGCGAAGGTCATGGTGCAGCCCGCGGCGGCGAGCGCGTCGCCCACCGCGCGACCGACGGCCCGGGTGAGCGCGACGTCGTCGATGCGACCGAGCACGGCGTTGCCGGGGTACGGCGCACCGCGGTCGGCGAAGAGGCGGGTGACGTCGCCGCCCTCCTCGTCGATGGCGACGACCGCCTCGGGATTCGCCTCGCGCAGGGCCCGGGTGAGCTCCGCGAGTTGTGCGGGCGTCGCCACGTTCGTGCCGAAGATGCACACGCCGCCGAGGCCCTCCGCGAGCAGCGCGAGCAGCCACTCGGGCGCGACCGGCCCCTCGAAGCCGGGCAGCAGGGTCGTGAGGATGTCGCGGCGCAGGCCTTCACCCGCTCCGCCCCTGGTCTCGATGCTCATCCCTTGACGGCTCCGCTCACGAGCCCGCTCGTCATGCGACCCTGCACGAACAGGAAGAACACGATCACGGGAATGGCCATCAGGGTCGAGCCTGCCATGATCGCCGCCCAGTTCGTCGTGCCGTTCGCGACCAGGAAGGTGCGCAGCCACACCGGCAGCGTCATCATCTCGGGTCGTGCGTTGAGCACGAGCGCCATGACGAACTCGTTCCACGCCTGGATGAACCCGAACACGCCCGTCGCGACGAGGCCCGGCGCGAGCAGCGGGAACGTGACCCGCCAGAAGGCGCCCGCCCTGGAGCATCCGTCGATCATCGCCGCCTCCTCGAGGTCGGCGGGCACGCCGTTGACGAAGCCGCGCAGCGTCCAGATCGTGAACGGCAGCACGGTGGCGACGTACACGATCGTCAGGCCGATGAGGGTGTTGAGCAGGTGCCATCCGTCGATCACCCGGAAGATCGAGACCATCATGGCCTCGCCGGGGATCATCTGGATCACGAGGATCGCGATGATGAACGCGCGGCGGCTGCGGAAGCGGAACCGCGTCACGGCGAGCGCCGCGAGGAAGGCGAAGACCACCGCGACCGCGACCGTGGTCAGCGTGACGATGAGCGAGTTCGCCGCGGCCGGCAGGAACGGCGTGCGGCCCGGATCGAACAGGACCGTCTCGTAGTTGCGGAGCGTGAAGTTGTCGGGCCAGAAGTGGATCTCGGACCCGCGGATCTCGTTGTTCGGCTGGAACGACGTGTTCACCATCCAGTAGACGGGGAACACGAACAGCGCGAACAGCACGACCGAGAGCGCGCTCCAGCCCACGGTCGCGAGGCGGGTCCGGCGGCGGCCGGGGCGCGAGCCCGGTGCGCGGCCGGCGGAGGCAGGGCCGGCAGTGGGGGCGACGTGCAGGCCGGGGGTGGTCGCAGCGGTCACAGCTCCTCCTCCTTCACGGTCTGGCGGATGTAGTACAGGGAGGCGGTCATGATGATGAGTGCGGTGATGACGGCGATCGCGCCGCCCGTGCCGAAGTCGCCGCCGGCGATCGAGACCTGGTAGATGTACACGCCGAGCGTGTTGGT
Organism: Agromyces sp. NPDC029043; assembly: GCF_055564615.1. Lineage (NCBI taxonomy): Bacteria > Bacillati > Actinomycetota > Actinomycetes > Micrococcales > Microbacteriaceae > Agromyces > Agromyces sp. NPDC029043. The sequence continues at coordinate 25,983 of NZ_JBVHVX010000011.1, read as the reverse complement.
CTGCTCGCGGATGCCGCCGATGTCCTGCAGCGCGAAGATCTGCGTGAACACCTTCAAGTCCCAGATGATCTGCAGGATCGTCGTGATGAGGAAGATCGGCTTGAGGTACGGGAAGACGATGAGGCGGAAGCGCTGCACGCCGCCCGCGCCATCCAGCTGCGACGCCTCGAGCACCTCGTCGGGCACCTGCGTGAGGCCCGCGTAGAGCGCGAAGGCGACGAACGGCACGGCGCCCCACGTGATGACGACCCCCGCGACCAGGAAGAAGCTCAGCGGATCGATGAGCCAGGAGTGCTGCGCGAACTGCTCGAGCCCGAACGTGTTCACGAGCACGTGGTTGATGACGCCGTAGTCGGTGTCGAACATCCAGCCCCACACGATCGTCGCCGACAGGGGCGGCATCGCCCAGGCCAGCAGCAGCCCGATCGAGAGGAGCAGGCGGAACCCCTTGGGCAGGCGCTGCAGCAGCAGCGCGATGAGCGTGCCGAGCACCATCGTGATCACGACGCAGGCCGCCGCGAAGACGAGGCTGCGAGCGAGCACCTCGTAGAAGGAGACGTCGGTGAGGACGTCGACGTAGTTCTCGAACCACACCCAGGCGGGCGGAGCGCCGAAGACCTGCGCGCGGCCGAACTCCTGCATGGAGGTGACGACGAGTTGGATGAGGGGCCAGCCGACGATCGCGGCGAGCACGATCGAGGCGGGCACGAGGAGCGCATACGGCGTGAACCCGCCGGAGGGGCGGCCGCGGCGGCGCGGCCGCGGCGGTCCGGGCGGGGGCGCGGTGAGGCGCTCGCCCTCGACCGAGCTCACGGCCGAGGTGAGGCCGGCGTCGGTGGTGGTCATGTGGGATCTCCTGCGTCTGGCATGAGGAGGGTGCGGCCGCACCGCCATTCTGCGCGCGGCCGCACCCCGATGGAACGATCAGCCGTTGAGGATGTCCTCGATCTGCTCGTCGGCGTCCGCGGCGAGCGCGGCGACGTCGCCGCCCTGCGCGATCTTGACGAAGAGGTCCTGCAGGATGCCCGCGGCCTCGACGTCGGCCCACTTCGGCGAGGCCGGGGTGAGCTTGGCGTTGCCGGCGGCCGCGGCGATCGCCTGCGCGACCTCGTCGGTGCCGAGGGTGTCGGCGAGCGAGAGCTTGGCGGGCACGAGGCCGTTCTCGCCGTAGATCGTCTGGAACTCGTCGGACAGGATGATTCCCAGCGCGTCGAGGGCGAGCTCGGGGTGCTGCGAGTTGGCCGAGATGCCGATGTTGGAGCCGCCGGCGAAGACCTGCGCTGCGCCGCCGTCCTTGCCCGGCAGGGCGTAGACGCCGAGGTTGGACTCCTGGTCGGGGCAGCCCGGGGTCTCGGCGTCGGCGGGGGCGAGGATCGACCACTTGACCCAGCTCGGGGCCGACAGCTGCAGCGTGGTGCCGTCGCAGAAGCCGACCTGCGGGTTGGTCTCGTTGCCGTCCTTCGGCGCGAGGGATGCCTCGGTCATGACCTGCTGGACCTGCTCGAGGCCGGCGATCGACTCGTCGCTGGAGAGCTGCGCGTCCCACCCGTCGCCGTCGGGCACCGCGACCTCGCCGCCGTTCTCCCAGATGTACGGGAGGGCGTTGTACCAGTCCTGGCCGGGCCACCAGATGCCGGACTTGCCGGGGTTGGCGTCGGCGAGCTGGATGCCCTGCTCGATGTACTGGTCGAGGGTCGTCGGCGCCTCGAGACCGGCCGCGGCGAGGGCGTCCTTCTTGTAGAAGACCAGGCGCGCACCGGAGTAGAGCGGAGCGGCGTAGAACTTGTCGTCGTACGAACCGGCCTCGACGAAGCCGGGCAGCAGGTCGTCGCCGCCGAGCTCGTCGTAGTGCTCGGTGAGGTCGAGGAATGCGCCGGCCGAGGTGAACGCCGACGCCTGGGTGTTGCCGACCTCGACGATGTCGGGGCTGTCCGAGCCCGAGAGGCTGGTGGTGAGGCGGTCCACGAGTCCGTCCCACGACTGCTCCTCGATGACCAGCGTGGAGCCCGGGTGCTCCTCCTCGAACGTGTCGATCAGGTACTCGCGGGCCTCGTCGGGCGTGTCGGTGCCGACGAGCCAGACGCGGATCTCGGCGCCCTCCTCGGAGGCGGCGTCGCCTCCGGAGGTGGCGCACCCGGCGAGCGTCAGCGCTGCCACGGCGCCGAGCGCCGCGATGCCGAGTTTCCTCATTGCGTGGTTTCCTTTCATAGGGCGGGGGTGGGAGCGGATGCGCCGCCACCCTTGGTGCGGGGTGGGGCTCTAGGAGACCCCGAGTTGTCCGGACAGGACCATGACGGCCGCGCCGCGCAGGACGATGTCCTGCCCGTGCGCGGTCATCCGGAGCCTCAGATCACGGTGGTGTTCCGCCATGGTCCGGTTCCGGAGCGTCTCGACGGTCGCCTCGATGAGGGGACCGTCAAGCAGGTCCGCCGGTCCGCTGAGCACGACCTCGGAGAGGTTCAGCGCACCGACGACGGGGGCGAGCACGATGCCGAGGCGCCGGCCCGCTTCCCGGAGGGTCTCTTCGCGAGCGGATGCCGCGGCACCCGTCGTGCCGAGCCGTTCGAGCTCGGCGGTCAGGCGCGGCACGGCCAGCCACGCCTCGAGGCAGCCGTGCTTGCCGCACGCGCACCTCGGGCCGCCGTCGGTGCCGACGACGACATGGCCGATCTCGCCCGCGGCCGAGCCGGCGCCGAGCACCGGGCGTCCGCCGACGATGAGGCCGGAGCCGACGCCGTGGCCGACCTTGACGAGGATCAGGTCGCCGGGCGCGCTCGCGTGCTCGGCGAGCACCGCGACGTTCGCGTCGTTCGCGACGTGCACGGGCAGGTGGAAGGCGGCGGCGAGGCGCTCCTGCAGGGGCACGTCGGTCCAGCCGAGGTTCGGTGCGGAGTGCACGATACCGTTCGGCTCGACGACGCCCGGCGAGCCGACGCCGATGCCGAGCACGCGTGCGGTCGTGAGCGCGAGCAGGCCGTCGAGGAGCTCGAGCACGAGCTCGACGGCCCGCTCGCCGGTGGCGCCGTCGAGCGCGACCTCGGCCCGGGCCAGGATGCCGCCGTCGAGGTCGAGCACGGCGCCGCGGAAGCGGGTGTGCTCGGAGAGGTCGAGCGCGACGATGTGGAAGCCGGTGCGGTCGACGTCGATGAGGGTGGCGGGCTTGCCCGGACGCGCATCCTCGCGCTGGCCGAGCTCGACGACCAGGCCCTCGCCGATCAGCTCGGCGACGAGGTCGGACACCGTGACGCGCGTGAGGCCGGTCTCGCGGGCCACATCGGCCCGGCTCTGCGCCCCCTGCGTGTACAGCGTCTGCAGCACGAGCGAGCGGTTGTGGCTGCGCGCGTGCTCGGGGAGGACCTTGCCCGAGGCGCGGAGGACGCGAGCGGCGAAGAGCGGCACGTCGCCGCTCGTGGCGGGGGCCGGGGTCTGGGTTCGCGATGCATCCGTTGCGGTCACGTTTGTTAGTAAACCTTACGAACAAACCCACCGCAAGCCACTGTTACCAATACGTGACCATCGGGCGCTGGGTTCGAAATGACGCGAAACGTCGTTCGCCGCCGTGCGGAGAGCGATTCCCGTCACCTCGACGCGGGGGCGGCGAGTCGGCGCGAGCCGGCTGGGCGAACCGGCGAGCGAGATGACGCGAAACGTCGTTCGCCGCCGCGCGGAGAGCGATTCCCGTCACCTCGACGCGCGGGCCCGCGGGACGGCAACGGGTGGCCAACCCCGAGAGCAGATGTGCCGGGCGCGCGCAGCCGCGGTCGGACGACGGTTGCTCCGCCCGGCGAAGCCAGGCGAGTCAGCGAGCGGATGCCGCGGCGCGCGCTCGTACGGGCGCGGCCGCCGTCGCGGCATCGCGCCGGCCGCCGATCGCCCGCAGTGCCGCGAGGATCGCCGCGAGGTCGACGAACTCCTGCAGCAGCGCACCCGCGGTCGCGGGGATGAACCCGAAGGCCGCGACGAGCATGAGGCCCACGCTCACGATGATGCCGAGCCAGATGCTCTGCAGCGCGATGCGCACGGTGTCGCGCCCGATCTCGACCGCCTTGGCCGTACGCGCGATGTCGTCGACCAGGATCACCGCGTCGGCGGACTCGCTCGCCGCCGTCGCGCCGCGCGCGCCCATCGCGACCCCGACGTCGGCCGCGGCCAGCACCGGCGCGTCGTTCACGCCGTCGCCGACCATGATGACGGGTCGCTCGGCGATCGCGGCCACTTCCTGCACCTTGTCGGCCGGCAGGCACTCGGCGCGCACGCGCTCGAGGCCGAGCTCGGCCGCGATGTGGTCGGCCGTGGCCTGCGCGTCGCCGGTCAGCATCATCGAGTGGTGGACGCCGAGCGAGTCCAGTCGCTCGAGCGTGGTGCGCGCGTTCTCGCGGAGCCGGTCGCGCGCGAGGAACGCGCCCGCGGAGCGCCCGTCGACGGCGACGTAGACGGCCAGCTCGCCGGGCGCGATCGTCGCGCGCCGCGTCGTGGGCGCGTGCTGCCGCACGAACGCGTACTTGCCGACGACGACCTCGCGGCCGCCGATCCGGGCGACCACGCCGTTGGTCGCGTCCTCGCGGGCGGCCTCGGCCTCGAGGAGCCGGATGCCGCGCTCGGTCGCGGCCTGCATCATCGAGGCGGCGAGGACGTGCGAGGAGTACTGCTCGGCCGATGCCACGAGCCCGAGCAGCTCGTCGGCGTCGAAGCCCGGCTCGGCGCGGATCGCGACGAGCTCGGGTTCGCCGTGCGTGAGCGTGCCGGTCTTGTCGAACACGGCGGTCCTCGCGCGCGCGAGCTGCTCGAGCACTCCCCCGCCCTTGACGATGATGCCGTTGCGCGCGGCTCGGCTCATGCCGCCGATGAAGGCGACCGGCGCCGCGATGAGCAGGGGGCACGGCGTCGCGAGCACGAGCACCTCGGCGAACCGCACCGGGTCGCCCGAGACCCACCATGCGACGCCGGCGAGCAGGAGCGAGAAGACGGTGAACGGCACCGCGTACCGGTCGGCCAGCCGCACGACCGGCGCCTTGCTGGCGGCGGCCTCGCTGACGAGCGCGACGATCTGCTGGTACTGGCTGTCGGCCGCGCGCGCCGTCGCGGTCATCTCGACCGCCACCGGGCCGTTCACCGAACCGCTCAGCAGCTCGTCGCCCGTGTGCTTCTCGACCGGGACGCTCTCGCCGGTGATCGACGACTCGTCGACCGAGGTCGCGGCGGAGCGCAGGCTGCCGTCGACCGGCACGATCTCGCTCGGACGTACGAGCAGCACGTCGCCCGGCTCGACCTCGTCGACCGGGACGTCCTCGAAGTGGTCGTCCAGCACGCGATGCGCGTGCTGCGGGGCGCGGGTGAGCAGCGCGTCGAGTTCTCGCTTCGCGCGCCGACCGGCGTAGTCCTCGAGCGCCTCGCCGCCCGTGAGCATGAGCACGACGATGAGCGCGGCGACGTACTCGCCCACGGCGACCGTCGCGACGATGGCCGTGACGGCGAGGATGTCGAGCCCCCAGTGGCCGCGCAGGATGTCGCGCACCATGCTCACGGCCTGCCACGCTGCGACGCCCAGCGCGTAGACGCTGAAGATCCACGCCACCAGCTCGCCCCGGCCCGCGAGGGCGAGCACGATCCCGGCGAGCCCGATCGCGAGCGTGAGCGCGACGACCGAGTACCGGCGGATGAGGCGGATGCCGCGGGCCATGTGCTCCATCCTCCCCGATCGGCGCCGTGATCGGCCCGGGTACGGCGAAGGGCCGGAGGCACGCGGCATCCGGCCCTTCGAGCGTCGGCGACCTCGACTACGCGGCCAGGCGCGCCTTGAGGTTCGCGTCGATCGTGTCGAGGAACTCCTCGGTCGTCTGGAACGCCTGGTCGGGGCCGACGAGGAGCGCGAGGTCCTTGGTCATGGCGCCGGACTCGACGGTCTCGACGATGACCTCCTCGAGGGTGTGCGCGAAGTCGATGAGCTCCTGGTTGCCATCGAGCTTGCCGCGGTGCGCGAGGCCGCGCGTCCAGGCGAAGATCGAGGCGATCGGGTTCGTCGAGGTCGGCTTGCCCTGCTGGTGCTGGCGGTAGTGGCGCGTGACCGTCCCGTGCGCCGCCTCGGCCTCGACGATGCTGCCGTCGGGCGTGGTGAGCACCGAGGTCATGAGCCCGAGCGAGCCGAAGCCCTGCGCCACGGTGTCGGACTGGACGTCGCCGTCGTAGTTCTTGCAGGCCCAGACGTAGCCGCCCTCCCACTTGAGCGACGCGGCCACCATGTCGTCGATGAGGCGGTGCTCGTAGGTGAGGCCGGCCTCGTCGAACTTGCCCTTGAACTCGGTGTCGAAGACATCCTGGAAGATGTCCTTGAAGCGGCCGTCGTAGGCCTTGAGGATCGTGTTCTTGGTCGACAGGTAGACCGGGTAGTTGCGGGCGAGGCCGTAGTTCAGCGATGCGCGGGCGAAGTCGCGGATCGACTCGTCGAGGTTGTACATGCCCATCGCCACACCCGAGCCGGGCGCCTGGAAGACCTCGAACTGCTGCGGCTCGGAGCCGTCCTGCGGGGTGAAGGTCATCGTGAGGGTGCCGGCACCCTCGAACTTGAAGTCGGTGGCGCGGTACTGGTCGCCGAACGCGTGGCGGCCGACGATGATCGGCTTGTTCCAGCCGGGCACGAGGCGCGGGATGTTCGAGATGATGATCGGCTCGCGGAAGATCACGCCGCCGAGGATGTTGCGGATCGTGCCGTTGGGCGAGCGCCACATCTTCTTGAGGCCGAACTCCTCGACGCGCGCCTCGTCGGGCGTGATCGTCGCGCACTTGACGCCGACGCCGTGCTTCTTGATCGCGTTGGCCGCGTCGACCGTGATCTGGTCGTCGGTCTCGTCGCGCTTCTGGATGGAGAGGTCGTAGTACTCGAGGTTGACGTCGAGGTACGGGTGGATGAGCTGGTCCTTGATGGCCTGCCAGATGATGCGGGTCATCTCGTCGCCGTCGAGTTCGACGACGGTGCCTTCGACCTTGATCTTCGACAAGGGGCGGTCTCCTTGGGATCTCGTGGGATTGCTTGGGAAGCGAGGATGTCTCGGGGTCTCCGACACGCCGCCTGCCAGCTTACCCCGTCGGCCGGATATCTCGATATCGAGACATCCGCAGAGGTCGACGTGTGCGAATGGACACCCGAACTGGGGGACGACTCGAACCGGCGCCGAGCGTACCGTGAGGGTTCCTCGATACTGCTCAACCCGAACCCGAACCTGATCCGACATGCAGCAACGCAGCACCCTACTCAAGGACGGCGCCGGCCCAGCGCCCCGCCGTCGGCAGCGGCGCCGCGCACCGGGTGCCCGCCGTGCGCACCGCGCCTGAGGTCGCCCCGTCTCGCCGGGGACCCGCCCCGACGACGGTCCGCACGGACGAACGCGCGCAGGTGGCCGCGCTCGTCGACGACCCGCACGACCGAGCGCTCCTGATCGTCGGCGAGGACGGCGCGGGCAAGTCGAGGCTGCTCGCCTCGATCACGGCGCCACCGGACATGACGGTGTGCCGGGTCCGCGCGAGTGCGGCGGAGTCCGGCATCGACCTCTCCGGACTGTCGGCCATCGTCGCGGCGTTCGACGACCCGACGGTCGCGCGCCTGGCCGACGGCCTGCTCGCGCCCGCGCCGCACGCGGACGCGACCACGCTCGCGGCCGAGCTCCTCTCGTTCTTCCGCCAGTCGGCGACGCCGTCGACGATCCTCCTCGTCGACGACCTCCACCTGCTCGACGAGGCGAGCAGGATCGTCGTGGCGATGATGGCGACGAGGCTCGGCGGGACCGGGTTGCGCATCGTCGCGACCGCGGAGCCGCCGCTCGGTCCCGAGCTCGCCTCGCTCCCCCGGATGAGCCTCCCGCCGCTCGATCCGGAGCGCGTGGCCGCCCTCGTCGCGGAGGAGACCGGGACCCGGCCCGACGCGGCGATGACCCGGATCATCGCGACGGCCTCGGCCGGCAACATCCGGGCCGCGCGGGAGATCGCACGGCGCATGCACCCCGTGCAGTTCGACCACGGAGCGCCCGTCGAGCTGCCCGCGCGGCTGCCCGCCGACCTCCGTTCCGCACCCACCGAGCGGGCGACCCCGACCGCGACCCTCGTTCTCCGCCGGCTGTCGACCGCCCACCTGCACTCCGAGCCCGCGCTCACGCGGCGTGACCCGAAGGCGGAGGCCGCCCTCGAGAACCTGGTCGCCGGCGACCAGGTGATCAGCGAGGGACGTCGACTCCGGCTGCGGGATCCGGTCACACGATCGCTGGTCTACTGGTCGATGGAGGCTCGCGAGCGCCACGCACTGCACTGGTCCGCCGCGCAGGCCGAGTCGCGGTTCGACCCGGGCCTGGCCGCGTGGCACCGGAGCTGGCATCGGCACGATGCGGTCGCAACCGACGACCTCCTGCATGCCGCGACCGACTTCGCCGCCGAGGGGTGCACCTGGCAGGCGGTCGAGCTGGCCGAGCGCGCGCTCGCGATCCAACGCGACGGTCCGGCGCCGTGCCGGGCGCTGTACGAGCTCGCCACGGCGTTGCTCCACGCCGGGCAGATCGAGCTCGCCGAGCGCTACGCGCGATTCAGTCGTCGCTGCGGGCCCGACGAGCTGCTGGCCCCGCAGCTCGCGCTCCTCCGCCTCACGATCGACTTCCTCGACCACGGGCGTCTCCCGCCGGCCGCATCGGAGCCGGCGATGTCCGCGCGCGATCCCGACGACGCGATGCTCGGGGCCGCGGTCGTCGCCGCCCTGCACCTCGCCCGATGGGAGACGGACCACGCGGCGGTGCTGCTCGGCCGTTCGACGCCGAGGGCGGTGCGCCCCGAGACCGTGCGTGCGCACGCCCTCGTCGACGCGCTGCGCGCCGCCATGGAGGGCGACGCCGGCCCGGTGGACCGGGCGCTCGCGCGCATGCTCGACGCGGATCCGCGCGACGCCGATCGACCTCTCGCCCTGCTCCTGCTGGGGCGCGGCCTCACCTACCTCGACCGGGACCACGACGCACGGCAGCTCCTGCGCACGCTCGAGCAGCACGAGCCGCCGCCGAGCCCGCTGCTCGTCGAGATCGCACGGGCGTGCCTCGCCGAGGTCGAGATCCGCGCGGGCGACGAGGTCGCCGCCGCCGCCGCCATCGACCGGGCGGTCGCCTCCCAACGCGACGCGCGGGCCGGCGACGCCCTGCTGGATCCGCTCGTGGCGTGGCGCCGCCTCGCCGCCGGCGAGGCCGCGCGCGCGGACGAGCTCGTCCAGGAGTGCCACCGACGCTACGGCGTCGACGATCCCGCGCTCAGCGCCCGGCTCGCCGCCGCATCCGGTCGGTTCGAGCTCGCCGCTGGGCGGTTCGAGGATGCGGCCGCGCAACTGGGTCACGCCGCGTCGCTCGCCGGGCCGTTCGCCAACCCCACGCTCCTCCGGTGCGACGCCGACCTCGTCGAGGCGCTCGTCCTCGCCGATCGGTGGCCGGAGGCGGTCGAGCACGCCCGCACGTTCACCGTGCGGTCGGCACGCTTCCGGACGCCGTGGACACTGCACGCCCGGGCGCTCGTCGAGGCACTGGTCAGTCCCGACGAGAGTGCGCTGCCGCTGTTCGAGACGGCGCTGCGTCGAGCAGCGTCCCCCGACCTTGCCTACGCACGGGCCCGCGCGCTCGTGTGCCTCGCCGACCGGCTCGAGCGGATGGGTCGCAGGCGCGATGCGCTCGGTCACTTCCGCCGGGCACGCGCCGCCCTCCACCAGGTGGGTGCCGTCTCGTGGCTGCCCAGGGTGGACGGCATCGCCGACGGCGGCCCCCCGGTGCACACGCTGCTCGCCGACCTTCCCACCGAGGAGATCCGCGTGGTCCGCCTCGTGCAGCAGGGCAAGCGCAACAAGGAGATCGCCGCTGAGCTCTACGTCTCGCTCCGCACCGTCGAGGTCCGGCTGACGCGGGTCTACCACCACGTCGGCGTGAGCTCGAGGGCTCAGCTCCTCTCGTTGCTGGCCGCGACGCCGTCGTCGCCGGCGGCACCCGACTGAGGCAGGGTCGACCAGAGCATGTCGTCCTCCGGGCCGCGCCGTCGGGCCGGGCTCGTCCACCGCCCGCTGCCGACTCGCCGCCGATCGAACGCCTCCGCGAGCGAACGGAGGCAGATCGCGGCATCCACGACCCGCATCACCGGGAACGCGGGCGCGTACCGGAGCATCGGCACGCGCCGCGACACGCAGACGGCGAAGAGGGTGAGCAGCAGGTCGGGCACCAGCACCGCGACGAGCAGGCCCCACGCCGGGAGCGCCGCCGCGATGTCGGCGACGACCCCCTCGTCTCCCGTGATCGCGATCCAGAGCCCGCCGAGGAGCGACGCCGCCAGCATCACGACCACCGCCACGAGCAGCACGCTGCTGACCACCAGCTCGGCGACGTACAGCACGAGCGCCGCCCAGAACGGATCGCCCTGGAGCCGGTGCCGCCGGACGGTCTGCCAGAAGCCGAGCGTCCAGCGGTGCATCTGCCGCGTGTAGTCACGGAAGGTCACGGGGTCCTGCGTTCCTGCGACGGCGCTGCTCGGGCGGAAGGCGATCCGTCCGAGGCGGTGGGCGTGCACCTCGAACGTCATGTTGAAGTCCTCGATGACGAGGCCGGGCGCGCCGATGTCGATCTGCCGGAGGATCCGCGTGCGGTACATGCTGGCGAAACCCGGGACGATCGACACCGCGTTCGCCGCTCGCGCGGCCTGTCCGTACTTCAACAGGTACTGCACCGCGAGGTAGTACCGCTCCCGATAGCCGATGAGGAAGCGGGCGAAGGCGGACGCGGGCGGCGGGTCGAGGCGCGTCATCGCCCGGCCGGCCACGGCCACCACGCCGGGATCGTCGAACTCGGCGAGACCGGTCGTGAAGTAGTCGTCGGCGAGCGTGGTGTCGGCGTCGAGGAACAGGACCACGTCGAAGCGATCGATGAGCCCGAACCCCTCGAGGCCCGCCACGAGGGCGCCCGCCTTGCCCCGGTTCGGCGACAGCTCCATGACCTCGGTCCCGAGCGCACGGGCGATCCACGCCGTGCGGTCGGTCGAGCCGTCCGACACGACGAAGACCTGCGCAGGGTCGACGTGCCGGCACGCCGATCGCAGCGTGCTCGCGATCACCGGCTCCTCGTTTCGGGCGGCGATCAGCACGGCGACGCGCGAGCGGTCGACGCGACCCGCCGTCTCGCGCGGACGATCGCGATCCCGCCGGCTGGTGACGTAGCGGACGAGCCCGACCGTGGCCCAGAGCATCGTGTTCACCCCGACCACGAGGATCGCCGTCACGAGGAGCAGCTCCAGCTCCATGCCCCCTCCGATCGCCGCCGACCGCCCCGCCGTCCACCGGACGGCGAGGCGACGTTAGCACCGCGCGGGCCGCCCCGCCGGGGCACCGCAGGTGCCTGCGGGTTCGATGCGGGAAACCACATGATCCGGACGATCCGGCCGCGGCCGTCGTGGCTGCCGTGACACTGGGAGGAAAGCGGACACCCGACCCCCGCTCCCGGTTCCGTGACCCGACCCGTCGACCGAGGAGTAGCCCATGTCCCTCGAGGCGATCACCGCGACGCGAGGAGCCCCGGCGCCCGCGCCCGTCGCCACGTCCCCATCGTCCCGACATCCGTCCGACCGCGAGTCCGCTGCGTTCGAGTTCGCCGCCGCCGTGGTCGGCCTGGGATACGTCGGGCTGCCGACCGCCCTGGCGCTGCACGACGGCCACGGCGGGAGGGTGCTCGGCATCGACCTCAGCCAACGTCGGCTCGACGCCATCCGGGGCGGACGCGTCGACCTGCTCCCAGCGGATCGCCACCGCCTGGAGCGGGCCCTCGGCGACGGATTCCTGGTCACCGACGACGCCGGCCTGCTGTCACGCGCGGAAGCGGTCGTCATCTGCGTGCCCACGCCGATCGACGAGCATCGCACCCCGGATCTCGGACCACTGCGCGCGGCCTGCGCCGCGGCCGTCCGCTCCGCCGCGCCCGGGCAGCTGATCGTGCTCACCTCCACCACGTACGCGGGGTGCACGCGCGACCTCCTCGTGGCGCCGCTCGAGGAGCGCGGGTTCCGCGTCGGACGCGACGCCCACGTCGCGTTCAGCCCGGAGCGGATCGACCCGGGCAACGACCGCGACCACCGCTCCGTGCCGCGCGTGGTGGGCGGTGCCACGCCGGAGTGCCTGCGGGCGGCGTGCGCGCTGCTGTCGAGCGTGGCCGAGTCGGTCCATCCGCTGCCCTCGCTCGAGTCGGCCGAGATGACCAAGCTGCTGGAGAACACGTTCCGCGCCGTCAACATCGCCCTCGCCAACGAGTTCGCCGACGCCTGCAGCGCCCTCGACCTGCCGATCACCGACATCATCGAGGCGGCGGCGACCAAGCCGTACGGCTTCATGCCGTTCTACCCCGGCCCGGGCGTCGGCGGTCACTGCATCCCGTGCGATCCGCACTACCTGCTCTGGCAGTTGCGGTCCGAGAACGTCGTGCTCCCGTTGATCGAGCAGGCCATGTCCGACATCGCGGTGCGACCGCGGCGCGTGGTCGATCGCATCCGGGAGGTCCTGGCCGACCGCGGCCGTCCGCTCGCGGGGGCGCGGATCCTCGTCGAGGGCATCTCCTACAAGCCGGATGTCGCGGACCTCCGCGAATCGCCGGCGATGGAGATCCTCGGCCGCCTCCGCGACGCGGGGGCCGTGGTCGGCTACCACGACCCGCGATTCGGCGCCGTCGTCATGCGGGACGGCGCCGTCGTGACCGGGACGACGGACCCGTCGGGGTTCGGGGCCGACCTCGTGCTCCTGCACACGATCCACTCGGACGCCGACCTCGGCTGGCTCGCCGACGCGCCGGCCGTACTGGACACCACGTACCGCGGGCCCGCCCTTCCGCAGCGGACCGTCCTCTAGCCCCGTGCGGCACGGCACCGGCCACGAATCATGGGAGGCACCCACATGAGATCCGCAGTCACCGGCGGCGCCGGGTTCATCGGCAGCCACCTCGTGGAGCACCTGCTCGCACGCGGCGACGAGGTGGTCGTGCTCGACGACCTGTCCACCGGCTCGCTCGACAACCTCGAGCACCTGCTCGCCGACCCGCGGGTCGAGTTCATCCACGGGTCGGTCCTCGACCGGCTGGTCGTGGAGCGCGTGGCAGGTGCGACCGACCGGGTCTTCCACCTGGCGGCCGCGGTGGGCGTCAAGCTCATCGTCGAGCGACCGCTCTCGAGCCTGCGCACCAACGTGCGGGGAACCGAGAACGTGCTCGAGGCCGTGCACCAGACCGGATCGTCGCTGCTGCTCGCCTCGACGAGCGAGGTCTACGGCAAGAACACGGCCGACGCACTCGCCGAGGACGCCGACCGCATCCTGGGCTCCCCGTTCGTGTCGCGTTGGAGCTACGCCGCGGCGAAGGGCATCGACGAGTCGTTCGCACACGGCTACTGGCGCGAGCACGGCACGCGCGTGACCACGGTGCGGCTGTTCAACACCGTCGGCGCACGCCAGACCGGCCGGTACGGGATGGTGCTGCCGAACTTCGTGAACCAGGCCCTGCGCGGCGCGCCGCTGACTGTGTTCGGCGACGGGCTGCAGACCCGCTGCTTCTCCGCCGTCGGCGACGTCGTGCCGGCGATGGTCCGGCTGGCCGAGGAACCCCGGGCCGTCGGGCGCGCGGTGAACCTCGGCGGCGCCGACGAGGTGCGGATCATCGACCTCGCGCGCCGGGTGATCGAGGTCCTCGGCAGCTCGAGCCCGATCGAGCTCGTGCCCTACGAACGCGCGTACGGCGAGGGATACGAGGACATGCGACGCCGGGTGCCCGACAACGGCCTCGCACGCGAGCTCGTGGGCTACCGGCCCGCGACCCGGCTCGACGAGATGATCCTCGCCGTCGCGGAGCCGATGGTGGCCGCCGGAGCCGGAGCCGAGGACGAGACGATGGCCCTCGCCGGATCCGCTCCGGGAAGCGCCGCGTGAGATGGCGATCACGGCGACGGGCAGGCGGGCGTCCCGCGCGGCCGCCCTCGTGGCCGTCGCCGTGCTCGTCGCTCCCGCACCCGTCCTGACCGGGGCGGGCCCGGCCGCGGCGGCCTCGCCCACCGTCGTGAGCCTGACGTTCGACGACGGGAACGCGAGCCAGATGGAGGCCGTCGAGATCATGGACGCGCACGGGCTGGACGGCACCTTCTACGTCCCGTCCGGGTTCGTGGGCGAGCCCGACTACCTGACACTGGCCGACCTTGACCGAATGGCGGCGGCCGGGCACGAGATCGGCGCGCACTCGGTGACGCATCCCGACATGGCCCTCATCAGTGCGCAGGAGGCCGAGCGCGAGGCGTGCCTGGGACGCGCGACACTCGCGAGCTGGGGTTTCCAGGTCACGAGCTTCGCCTACCCGTTCTCGTCCATGAGCGAGTCGGCCAAGGCCGCCGCCCGGGCCTGCGGGTTCAACAGCGCACGCGACCTCGGCGATGTCGAGACGCGGTTCGGCTGCGGCGGGTGCGACTTCGCCGAGTCCATCCCCCCGGCCGACCCGTTCGAACTGCGCGCACCCGCGCTCGTCGACGCGACCTGGACGCTGCAGGACCTGCAGTCGACGGTGACGAACGCCGAGGGCTCCGGGGGCGGATGGGTCGCACTGACCTTCCACCACCTCTGCGACGCGTGCGACCCCGCGGGGTACAGCATGCTCCCCGCGGTGTTCGGCGAGTTCGTCGGATGGCTCGCCGCGCGCGCCGCCTCGCACGGCACGGTCGTGCGCACCGTGCACCAGGTCATCGGCGGCGCCGTCGCGCCGATCGTGGCTCGCGGCTTCCCGCCGCCGATCGCGCCGGGGGTCGACGGCGTGGTCAACCCCGGCCTGGAGGAACCGCCCGGCGACGGCGCCCCGCGATGCTGGACGGGCGTCGGGTTCGGAGCGAACACGTGGGTCTACGACACCGTGTCGCCGGGACGCACGGGCAAGGTCGCCGGACGCATCGTCGTGTCGGATCACGAGGACGGCGACGCGAAGGTCGTCATCGAGATGGACCTCGGCGACTGCGCGCCGAGCGTCGCCCCCGGGCGGCGGTACGCGATGGGCGCCTGGTACACCTCCGACGCGCCCGCGCAGTTCTCGGTGTACCTGCGCGATCCGACCGGGGTGTGGGCGTACTGGACCTCGAGCCCGGACTTCCCGCCGGCGCCGGAGTTCGCCGAGGCGACGTGGGAGTCGCCGCCGGTGCCGCGGGGGGCGACGGGCCTCAGCTTCGGCCTCAGCCTGGGCGACGACGGCACGCTCGTCACCGACGACCTGTCCCTCCACCTGGTCGAGGGCCCGCCGCCGGCCGTCGAGCCGGGGGCACCGTCGATCAGCGGCCGTCCCGCCGTCGGCGGGCAGCTCACGGCCGTGGCGGGATCGTGGACGCCGACGACGGCGTCGCTCACCTACCAGTGGCTCCGCGACGGCCGCCCGGTGGACTGCATCGGCGGGCCGATCTACGAACCGGGCCCGGCCGACGTGGGTGCGGCCCTGTCGGTGCGGGTGACGGGGTCGGCCTTCGGCTACCGGTCGGTCGCTGCGGAGTCCGCCCCGACCATGCCGGTGCAGCCCGCGGTCGCCAGCACCCCGACGCTGTCCACTCCCTACTCGTCGCTGAACTGGACCGCGCCCGACACGGAGGCGTGCCGGTGAGCGCGCCACCGGTTCGCACCGGCGAGGACGGAGCCGGTCGAGCCACGACGCCGGTCCGGCGGGTCGTGGTCACGGCCATCGTGGTGCTGGGCACGGTGGCGGGCGCGGCCGGGTGCGGCACCCGGGTCGTCGAGGTCCCGCGGGCCACCGCGCCGGTCGTCGAGGACGGCGGGCCGTACCCGTGGCACACCGACATCGTGGCGACGACCTTCTGGGTGGGCGAGATCCTCGACCCGGAGGCCCCGGACGGAAGCCAGATGTTCTCGGCGTACGACCGTGACTGGTACGACCACTACGGCGGATGCGACGGGGTGATCCGCGACGGCGAATGCCTGACCGAGCCTCGAACGGCCGCCAATGGCTGGTTCCCCACGCGGATGACGCCGCTGGAGAACCCGTTCTACCTCGACCTGCCCTACGACGACGTCAACCACCCCGCCGCCTTCGCACGCCGCGGCGAGGTGATCCCGTGGGCGGACGAGCCCGCGTACCGGCACCTGGTGGGCGATCACCGCGCCAGCCTCATGAAGAACCGCTGGGTGCGGCTCGTCTCCGGCGATCGGGAATGCTACGGCCAGATCGAGGACGCCGGACCCGGCATCTACGACGACGAGGCGTACGTCTTCGGGCACGACGACCGACGGCCGGCGAACCAGGACTTCAACGGCGCGGGGCTCGACGTCTCGCCCGCCCTCAACGGATGCCTCGGATTCGAGGACCTCAACGGGATGCGCGACCGCGTGGACTGGCAGTTCGTCGACGAGGAGGACGTGCCGGACGGCCCATGGCGGCGGATCGTCACGACGCGCGGCGTGGAGTGAGACGGCTCGCGCGCCGGGGCGCCGGCATCACGGTGTTCTCCTCCGGCGGCCGGTCCGGTTAGGCTGCGATGCATGGCTGAACTGCGACTCGAAGAACTGAACGCGACGAACATCGTGGCCGCGAACAACCTGTCGCTGAAGCCCGGGCAGGAGCAGTTCATCGCTCCGGTCACCTACGCCGCCGAGACGGCGGTCGTGAACGCCGACACCGCGTGGCAGCGCGTGGCGCTCAACGGCGACCGCGTGGTCGGCTTCATCCACGGCAACTTCGACCCCGAGAACGAGCACGAGGAGTTCCGGGCCTGCATCTGGCGCATCAACGTCGACGCCGAGGTGCAGGGCAAGGGCGTCGGTCGCTTCCTCGCCCACGCCCTGGCAGAAGAGGCGAAGCGTCGCGGGTTCGACCGCATCACGGTGCTGTGGGAGCCGGGCGACGAGGGTCCCGGCGAGTTCTTCCACCGCATCGGCTTCCGCGACATCGGCGAGACCCAGTACGGCGACGTGATCGGCGCGCTCCAGCTGAAGAGCTGAGCGGGCGCTCGCGCGACGTGGTCGAGGGGCGGCGGATGGCGCAGCACGCCGACGGATTCGTCGACGCCGTGCTCGCCGTGGTCGCCGACATCCCTCCCGGTCGCGTCATGACGTACGGCGACGTCGCGGCCGCGCTCGGCTCGCGCGGAGCGCGGGCCGTCGGACAGGTCATGGCGCGCTACGGGCATGCGGTGCCGTGGTGGCGTGTCGTCCGCGCCGGCGGGCGACCGCCGGCCGGGCACGCCGCGGCGGCGCGCGAGCGCTACGACGCCGAGGGCGTGCCGGTCAGGTCGGTCGACGACGCCGACGGGTACCGCATCGACCTCGCCGCGTGCCGCTGGCGGGCCTGAGGGCTCAGACGTCGGCCGGCGTGCCGATGCCGCCCGAGGCGACGCCCGCCTCGCTCGGTCCGGCAGGAGCGGGGTCGCCCGACTCGGCGGCGACGAGCAGACCGGACCCTGCGAGCGAGCGACGCCCGTCGTCGTCCCGGTCGGTGGAGGGCACGGTGGCGGGCCCGGCCTCGGCGGCGGCGAGCTCGTCGTGCGTCACCGGCATCCGCACGGTCACCGTCGTGCCCGCACCGCGCGGACTGTCGAGCGCGGTCGAGCCGCCGACGGCGTCGACCCGGTCGGCGATGCCCAACATGCCGGTGCCGGCGTCGAGCGACGCGCCGCCCACGCCGTTGTCGCGCACGACGAGCACGAGCTCGTCGCCCTCGATCCGAGCGCGCACCCACGCGCGCGTGGCCTGCGAGTGCTTCTCGATGTTGGCGAGCGACTCGGCGACCACGAAGTACGCCGTCGACTCGAGCAGCTCGGGCAGGCGCCCCTCGGCCTGCACGTCGACCTCGACCGGCACCGAGCAGCGCCCGGCGAGCTCGGGCACGGCGAGCGCGAGCCCGCCCTGCGAGAGCAGGCTGGGGTGGATCCCGTGCGCGAGCTCGCGCAGCTCCTTCAGGCCCTGGTTCAGCGTCGCGATGCACGAGTCGAGCTCGTCCGCGAGCACGCTCTGCCCGGACGCGTGGGCCTCGTTCGCGGCGAGCCGCAGCCGCATGCCCAGGGAGACGAGCTGCTGCTGCGCGCCGTCGTGCAGGTCGCGCTCGATGCGACGCCGGGCCTCGACGCCGGCTTCGACGATGCGCTGGCGCGACTGGCGGACGTGCTCGAGCGTGCGCTCGACCTCGGATCGGAGCCGCCCGTTGTCGACCGAGAGCCGGAGGGCGCTCGAGACCCCGTCGAGCAGCCGCATGTTGTCGGTGAGCACGCGGTCGTGCCGGATGAGGGCGATCGGCAGCCCCGTCGGCGACGCGACGGGGAGGATGCTGTGGCCACGGCCGGCCTCGTTCGAGTCGATCGGGCGGCCCGCGGCATCCACGTACCGGCCCCGCTCCTCATCCCACCAGTAGACCCGCACCGTGTCGTCGCGGAGCGTGCGGGCGAGCGACTCGGCCCAGATCCCCCGGTCGGCGCCCTCGCGGGTGATCCGCATGAGGTCGGCGACCCGCGCGCGCATGTTCCGGGCGTGCGCGACGCCCGCGACGAAGCTGACGGGGACCGAGGCCATCGCGACCAGGCCGACCGTGTCGAGCGCCATGTCGCGCTGCGCCGAGAGCGCGTAGTTGACGGCCTGGACCGCGATCATCGACGCCCACGCGAGGAGTGCGATCGGCATGAGGAACGCCACCGCGCGCGCGGGCACGCTGCCCCGCATCCAGCGCACGAGCAGGCGCCCGGCGATGGCGAGCGCGAGCGCGCCGCCCACGATCCGGTAGCCGATGTCGACCAGGCCGAACAGCGTCGGGGCGTCGGCGATGCGGTAGGGGTTCGCCACGCACTCGCACGGCACCGCATCGGGTCCGGCGAGCGTGAGCACCGCCACGAAGTTGACGAGCGTGGCCACGAGCGCGGTCGTCGCGATCACCCGGTCGATCCGGTCGCCGAGCCATCCGCGCGGGTAGATCAGCACGAGGATGCCCGCGACGACCGCCCACGCGAGGTCGATGCCGCGCAGGATCGGCCAGAGCCATCCGAGCTGCTCGATGACCTGGTAGAAGGTCTGCGGGATCCAGAGCACGACGAACGCGATCATCAGGCGGGCGGGCACCGCGTTCGGGCCGATGGCCCAGGCGACGCCCGCGCAGGCCGCGAACACGAGCGGCACCATCGCGTGCAGCGTCGAGTACGACACCTCTGGACGGTCGCCGACCGGCGTGGCGAGGAACCCCGAGATCTCCATCGCGAGGCTCACCGCCACGACGGTGGCGATGATCGCGGTCCGGCGTGCGATGCGGCCGCGGCGACCCGGAGCCATCACAGGGGCATCACCTCTGGCCGAGGAGCGTCAGCACCGCGAGCACGCGGCGGTGGTGCTCCGGAGACTCCTCGAGATCGAGCTTCTGCAGGATGCTGCGGACGTGGGTCTCGACCGTCTTCAGGCCGAGGAAGAGGGTCTGCGCGATGCCGCCGTTCGAGTAGCCCTGCGCCATGAGCTCGAGCACCGACCGTTCGCGCTCGGTCAGGCGCGCCAGCGGGTCGTCGGCGCGCGTGCGCTGCACGAGCTGCTCGACCACCTCGGGGTCGACGACCGAGCCGCCCGACGCGACCGTCTGGACCGCGCGGACGAGCGTCTGCGGCTCGGACACGCGCTCCTTGAGCAGGTAGCCGGTGCCGCTGCCGGCGCCCATCACGCGCAGCGCGTACTCGGGCGTCGCGTACATCGACAGCAGCAGCACCCCGAGGTGGTCGCCGCGCTCGCGGATGCGCTCGAGGGCCACGATCCCCTCATCGCGGTGGGTCGGGGGCATGCGGATGTCGAGGACGGCCGCGTCGAGCTCGGACTCGTCGAGCGCGGTGAGCAGCTCGTCGGCGGTGCCGACGGACGCCACGACCTCGATGCCGCCGCTCTCGAGCACCTTCGCGATGCCCTCGCGCAGCAGCAGGGCGTCGTCGGCGATCGCGACCCTCAGGGTCCGCTCACCCTCGACCTGTTCCATGGCACCTCCGTTCGAAGGCGTGCCTGAGCCCCCGACGTCCATGCGCCGCCTACCGCGAGGCTATCGCGGTCGCCGAGCGGCTCGCGCGGTCCCAGTTCTGGGGACAACCCGGATGCACCCGGCCCCCGCGTCTGCCACGCTGGGAGGATCCGCGCGCCCTGCCCGACCGCGCGGCCCTGCACATCCGCGCGGCCCGGCGAGGCGCCCCGCGCGCCGACAACGAGGAGCGCCATGGTCAGGAACGTCGCGCCCGCCGCATCCGACGCCGCGCGAGCCGACGGGCCCGCCGCCGAGTCGGCGACCACCTCGGCGCGCCCCGTGCGCGTGGTGGTCGTGCGACCCGACGAGCGCGTCGACGAGGTCGCGGCGCGCCATCCGGGCGCCATGCCGTCGTTCAACCGCACGCTCCGGGTCGCGCTGGCCATGCGCGGGGGCGTGAGCCTGGCCGTGTGGATCGGCGGGGCCGTCGCCGAGCTCGACCTGCTGCGCCGCATCCGGCTCTACGACGCCGGCGCCGAGACGCTCGCACTCGTGCCCGAGACCGCCGGCCGGCCCCTCACGCCGCCCGTGCTCGCGAGGCTGGGCACGTACGCCGAGCTGCTCGATGCCGCCGGGTACGACCGGGTCGAGTTCGACCTGCTCGCGGGCGCGAGCGCGGGCGGGCTCAACGCGGTGGTCTACGCGGTGGCCCAGCGCGCGGGCACCGGGCTCGACGGGCTGCTGCGCACGTGGGGGCGCGTGGGCGGATTCTGGGGCCTGCTCCACCCGCCCGGGTCGCGCCGCATCCTGGCGCTCATGCAGGGCGAGGACTACTTCCGCGCCCGCACCTACGAGGCGCTCGAGGAGATCTACGGCACGAGCGACCGGCACCCCGACCTCGTCTCTTCGTACACGGGCGTCGACCTCTCGGCGACCGTCATCGACGCCGGCGACGAGTTCGAGGAGGATGCGAACGAGGGCCGCGGCCACTTCCGGTTCGTCGGAAGCGACGAGCACCTGCTCGACAACCGCATCCCGAGCCGGCACGACGGGATGGACGAGACCCGCCGCAGCGACGACCTGGCGAGCCTCTCGCGTCTCGCCCTCGCCGCACGGTCGACCTCGTCGCTGCCGGGCGGCTTCGAGCCCGCCAACATCGACTCGACCGGCGGAGCCGCCGGCGAGCCCGACGACGCGGAGTCGCGCGGCATGCGGTTCGCGTTCGCCGCGCACCGCACCGATCCGGGCACGCCGTACCGGATCGTCGACGGGGCGGTGTTCGACAACGTCCCGATCGAACGAGCGCTCCGCTCCGCGCGCTCGCGCGTCTCCGACCGCCGCGCCGACCGCGTGATGCTCTTCCTCGACCCCGAGCCCGACCCGCCCGTGGGCGGCGACACCGAGTGGGATGCCAACGCGTCGCGGTTCTTCCGCGCGATCGGCGCCATGGTCTCGCGCCAGTTCCGCCGCGAATCGGTGGCGCGCGAGGTGGCCGAGCTCGAGCGCTTCAACGCCGAACGGCTCGTCGCCGCCGCGCGACTGGACAGCGCGGCCCCGCTCGTCGCCGCCGCGTCATGGACGCATGACGCGATCCACGAGCGCCGCCGCGCGTACGTGCGCGCGCTCGGCGTCGACCTCGCCGAGCACCTCGCCTCGACCGCCTCGACGCCGAGCCTCTGGCAGCTGAGCTCGTCGCTGCCGCGTCGCCGCCGGTACCGGCCCATCCCGCGGATCCGGCTGGCCGGGCTCGGCGCGGTCTGCACGGCGCGCTTCGCCGCGCTGAACGTCGCGGACACCGCGGCGGTGTCGCGGTCGCCGCTCGCCCTCGCCGACGCGGCGAACTGCGTGCTCGGCTGGGCGCGCGCGCTCGAGGCCCTGCCCACCGAGCCGGGCTCACGCCGCGGGCTCGCGCTCCCCGAGGTTCGGAAGGCGGCGTACGGCGCGCTCAGCCAGGCGATCCGGTGGCGCGACGAGCTCACCGCGCGCGTGCTCGAGCTCACCGACCAGGCGGCGGCCCGCGACGGTGCGCCCACGGCGGCCGACTTCGACGCCTGGGTCACGACGTGGCTCGCGGCATCCGCCCGGATCAAGGCGCCCGAGCTCTGGAGCGAGCTCGACACGGCCGTCGCGCGGCTGCGGCTGCTGACCGCGCGGGTGGAGCAGGAGGCCGTGGACGGACGCCGGGAGCTCCCGCCGTCGTGGACCGCGTCAGCCTGGCGCCCGCTCGGGGCGACGACCGCGCTCGCCGCCGCCGACCTGCCGCCGCTCTACCACGCCGCGGGCATCCCCGCGGCGCTCTCGCACGTGCGCTACTGGCCGATCGGCGTCGACGAGGCGCCCGACGATCCCGGCAGCTTCCGGACGCTCGCGAGGGAACGCTGGTACGTCATCCTCGGCCGGGTGCTGCGCACGCCCGGCCTCACGCCCGCCCAGGCCGCCGCCGAGGTGCGGCGCGCGTCCGAACAGGTCGCGCTCGACCGGCAGTCGAAGCTCGCCGGCTACGGCTTCGGCAACTTCCTCGGGTTCCTCGCGAGCGAGTGGCGCGTGAACGACTGGTGGTGGGGCCGGCTCGACGGCGCCGCGGGCATCGCGCGGTTCTTCAGCTCGTTGCAGCCCGAGGCGGTGAAGACGGATGTCGCGATCCGCGTGCTGCAGGACGCCGTGCTCGAGGAGGCCGACGAACCCGAGCTCGCGGCCGAGGGCCTCTCGCCGCTCGAGCGGCTGTCGCCGGAGTCGGGTGCCGACGACGCTGCCGGCGCCGCCGCGGCCGGCGCCGCCGCTCGCGCCTCCCGACGCGAGCGGCTCCGCGCCGGCACCGACACCATCCTGAACCTCGAGCCGGCGTACCGCTTCGCGATCGCCTCGCGCACCGTGCGCCTGATCGACCGGGTCGTCGTGCAGCCGGTGGGCTGGGCGGCGCGCATCGCCGCCCAGACGGTGCTCGCGTTCCTCCGTCCGCTGCTCGTCGCCCTGCCCGCGGCGTTCGATCCGCCTCGGCTCGCGCTGGTCGCCGGGTTCGTGGCGGCGGTCGCCTGGCCGCTGACCTGGGAGCCGGTCGAAGCCCCCGAACCGGGATGGATCGTCGGCGCCGCGATGATCGGGCTCGCCGCGATCGCCGCGATCTGGTTCGCCGTGGTCTCGACGCAGCGCCACTGGCACCGGGTCGCCGAGGCCGTCGGCGGCGACCTCGGCACCGTGGCCGACAACGCGCGCCTGACCGCCCGACGGCGCGCGTACGTGATGGCGGGCGTCGCGACGGCGAGCGTCGTGCCGCTCGTGATCGCGTTGCTGCAGAGCAACTTCCTGCTCATCCTGCTGTGCGCGGGCGTCACCGTCGTGCTCGGCGCGATCGCCCGCCGCCTCGCCTCGTCGGCCCGACGCGCGCCGATCCCCGGCCGCGACCGGCGCACGATCGCGATGGTCGTCGTGTTCGGACTGCTCGGGGGCGTCCTCCCGCTCGTGCAGCTCACGTGGGGCCTCGTCGGCGACCTGCCGCCGTGGCTCGCGCCCGACGAGCGCTGGAACCTCCTCGTGCTGTGCGTCGGCGCCGCCGCCGTGACCATCACGCTCACCGTGGGATGGCTGCGCATCGGCCGGACCCCGAAGCAGGTCGCCGCGACCCGCGGCGTCGATTGGCTCACCGTGACGGTGGCCGCCGTCGCGGGCGGCGCACTCGCGCATTGGATCGCGACCGACTTCTTCACCGTGGGCATCGCCGACCTGCTCGCCGACGTGATCGCGGCGGCCGCGTTCATCGTGGCGTGGGCGAACGTGCTCTGGTGGATGCCCGAGGGCGTGCGAGGGCTCCCCGACATCCCCGACCGCGTGGAGCGCGCCCCGCTCGCCTAGTCGCTTCGCAGCGTCCGCGACGCGCCCCGGGGCGGCCGGCGGAGTCAGGGCATGCCCCGACGGGGTCGGCGGGCCTCTCCGGATCCGGCCGGACGCCCCGGCTGCGAGGCTCGCGAGCATGTCGGGAACGGATCGCGGACGCATCGCGCGGTGGATCGCGCGCTACCTGCCGCTCGAGGTGCTCGGCACGCTGGCGGCGGTGGCCGGATCGTGGGCGGCGTACGAGGCCACCGGGTCGATCGTGGCGGCCGCGGTGGCCGGCACGATCGCCGAGGGCGTCGGCTACTACGCGCTCGTCGTGGTCCGCGGCATCCGGGGCCACCTCGCCTCGCCGCGCGTGGTCCGCGTCGGCCGCCGCACGCGGCGCGCGGCACTCGCGACGGCGCTGACGCTTCGCGGCATGCTGGCCGAGTTCGGCCCGGCCGAAGTGCTCGACACGTTCCTCGTGCGACCCGCGCTGCTCGTCGCCGCGGCGGCCTGGCTGGGTCCGAACCCGACCGGATGGCTCGTCGGCAAGCTCGCCGCCGACGCCGTGTTCTACGCCATCGCGATCGCCTCGTTCGAACTCGGCCGACGCGTCATCCTCCCCGACGGGCATCCGGATGCGACCTCCGCCCGCCGGCGTCGCACCGAGCCGCTGCGCAGCCGCACCGTCGCGACCCACGCCCCGTCCCGCCTGGAAGGCGCACTCCGATGAGCCTCATCACCCGCACCGACCCCCGCGTCGCCGTCGCCGACGCCCTCCTCGCCCGGCCGCGGGGCACCCGGCGTCGCCGCCCGCCCACCGGGGCCGTGCCGCTGCCCGAGCAGCCGCCGCACCGCGAACTCGTCCGACGCGAGCTCGCGGCGTACGCCCAGCGCATCCGCCTCGGCGACCTGGTCCGCGACCACGGCTCGCCGCTGTTCCTGCTCGACACCGACCGGGTCACGACCCAGCTGCTCGAGCTGCGCCGCGAACTGCCCGGGGTCGGCATCCACTTCGCGACCAAGTCGCTGCCGCACCCCGCCGTCATCGGGGCCGTGCATGCCTTCGGCGCATCGTTCGAGGTCGCGTCGCGGGGCGAACTCGACCTGCTCGAGCGCCAGGGCGTGCCGGTCGGCGCGTGCCTGCACACGCATCCGGTGAAGACCGTCGCCGACATCACGGGCGCGTACCTCCGCGGCATCCGCACCTTCGTCGTCGACAGCCCCTCCGAGGTCGCCAAGTTCGCGGGGCTGCCCACCGACGAGCTCGGGGTGCTCGTGCGCCTGTCGTTCCCGAACCCCGGCGCCAAGTCCGACCTCTCGTCGAAGTTCGGCGTCACGCCCGACGACGCGTCCGCGCTCGTCGAGCGCTGCCTCGCGTCGCGGTTGCGCGTGCGGGGGTTCACGTTCCACGTCGGCAGCCAGACCACGTCGGCCGAGCCGTGGCGCCGTGCGATCGCCGTCACGCTCCAGCTCCTGCGCACGCTCGAGGCGCGTCACGGCGTGCGGTTCGACGTGCTCGACCTCGGCGGCGGGTTCCCGGTCGCGTACGACGAGCCCGTTCCGTCGATCGCAGCGCTGGCGGGCGGCATCCGCTCGGCCCTCGCGACCGTGCCGTCGCACGTGCGGGTGCTCGTCGAGCCCGGCCGGTTCGTCGCCGCGCCCGCGATGACCCTCGTCACGCGCGTGATCGGCACGAACGACCGCGCCGACGGGCGCTGGCACTACCTCGACGAGGGGCTGTACGGCGCCTACTCGAACATCCCCGCCGAGGACGTGCACGCGCTCGTGTTCGCCGCGGCCGAGCTGGGCGTGCAGCCCGTGGGCGACGACGCGGCGGAGCGGGCGACCCGGCGGGTCCTCATGCGCACGCGCGTGCCCGTGACGCTCGCGGGCCCGACGTGCGACAGCGTCGACGTGGTCGCGCGCCGGCTGCCGCTGCCGCCGCTCGCCGACGGCGACCTGCTCGTCTCGCCGATGATGGGCGCGTACACGTGGGCGACCGCGACCGGGTTCAACGGCATCGCGCCGACCCCCGTCGTGGTCCTCCCCCGGGCCTGAGCGCGCGAGAGGGGGGGGGGGGGGGGGGCCGGGCCCCCCCCCCCCCCCCCCCCCCACAAAGGAGGCGCTGCAAGGCTCGGGCAAAAACACGGAACAGGCCTTGTCACCGACGAGGGTGGAGGGGGTGCCGTCCTCTCAA